>JBEVNG010000136.1:0-5522 GCA_040508235.1 Polyangiales bacterium | reverse complement strand
GAAGCCGACCTCCAAGGCCAACGCACCGAGTGAGAAGCCGGTCGAGGGAGCTACCGAGCCACCCAAGGCCGAGCAACCCGCGGCCACGCCGCCTCCGCCCGCGGAAGCGAAGCCCGAGCCGACGAAGGAAGCTCCGAAGGAAGACCTGCCCAGCAATCCCTTCGGAAACTAGCGCCTTCGGAAACTAGCGCCTTCTTAGCTCGCGGCCGCTGACGCGCTCGCCCAGGTAGGTCACCGGGCCACGGCGCGGGCGGCCGGCCGTCAGCATGAAGGCGACGCCGCCGAGGAAGCCGCCGATGTGCGCGATGAACGCGATGCCGGCGGTCTCGGTGGTGCTCAGGTTGCTGCAGCTGGAGAACACCTGCATGCCGAACCAGAGCAGGATGAAGAACGCCGCCGGCAGCTCGAAGAAGAAGAAGATCGGCACGAACGTGACCACCCGCGCGCGCGGGTACATCAACACGTAGGCGCCGAGCACGCCCGAGATCGCGCCGGACGCGCCCACCAGCGGCAGATGGCTGCCGGGCTGCGCCAGCGAGTGCGCCAACACCGCGACCACGCCGGTGAACAGGTAGAAGACCACGAAGCGCAGGTGTCCGAGCGCGTCCTCGACGTTGTCACCGAAGACGTGCAAAAACCACATGTTCGACATCAGGTGGGCGAGCCCGCCGTGCATGAACATGCTGGTGAACGGCGTGCTCAGCGCGGGTCCGTAGCCGGACAGCAGATAGTAAGGCACCGCCCCGTGCTGGTTCACGAACAGCTGGTTTTGGGGCGGGGTCAGCTCGACGTACTGGTACACGAAGAACGCGATGTTCATCGCGATGAACGCGTAGGTCACGTACGGCACGCGCCGGGTCGGGTTGATGTCGCGCAGCGGGATCACGTTGTCTCCGGCAAGTACCACAGTGGTCGAGAACGCGCAGCGTTGGGTTTCAGCTGCTACATCTGACAGCCCATGGCCAGTGCGTCCGCGGTCGAGATCTTGGGTCGGGACGGGCCGCTCTCGCGTGCGCTGGCCGGCTACGAGGAGCGCACCGAGCAGCTCGCGATGACCGAGCTGGTCGAGCGCGCGCTCGAAGAGGACGCGGTGGCGCTGGTCGAGGCCGGAACGGGCACCGGCAAGACCCTGGCCTATCTGGTGCCGGCGATCCTGTCCGGCAAGAAGGTGGTGGTGTCCACCGGCACCAAGACCCTGCAGGAACAGATCTTCCTGCGCGATCTCCCGCTGCTGGAGCGTCACCTCGACCACCCGGTCTCGGCCGCGATGATGAAGGGCCTCGGCAACTACCTGTGCCTGCGCCGCTACAGCGAGCTGATGGCGTCGCCGGAGCTGGACCACCTGCACGCGCCGCGCGCGCTGACGCAGCTGCGCAACTTTCGCCTGCGCACGCAGACGGGCGAGCGCTCCGAGCTGGAGCTGCCGGAGGACTCGCCGCTGTGGGCGGAGGTCGCGAGCGGCTCGGACACGCGCATCGGCCAGCGCTGCCCGCACTACGAAGCCTGCTTCGTCACCAAGATGCGTCGCCAGGCCGAGGACGCGCAGATCCTGGTCGTCAACCACCACCTGTTCTTCGCCGACCTCGCGCTGCGCGGTCCGCACGGCGGCAGCGCGATCCCGGACTACGACGCGGTGATCTTCGACGAGGCGCACCAGATCGAGGGCGTGGTCACCGAGTTCTTCGGCGTGCGCGTCAGCAGTGCGCGCGTGCAGGCGCTGATCCGCGAGGCCGAGCGCTCGCTGCGTGCACTCGGTGCGCTCGATCAGGTGCTGCCGTCGAGCACCGCGGTGCTCGCCAGCGCGAGCGAGTTCTTCAGCAGCTTGCCGCGCGAGCTGGACACGGGGCGCCGGCTGTTGCCGCGCGGCGCGCTCGACAGCCAGGCGCACACGCTGCAGGGCTTCGATGCCGCGCTGGAGGCGCTCGCGGGCGAGGCCAAGGCGCGCGCGCACGAGAGCGAGAACGTGGTGCAGCTGTTCAAGCGCATCACGCGCATGCGCGAAGATCTCGCCGTCGTCAGCGAGCAGCGCGGCACCCACGTGAACTGGACCGAGACCCGCGGCGCACGCACCGCCATCGGCGCCAGCCCGGTCGACATCGGCGACGTGCTGCGCGAGCGCATGTTCGATCGCGCGGTCACGGCCGTGTTCACCAGCGCCACGTTGACCACCGGCGAGAGCTTCTCGTTCTTCAAGGATCGCATCGGGCTCGACTTCGCGCCGCTGGAGCTGAGCGTGCCGTCGCCGTTCGACTACCCGCGCCAGGCCGCGCTGTATCTGCCGCGGCAGCTGCCCGAGCCGCGCCACCCCGCGTTCCTGGCTGCGGCGGCGGAGGAGATCCGCGCGCTGATCGCGATGTCGGGTGGCGGCGCGTTCGTGCTCTGCACCTCGTTGAACAACATGCGCCGCCTGCACGCGCTGGTGGCGCCGAGCCTCGCGCGCGCGCCGCTGATCCAGGGCATGGCGCCCAAGCGCGAGCTGCTGGCCACGTTCCGCGCGCGCAACGACTCGGTGCTGTTCGCCAGCCAGAGCTTCTGGGAGGGCGTCGACGTACCCGGCGATGCGCTGCGCCTGGTGATCATCGACAAGCTGCCGTTCGAGGTGCCATCGGACCCGCTGGTGCAGGCGCGCTGTGACCGTCTGCAGGCGCGCGGCGAGTCCCCCTTCATGAAGTACCTGGTGCCGAGCGCCGCGCTCTCGCTCAAGCAGGGCTTCGGTCGGCTGATCCGCTCGCGTGGTGATCGCGGCGTGGTGGCCGTGTTGGATAGCCGACTCAGCAACAAGAGCTACGGCCGCGTGCTGCTGCAGAGCCTGCCCGACGCCAGCCGCTGCTACTCGCGCGAGGAAGTGTCCGCGTTCTGGCAGAGTGCAGAGGCCCCGCTGTCGGGTTTTGCCCGCTCACCGGAGTGAGCAGCGCAATCTCTCGACAGTACGCAGCTGGGTACACCCCAAAAAAGTTCACGCGCGAGGTCTCAACAGCGCGATGACAACGCTGTAGACTCGACCACGATCATGTCAGCGCCGGTCGTGCTCGTCGTCGACGACAACCCAACCAACCTGAAGCTGATTGCCTACTTGCTGCAGGCAAAAGGTTACGACGTGCACACCGCCACGGACGCCGAGGTCGCGCTGGAGCTGGTCGCCAGTGCGCAGCCCGCCCTGATCCTGATGGACCTGCAGCTGCCCGGCATGGACGGCCTGGAGCTGACACGCAAGCTCAAGTCGGACCCCGCGACCAAGCACATCGTGGTAATTGCGGTCACGGCCTACGCGATGAAGGGCGACGAAGAGCGCGCCCGCGCGGCCGGCTGCGATGGCTACGTGCCCAAGCCCGTCGACACCCGCGCTCTGCCACACATCGTGGCGCGTCACCTGGGGCTGTCCGACGAGAAGACCTGAATGGCGCCGACTCCCAGTATCTTGCTGGTCGAAGATCACGGCGCCACGCGCGAGCAAGTGCGCCAGGCACTGACCGACGCGGGCTTCCTCGTGCACGTGGCGCGCGATGGAGCGCGGGCCCTGGCGCTGATGAGCAGCGAGCATCCGCACGTGGTGATCCAGGACCTGGTGCTGCCGGACATCGACGGCTTCGCGCTCGCGCGCAAGCTGCGGTCGCTGGCCCACGGCAAGCCGCTGCGCATGATCGCGTTCTCCGGCCTGGTCAGCAACCTCGACGCGCGGCGCATCCACGAGCTCGGCTTCGACGACGTGATCGCCAAGCCGGTCTTGCCCGCACGGCTGGTGGAGCTGGTGCGCGCGCAGTGGGAGGCGGCGCAGCGCATGCAGAGCGCGCTCCAGGAACTGCACGAGCTGTCCGATCCACTCGCGCCCGCGAGCGCGCCTCCGAGCAACACGCAGGAAGGCGAGGGCGAGCTGCTGCGCCGCTGCAGCGCGTTGTCCGCCGAGCTGACCGTGCTGCGCGCGATCTCGCACGCCGTGCTGCGGGAGGGCGACGTCGAAGGCGCGCTGATGGCGGCGCTCAACACCTGCTTCGACGCCGGACAGGGGGCGGTGGGAGCGCTCTACCTGTGCGAGGAACAGCAGCTGCGCGCGCGCCTGCTCGGCAGCGAGCGCCGGCTCGACGTCGGCGGCCTGGCGGACTTCTTTGGCCACGAGCGCTGGCTGCGCACGGTGATTCAGGATGGCCGCACGGTCTCGATCGCGGATGCGGACGAAGCAGTGCGTGCGTCGCTGCTGCGTGCGGGCGCGAAGAACGCGATGGTGGTGCCGCTGCTGCACGAGGGCTGGCAGCTGGGCGCGCTGTTCGTGGCGCACGAGGGCACCGACACGAGCTTGCACCGCTTCGCGCAGGGCCTCGCCGATCAGGTGGCGCACGCGCTGGCGCTGGCGCAAGCGTACCGTCGGCGTGCACAGGCCGAGCGCGAGGCGGAGCAGCAGCGTCGGCTCGCGCGCGATCAAGCGGCGATGTGGCGTGCGCTGGTCGACGGCGCGCCGGACGTGGTCATGCACCTCGACGTGCGCGGTCGCGTGCGCTTCATCAACCGCACGCCGCAGGCGACCGTGCGCGGCGCCGGCGCGTTGACCTGGTTCGACATGGTCGACGAGGTCCACCACGGCGAGATGCGTGCGGCGCTGACGTCGGTGTTCGGCGCCGCGGAGTCGCACACGCTGGAGCTGTGCAACTCCAGCGCGGAGCTCGCGCTCTGGACCGAGAACCACCTCGGGCCGGTGCGCAGCGGAAACAGCGTGACGGGTGCGCTGGTGATCCAGCGCGATGTCAGCGAGAAGAAGACCGCGGATGCGCAGCTGTTCATGAGCGACCGCATGGCCTCGGTCGGCAACCTGGCGGCGGCGATCGCGCACGAGGTCAACAACCCGCTGTCGTCGGTGATCGCCAACCTGGAGCTGGCGCTGCGCGAGGCCGAGCAGCTGAGCACCCCTGGCGAGCTGCTGGAGGAGCTGCAGGACGCGCGCGAGGCGGCCACGCGGGTGCGCACGATCGTGCGCGACCTTAACGTGTTCTCGCGCGCGGAGGACGACGGCCGCAAGCTGGTCGACATCGAGCGCGTGCTCGACTCGGCGCTGCGCCTGGCCCTGAACGAGGTGCGCCCGCGCGCGTCGCTAAAGCGCGACCTGCAGGCGACGCCGCGCGTGTGGGGCAACGAGAGCCGGCTCGGCCAGGCCTTGCTGAGCTTGATCCTGCACATGGCGCACGGCATCGAGGAGGGCCACCCGGAGAGCAACACCATCTCGGTGGAGCTCTACACGGACGAGCTGGAGCACGTGGTGATCGTGCTGCGTGACAGCGGCGCGCCGCTCTCCGAGCCTGCCAAGGCGAGCCTGCTGCGCCCGTACTCCAGCGCGCGTCCGGCCGCCAGCGCGCTCGGGCTGTCGATCTGCCAGCGCGTGATCGCGGAGCACGGCGGCGCGATCACGATCGAGAACGGCGAGCACAACGAGCTGCGCGTGACGCTGCCGGCCTGCGCGGCGGCGGAGCAACCCGGTCACGCGCGCGAGAGCGAGATCCGCGCGCTACGCCGTGGCAGCGTGCTGGTGATCGACG
>JBEVNG010000089.1:0-9258 GCA_040508235.1 Polyangiales bacterium | reverse complement strand
TGCACACGTTGGCGACGCAGGCGGGCGCGATCTTGGCGAAGTCGCAGTCGCAGATGGCCCCGCGGTAGCCGTCGCAGGCGGCCTCCTTCTCCTCGTCGAAGCGCTCGTTCAGCGTGGCGGCGATGGCCGCGCGCGCGCAACAGCCGTTGCACGTGACGTTGACCAGCAGGCAGTCCGCGTCGCGTGTGCAGGCACGATAGGCCTCGCCGGGGTCGACGATCGCGTCGCTGTCGCGGCGGAGCCCGTAGGGGCCGGTGTCCTCGTTTGCGCACGCGACGAGCGCGACCAGTAGGCAGAGTGCGTTTCGCATGCGTGGGATTCAGCAGGAAGCGGGCCAGCCGAAAGCACGGAAGAACGCGGATCCAGGCTTGCCACTCTGTGCCGCTGGCCAAGCCGATCGTCAGCAGGTACACCCGCGCCATGAGCTTCGCCGACCGTCTGATCGAGGGCATCATCGCGCGCGACGCACCCTGCGTGGTCGGGCTCGATCCGGTGCTCGAGTACATCCCGGACGCCTTCTTGCGCGAGTGTGGGCTGCGTCGCGAGGGCGAGCTGGAGGAGCGCGCGCGCATCATCGAGGCCTACTCGCTGCTCACGCTGGAGGCGGTGCACGAGCTGGTGCCGGCGGTGAAGCCGCAGATGGCGTACTTCGAGCTGTACGGGTCGTACGGCATGCGCGCGCTGGAGCGCTGCATCGAGACCGCGCGCGCGATGGGCCTGCAGGTGGTGCTCGACGGCAAGCGCGGCGACATCGGCAGCACCTCCCGGGCCTACGCCGACGCCTACCTGGCCAGGCAGCCGCGGCGTGCCTGGGAGGCCGACGCGCTGACGATCGCGCCGTACATGGGCGCCGACAGCCTGGCGCCCTTCGTCGAGGTCGCCAAGGCCAACGACAAGGGCCTGTTCGTGCTCGTGCGGACCTCCAACCCGGGCGCGGACGTGACGCAGGCGACGCTCGCCCAGGACGGGCGCGCCTACTACGAGCTGGTCGCCGACCTGGTGAATGACCTCAACGATAGCGGCGCCCACGGCTACGGCAGCATCGGCGCGGTGGTCGGCGCGACCCAGCCCGAGGCGGCCCACAAGCTGCGCACGCGCATGCCGCACGCGCTGTTCCTGGTGCCGGGCTACGGCGCGCAGGGCGGCTCGCTCGACACCGTGCGCGCATGCTTCGACGCCAAGCGGGGGGGAGCGCTGGTGAACAGTGCCCGAGCGGTCATGTTTCCGTCCCGCTTTGGGGGCGGCAGCGGAGAGGGCGCGCTCAAGGACCAGATCCACCGCGCCGCCCGCGATTTCGTGGGGGCGATTCGCAGCGCGCTGCGCTGATGTTTACGGTCGCCCCACAACTGTAGGTCGAGCGCGGCCAGCTCGTGACCGGGTCGTGGCCCGTTTGGCGATGAGGCTTGCCTTGACCGGTCCGTCGCGGTACGCCCGCTCGCCGGAGCTTTTTCCATGAGTACTCGAGAAGACGCGCTCGCTTATCACGCCCAGGGCCGACCCGGAAAAATCGCCGTGGTCCCGACCAAGCCCGTGGCCTCGCAGCGGGATCTCTCGCTCGCTTACTCGCCGGGTGTCGCGGAGCCGTGCCTCGCGATCGCGGCGGAGCCGGAGGCGGTCGCCAAGTACACCGCACGCAGCAACCTGGTCGCCGTGATCTCCAACGGCACGGCCGTGCTGGGCCTGGGCGACATCGGCCCGCTCGCCGCCAAGCCCGTGATGGAGGGCAAGGGCGTCCTGTTCAAGAAGTTCGCCGACATCGACGTGTTCGACATCGAGCTGGACGAGAAGGACCCCGACAAGCTGGTCGAGATCATCTGCGCGCTCGAGCCCACCTTCGGCGGCATCAACCTCGAGGACATCAAGGCGCCCGAGTGCTTCGTGATCGAGCGCAAGCTGCGCGAGCGGCTCAAGATCCCGGTCTTCCACGATGACCAGCACGGCACCGCGATCATCTGCGCGGCGGCGCTCAAGAACGCGGCGGAGCTGCAGCAGAAGCGCATGCCCGAGCTGAAGATCGTGTGCCTCGGCGCGGGCGCGGCGGCGGTGGCGTGCATGGACCTGTTCCTGCGCCTCGGCGTGCGCCGCGAGAACATCTGGATGGCGGACTCCAAGGGCATCTGCGTCGAGGGACGCGGCTCGCTGAACGAGTTCAAGGCCAAGTACGCGCGCCCCGCCAACGAGAAGGCGCTCACGGTCGCCGACGCCCTGGTCGACGCGGACGTGTTCCTGGGGCTCGCCACGGCGAACCTCGTGACCGCCGACATGGTCAAGCGCATGGCGCCGCGTCCGATCATCCTGGCGCTCGCCAATCCGGACCCGGAGATCCCGTACGAGGTCGCGGTCGCCGCGCGCCCCGACGCGATCGTCGCCACCGGTCGCAGCGACTACCCGAACCAGGTCAACAACGTCCTCGGGTTCCCGTACATCTTTCGCGGCGCGCTCGACGTCGGTGCCTCGCGCATCAACGAGGAGATGAAGCTGGCCGCGGCGCTCGCGCTGGCCGAGCTCACGCAGCAGGGCGTGCCCGACCGCGTGCAGCAAGCCTACGGCGGCGGGCTGCTCAAGTTCGGCCCGGACTACATCATCCCCAAGCCGTTCGATCAGCGCGTGCTCTACATGGTCGCGCCCGCGGTCGCCAAGGCGGCCATGGACAGTGGCGTCGCGCGCGAGAAGCTCGACCTGGAGCAGTACCGCGAGAGCCTGCGCCGCAAGCTGTCGCCCACCAGCAAGCTGATGTGGTCGGTGACGGCGCTCGCCAAGCGCGAGCCCAAGAAGATCGTGTTCTGCGAGGGCGCCGAGCCAAAGATCCTGCGCGCGGCCGACATCCTGCGCCAGGAGGGCATCGCCAAGCCGATCCTGCTCGGCCGCCCGGAACGCATCGAGGAAGCCGCCGCCCGCGCGGGCATCAAGCTCGCCGGCATGGAGCTGGTGTACCCGCGCCAGGACGAGCGCGTGAACGACTTCGCGGCGGACTACCATCGCCTGCGCGAGCGCCGCGGCGTCACGCGCGAGATCGCCATCCGCACCATCGCGGGCCGCAGCACGTACTTCGGCATGATGATGGTGCGCCACGGCGAGGCCGACGCGGTGGTCTCCGGCCTGACGCACAACTACATCGACACGATCATGCCCGCGCTCGAGGTGATCGGCGTGCGGCCCGGCGTGAAGCGCGCGTGCGGCATGCACGTGGCGATCACGGATCGCACGGTCAAGCTGCTCGCCGACACCACGCTCAACATCGATCCGGACGCGGAGACGCTAGCCGAGGTCGCGGAGCACGCGGTGGAGGCGGCGCGCCACCTCGGCATCGACCCGCGCGTGGCGATGCTCTCGTTCTCGACCTTCGGCAGCGCGCCGGCGGCCAGCTCGCGCAAGATGGCGGAGGCCACGCGGCTCGTGAAGGAGCGCCTGCCTGGCCTCAACGTCGACGGCGAGATCGGGGCCGATGTCGCGCTCAACGAGCAGCTGCGCAAGGCGTACCCGTTCAGCCAGCTCACCGGCGAGGCGAACGTGCTGGTGTTCCCGAACCTCGACGCCAGCAACATCGCCTACAAGCTGATGGGCGCGTTCGGCGATGCGGATCTGATCGGCCCGGTGCTGCTCGGTGTCGCCAAGCCGGTGGCGCTGCTCGCGCCCGAGAGCTCGGTCGACGACATCGTGCACCTGACGACGATCGCGGTCTCGCGCGCCGTCGAGGGCACGCTGATGGCGCAGGCCGCGCAGTAATCAGCGCCGCACGCTGGCCAGCGCCTGGCGCAGCTGGGCGGCGTCGACCGGCTTGGTCAGGTGCAGGTCGAAGCCGGCGTCGTTGGCCTTCTGGCGGTCGTCGTGCGAGCCCCAGCCGGTGAGCGCGATCAGGGCGAGGCCGCCGTGCTCGGCGTGCTGGCGCAGCTGACGCGCGACGTCGTAGCCGCTCATGCCGGGGAGCCCGATGTCGAGCAGGACCACCTGCGGCTTCCAGCGCTCGACCTCCGCCAGTGCGGAGGGGCCGTCGTAGGCGACCGCGGTCTCGTGGCCCGCGCGCTGGAGCGCGCGCACGATCATCTCGGCCGCGTCCTCGTTGTCATCGACCACCAGCACGCGCCGCGGCGTCGCGTCCGTGCGCGGCTCGACCGCCGGCTGCGCTGCCTGCTGCTCACGTGCGAGCGGCAGCCGCACTTCGATCAGCGTGCCCGCGTGGTCGCCCTCGCTGGACGCCGCGACGGTGCCGCCGTGCAGCTCGACCAGCTGACGCACCAGCGCCAGTCCGATGCCCAGGCCGCCCTGCGCGCGGTCGAGCGTGCGGTTGACCTGGCCGAACATCTCGAACACGTGCTCCAGCTGATCGGCGGGGATGCCGATGCCGTCGTCGCGCACCGTGATCACCACCGACGTCTGCTCGCGGCGCGCGCTCAGCTCCAGGTTGCCGCCGGCGGGCGTGTACTTGCTCGCATTGTTGAGCAGGTTGCCGAGCACCTGCGCCAGCCGCGTCAGGTCCGCGTCGAGCCACAAGGGCTCGCTCGGCAGCGCGACCCGCAGCGTGTGCCCCCCGCGATCGATCACAGAGCGACTGGACTCGACCGCCGTGGTCGCGACCTCCTGCAGCGTCACTGGCGCGCGCCGCAGCTCCAGCTTGCCGCGCGTGATGCGCGAGACGTCGAGCAGATCGTCGATCAACCGCACCATGTGGCCGAGCTGGCGGCGGATCACGTCCATCGTGCGCTGCGACTCGGGGTCGCTGACCGCGAGCAGATCCATGCCCGTGCGGATCGGCGCCAGCGGGTTGCGCAGCTCGTGCGCGAGCGTGGCCAGGAACTCGTCCTTGCGGCGGTCGGCGTCGCGCAGCTGCTCGGCCTGCCGCACCAGCTCCGCCTGGGACTCTTGCAGCGCCTCGTACATCGCCTTGCGCTCGCTGATGTCGAGCGAGACGCCCGCCATGCGCTGCGGTCGGCCCGCGCCGTCGTACGCCACGCGGCCGCGCACCATCACCCAGTGCGTCTCGCCGTTGGGCCAGCAGCAGCGGTACTCGACGTCGTAGTCGGCGCCGGTGGTGAGCGCGCTCTCGATCGCCTCGCGCACGCGCTCGCGATCCTCGACGTGGATGCTCTCGTGCAGCTGGGCATAGGTGAAGGGCTGATCGAGCGGCCTGCCGTAGTTGAGCTTGCACAGCTGCGAGCACTCCATGTCCATGCTGTGCAGGTCGAGATCCCACGAGCCGAGCCCCCCGGCGGCGAGCGCGAAGCGGGCGCGCTCCTCCTGCACCAGCAGCTCTTGCGTTTGCTGCTCGCGTTGCCGCAGCGCATCTCGGATCTGGTACTGGTGCTGCCGTCCACGCAGCGCGCTGTGCACGGCGCTGAGCAAGAAGCGCGTGCGCACCGGGCGCTCGATCACCGTCAGGTTGCCGAACGCGTCCGAGATCGCGCGCCCGAGGTACTCGTTGCTGCCGTCGCGCGCGAGCACCACGAACGGCACGTTCGACCAGGCGGGCTGCTCGCGCATCGCCTCCGCCAGCTGGCCCGTGGCATCGGCCAGCAGCGCGTCGTCGGTGAGCAGGATGGCGCCCACGCCCAGGCGCTGCTCGCGGCAAAGCTCCGTCGTGTCGCCGCACGAGCTCGCCTCGATGCCGACCTCGGCCAGCAGCGCCACCGTGCGCTCCGCGTCCTTGCGCGTCGGCATCAGCACAAGCACGCGCCGCTCCAGCGAAGACTGCGCCTCGAGCATCAGCCCTCCGCGCGGCGACCGGGAACCTCGGGCAGGCTCGCGGTCTCGTACTGCGGTACGCCGGTCATCACGCCTCGGAACTGCGTCAGCGGCTCGCCCACGTGCACTCCGCGCCCGTCGATCACCAGCTCGCGGATGGTGCGCTCGTGCGGGCCCGTGCGCTTCTTGAACACGCTCAGCGCCTGCCTCACCTCGCCCTTGGCCTCGAAGTAGCGGAACAGCAGCACCGAGTCCGCCAGGTAGCTGATGTCGACGTCCGCGGCGCTGCCCGCACCGACGATCATGCCGTGCTGCGCGACCACGATGATGGTCAGCACGCCCTTCTGGTTCAGGTACGAGAACAGCTCGTGCAGGTGCGTCGTCAGCAGGCGCTCGTCCGGCATCGCGTTCAGGTAGCCGTTGAGGCTGTCGATGATCACCACGCGCGCGCCCTCGTCGACCATACGCCGCACCTCGTGCGCGAACGCGCCCGGCGAGAGCTCCGCGGGATCGACCTGCTGGATGTGGAGCAGGCCCTCGTCGCGGTACGCCTTGAAGCCGCCCTGCTTGCTCGTGCAGAGCTTCTCCGCGCGCTCCGACAGGATGTGCAGCACCTCGTCGAAGATGTACACCGCTGCCTTGGCGCCCTGGTCCATCGCGTTGACGGCGAACTGGATGCTGATGGTCGACTTGCCGGAGCCGGCGGGGCCGAGCAACAGCGTGGTGGAGCCGGCGTGCAGGCCGCCGCACAGCATCTGGTCGAGCTCCGCGATGCCGCTCGCGCGCAGCTCTTCCTGCGCGAACTGCTCGTGGTGCTCGCCGGCGACCAGGCGCGTGTGCACGACGATGCCGCCGGTCACGATCTCGTAGTCGTGGTAGCCCTCGCGGAAGTTCGCCCCGCGCACCTTGGTCACGTAGAGCCGGCGTCGCGCGCGGCCGTAGGCGGGCAGGTAGCGCTCCAGCACGATGTTGCCGCCCATCAGGCTCTCGGGCTGGAAGCCGGCCATCGCCGAGCTGCGGTCGTCGAGCAACAGCACGGTCGCCCCGCGCTGCGCGAAGAACTCCTTGAGCGAGATCAGCTGGCGCCGGTAGCGCAGCGGCTCTCCCGACAAGAGCCGCAGCTCCGACAGGCCGTCGAACACGACGTGCTTGGGCTGCAGCCGCTCCACGTCGTCCAGCACGACCTTCATGATCTCGGACAGCTCGGTGTCCGCCGGGTGGAACACCGAGTCCTCGGTCTGCAGCGCGGCCGCCGAGCGTGTGAGGTCGCGCAGCGAGAGGCCCTCGATCGACCAGCCATGCGAGCGGCACGCGTTGTCGAGGTCCGCCCGTGTCTCGGTCAGGGACACGTACAGGCAGCTCTCTCCGGCGGCCAGCTGCCGCTGGATGTACTGCAGGGCAAGCGTGGTCTTGCCCGAGCCGGGGTCGCCCTGGATCAGATAAAAGCCGACGGGCAAGATGCCGCCCAGCAGGACGTCATCGAGACCTTGGATCCCGGTCGGAATCATCTTGGTGGCGGGCGGCTCGTACTTGGGCATTCGCCCGCGCAGCTTAGCGCACGGCGGCGGATTTCACGGGCTGGACCCGCGGAGCGTTCACAGCTCGACCTGCAGCTGCGCGGTAACCCGCCAGTGGTCGAGGGCGAGGTACGGCTGCAGCTGCAGCGGCTTGGGTTGCTTGAGCACCGGCGTGTTCGCCTGCACCTGGACGCGCGTGGCATCGAGCACGAAGCGCACGCGCTCCAGGAACAACACCGAGGTGCCCAGCGTGAGCTGCTGCATCACGCCGCGGTCGGTGTGCTCGCGATCGATGTCGAGCCACTCGAAGCGCACCGCCGGCAACAGGCGCACGTTGCGCGGTAGCTCGATGCGGTACGCGCACAGGCCCCAGGCGGCCCACCAGGTCTTGGCGCCGTAGCGCTCGTCGAGGTCGACGCGGTCGCCATACTGCGCCTCGCCGCGCAGCATCAGGCCCTTGCGCTTGTAGCGCACGTCGGCGCTGAAGGCGCGACCCTTGCCCCAGTGCTTTTGCGCCGGGTAGAGCGGGTTGGGAGGGTTGGGCAGCTCTTCGTTGTCGGAGAGCTCGAACGCACGGTTGTAGGTGACCGTCTCGAGGTGCTGCACCAGGTCCGCGCCAAAGCGCCAGTGCTTGTTGGGCTTGCTCTCCGCGCGTCCCCCGAGCGCGCCCACCGGCGAGTCGTGCTCGTCCTTCATGTGCCCGCGAAAGGCGCCCAGCGAGAGCCGCAGCCGCTTGGCCTTCTTGAACGGCGCCGCCAGCACCTGCACGCCGAGGTCGCGGCCCGCGAAGCCGAGGTCGCCGCCGAGCCGGTTGGCCGCGCCGAAGTCGCTCAGCTCGTAGCGACTGGAGGCATCGAGCTCCAGCACCGAGAACGGCAGCTTGAACATGCCCACCACGAACTCCAGGTGGCCGGGGATCGGGCGCAGCGATGCGTAGGCCTGCCTCAAGACGTCCTCGGGGTCGTCGTCGAGCAGCTCCGCGAAGTCGAGCACCGCCTTGAAGCCGACGTACGGGCTGGGGTCCGAGCCGATGCGCAGGAATACGCGGTTGAGGCTGTAGCCGTCGTTGTGCTGGGCCAGGTAGTCCTCGCGCACGCGGTAGCTCTCGCGCGCGCTCCGGCTGTCCTTGGCGAACGTGCTGATGTAGCGGGCCTGGAACAGCGCGCGCAGGCCGATCAAGCCGTCCGACGCGCTGTCGCCCCAGGGATCGCCGGGCACTGCGATCTCTTCCTCGTCCGTGCCGGCCTCGACGTTGTTCGGTCCTTCCTTGCGTGGGATCGTGAGCGCGGGCGCGCTGTCGCTCGGCTCCGTTGGATCCGTGCTCTGCGCGAGTGCCTGCGTGGACCAGAGTGCGAAGCCGACCCGGAAGCAACGGAGGAGCGCACGCTCGCTCAAGGAGCAACCTGGTAGCTCACCAGCTCCTCGGTCTGGCCGCCGGTCTCCTTGACCTTCCCGACGCCGGGCACGTACCAGTAGACCTTCTGGTTGGAGCCGCCCGACTTGGTGAACACGATCGCGCGGAAGGTGCCCGCGGGCACCGTCACCTGCTGATCGACCGCATCGACGGTCCACGGATCGCGCCGGGTCTGCGTGTCGTCGGCTTCGCCGGCTTCGAGCTTCGTCTCCTCGTACTCCTCGAGCCACGAGGCGCCGCGCGCAACGTGCTCCGCGCTGGCGTCGATGTGCAGCTTGTGTGGGACCCAGTGTTCCTCGGCTTCCAGCCCGCCGGTCTTCGCGTGGAACGACTGCTCCCGATAGCGGACCACGCGATCGCCCTCGACGTTCTGCCAGCTGATCGTCTGATCGTCTTCGCCCTTGCTGGTCACCACGCGAAAGGCCTGCTTGCTCGCGTTCGGGCCGCTGCCGCCCACGGTCTCGAGCGCCCCCACGGTGGTGACCTTGGTGCTCTGCTCGCCGTCGCCGGTGACCTGGTACGTCCAGGAGTTGCCCTCCGCGAACGGCAGCAGGGCGCCCGTGGTCTCTTGCACACCGCTGTCGATCTGCCGCGAGGGCTCGTCGTCACCGCATGCGACGAGACACAGCTGGCTCGCGAGCACCATGG
>JBEVNG010000066.1:0-4722 GCA_040508235.1 Polyangiales bacterium | reverse complement strand
TCATGGTGGGCTCGTTCGCGAGCTTCTACGCCGCGCGCTGGCTCGGCTTCGACGCCAAGCAGCCGGAGGCGTTCGGCTACGGACGCGCCGTGCTGGTGCTGCTGATCGCGATGGCGGCCTGTGCGGCGCTGGGGGTGGTGATCGAGCGCTTCGCCTACAGGCCGCTGCGCAACGCCAAGCGCATGACGCCGCTGATCACCGCGATCGGCGTGTCGATCCTGCTGCAAAACCTGGGCATCCTGATCTTCGGGCCGAACCCCAGGCCGTTTCCGATGATCGTGCCCGAGCATCGCTACGAGCTCGGCGGCGTGGTGGTCACCAACATCAAGCTGCTGATCTTCGCCACCAGCGCGGTGCTGATGGTGGCGCTGACCTTCCTCGTGCAGAAGACCTGGACCGGCAAGGCGATGCGCGCGGTGTCGGTGAACCTGAACGCGGCCAAGCTGATGGGCATCTCGCCCAATCGCATCATCGCGTTCACCTTCGTGATCGGCTCCGCCCTCGCGGCGGCGGGCGGCATCCTGTTCGGGCTCGACCAGGCCAAGATCGAGCCACTGATGGGCGTGCTGGTGGGGCTCAAGGCGTTCGTGGCGGCGGTGCTCGGCGGCATCGGCAACATCGCGGGCGCAGCGGCGGGAGGCATCCTGATCGGCGTCGCCGAGCAGCTGACGGCCGGCTACATCTCGGCGGACTATCGCGACGCGATCACGTTCACCATCCTGATCGGCGTCTTGCTGGTGAAGCCCGAAGGCATGTTCGGCAGCGCCAAGATCGAGAAGGTGTGAGCATGCGTTGGCCCGTGCGCATCGGCGTCACCTTGCTGCTGTTGGCGCTCTACTGGGGCGTCGGCTACGTGCTCGAGGCGACCATCATCGAGTACGTCGTCCGCATCCTGCTGTTCTGCGGCATCAACGCGATCCTCGCCGTGGGTCTGAACCTGATCAACGGCACCACCGGGCAGTTCTCGATCGGGCACGCGGGCTTCATGGCCGTGGGCGCGTACACCGCCGCCTGGGTGGTGACGCAGCTGGAGCTCTCGCTGTACGGCGGGCGCACGGATCTCGCGGTGTGGGAGGTCGCTGTCGTGTTTGTGCCCGCGCTGGGGCTTGGTGGGCTGACGGCGGCGCTGGCGGGGGTGCTCGTGGGGGTGCCGTCGCTGCACCTGCGCGGCGACTACCTCGCGATCGTGACGCTCGGCTTCGGCGAGATCATCCGCCTGGTCTTCAACAACTGGCCCGCGCTCGGCGGCGCGCTCGGCTACTCGGGCGACCGCCCGCTCGGGCTCAGCGTGCACACCAACTTCTTCTGGGTCGCGAGCGTGGCCACGCTGGTGATCACGCTGATCGCCAACTTCACCCACAGCTCGTACGGGCGCGCGCTGGAGTCGATCCGCGACGACGAGATCGCGGCCGAGGCGGCGGGCATCCCCACCACACGCTTCAAGGTGCTGGCGTTCGTGATCAGCGCGGCCTCGGCGGGTGTGGCGGGTGGCCTGTTCGCGCACCTGCAGAGCGCGATCCAGCCCAACGACTTCAAGTTCGAGAAGTCGATCGACATGGTGGTGATGATCATCATCGGCGGGCTCGGCAGCGTGAGCGGGGCGGTGCTGGGCGCGTTGTTCGTGGGCATCACGCTGGAGCTGACGCGCGACCTGAGCGAGTACCGGCTGATCACCTACGCCATGGTGCTAATCCTGCTGATGTTGTTCCGGCCGCAGGGAATCCTGGGCACGCGCGAGCTCAAGCTGCCGTTCTTCGGAGCCCGCTCATGAACACGCCGCTGCTCGCGCTCGACAAGGTCGAGAAGGTGTTCGGCGGCCTGCGCGCGATCGGCGGCGTCAGCTTCGACGTGTTCGAGGGTCAGATCTTCGGGCTGATCGGGCCCAACGGCGCCGGCAAGACCACGCTGTTCAACTGCATCACCGGTCACTACAGGCCCGAGGGTGGCGACGTACGCTTCAAGGGGCAGTCGATCGTGGGCAAGAAGCCGCACACCATCGCGCTGACCGGCATCGCACGCACGTTCCAGAACGTGCGCTTGTTCGCGGACATGACGGTGGCGGAGAACGTGCTCGTGCCGGCGCACCACCGGCTGCGCTCGGGTGTGTTCGGGGCGTTCTTCCGCAGCCAGCTCTACCTCGAGGACGAGGGCTCGCTGCACCGGCGGGCCGACGAGCTGCTCGAGCTGTTCGATTTGGTGAAGCTCAAGGGCGAGCAGGCATCTTCGCTGCCCTACGGCTCGCAGCGTCGGCTGGAGATCGCGCGTGCGCTGATGCTCGACCCCAAGGTGTTGTTGCTCGACGAGCCGGCCGCGGGGCTGAACTCGCAGGAGGCCGACAAGCTCACCGAGCAGATCAAGTGGCTGCGCGACAAGTTCTCGCTGGCCGTGGTGCTGGTGGAGCACAACATGCGCGTGGTGATGGGCGCCTGCGAGCAGGTGCACTGCGTCGACCACGGCGAGACCATCGCCTCCGGCACGCCCGACTACGTGCAGAAGCACCCCGCCGTGCTCGCGGCCTACCTCGGGAAAGAGTCATGAGCGCGGCGCTGGAGATCGCGGAGCTGACCGTGAGCTACGGCGGCATCCAGGCGGTGCGCGGCATCTCGCTGGAGGTCGCGCGCGGCGAGATCGTCACGCTGATCGGCGCCAACGGCGCCGGCAAGAGCTCCACCTTGCGCGGCATCACGCGGCTGGTGAAGGCGGGCGGCAGCGTCCGCGTGTTTGGGGAAGAGGTCAGCTCGTACGCGACGGACCGCGTCGCTGCGCTGGGCGTGGCGCTGGTGCCCGAGGGGCGCGGCGTGTTCACGGGCTTGACCGTGCGCGAGAACCTCGAGCTCGGCGCGTACCTCAAGCGCAGCGGCATCGCCGCGAGGCTGGACCGCGTGGTGAAGCAGTTCCCGCGCCTTGGCGAGCGCCTGACGCAAGACGCCGGCACGCTCAGCGGCGGCGAACAGCAGATGCTCGCGATCGGCCGCGCCCTGATGGCCGAGCCCCGCATCATCCTGCTCGACGAGCCGTCGTTGGGCCTGTCGCCCAAGCTGGTGCAAGAGATCTTCGCCGCCATCCGCACCATCGCCGAAGGCGGCATGACCATCCTGCTGGTCGAACAAAACACCCGCCTGGCGCTCGAGACCGCACAACGCGCGTACGTCCTGGCCACCGGCGAGATCGCCCTGAGCGGCACCAGCGCCGACCTCAAGTCCGACGAACGCATCCGCGCCGCGTACCTCGGCGGCACGGTCGAGTGATCAGCCGAGGCGCACGAGGTTGTGCGCGGGCAGGGGGCCGCCCGGGAACTGTGTGAGGTGAGCGGCTTGCTGGAGGGTGCCAAGGTCGATCGGAAAGAACTGCAGGCGCTCGATCAGCTTGGACACTTGCGTCTTCGCTTCGGCGTCGTCGCCTGACAAGAAGAGCACGCGCTGGCCGCCGTCGGCCTTGGGGTCGCGCTCCAGGATCGCGGCGAACAGGTGGTTGAAGGCCTTCACGACGCGCGCGCCGGGGACTAGCTCGGCGAAGGCCGCGGTCGAGGTGCGGCCGTCGAGGTCGATGGGCTGGAACGTGGTGCCGTCGAGGGCGTTGTTGGCGTCGATCACGACCTTGCCCTTCAGGTCGAGGCCCGCGAGTGCCTGCGGAAGCTGCGCCCACGGTACGGCGACCAGCACGATGGCTTGCTTGGCGGCTTCTTCACGCGTGCCCGCCCGGATGCCCGGAAGCTCCCGTACGAATGCGGCGAGCGACTCAGGGCCGCGGCTGTTAGCGATCGTGGCCTCGATGCCGTTGCGTGCGAGCGTCTTCGCGAAAGCCTTGCCGATGTTGCCCGCGCCCAGGATGCCGATGCTCATGATGTCCTCCGTCTTGATGAGCTCAACCTGACGCCTGGACGGCCTGGCGATAAGAGCGGAGTGCGTCACTTCATCTTCAAGCGATACTTGAAGCCGAATGGAGACTCTCGCGAACCTGGAGTGCTTCGTGCGCAGCGCGGAGGAGCGCAGCTTCTCGGCGGCGGCGCGCAAGCTGGGACTCACGCCGGCGGCGGTGAGTCGCAACGTGGCGATGCTGGAGCGCAACCTCGGCACGCGCCTGTTCCAGCGCTCGACACGCAAGCTCGCGCTGACCGAGGCCGGCGAGGCCTTCTTGCAGCAGGTCGCCGGCAACCTGCACGGTCTGCAGACCGCGATCGCGGATGCCTCCCAGCGACGCGAGCAACCCGCGGGCGTGCTCAAGGTGAGCATGCCGTTCAACTTCGGCATCCCGTACTTACTGCCGGAGCTGCCTCGCTTTCTCGCGAAATATCCGCAAATTCGTCCCGATTTTCGCTTCGAGAGCCGTCAGGTCGACCTGATCGCGGAGGGCATCGACGTCGCGATCGGCGGTGCGATCGAGCTGTCGTCCGGAGTCGTGGCGCGCGCGCTGGGACCGGCCCACCTCTACGCCGTCGCGTCGCCGACGTACATGCGCGAGCGAAAGCCGCCCCGGGATCCGGCCGCGCTCGCCGTGCTCGACGGCATCGTGATGCGCACGCAGCGCACGGGCCGCATCCGCCAGTGGACGCTACGAAACAGCGCCGGCCGCGAGCTCGCCGCGCCGCTGCGCGAGTCGATCGTGTTCAACGAGCCGAGCGCGATCCTCGAGGCCACCTTGGGCGGCCTCGGCGTCTCGATGCTCGCCACGCTGGACGTCGCGGCCCATCTCCAGAGCGGCGCCCTCGTGCGCCTCTTGCCA
>JBEVNG010000534.1:0-7325 GCA_040508235.1 Polyangiales bacterium | reverse complement strand
CCACGCAGGACATGTCGCTGGCGACGCTGGAGATCGGCGGCAAGCCGCGCAAAGTGATCATGCAGGCGCCGAAGAACGGCTTCTTCTACGTGCTCGATCGCGCGACCGGCGAATTCTTGTCGGGCGATCCGTTCGCGAAGGTGACCTGGGCGACCAGCATCGACGACAAGGGGCGCCCGGTCGAGAACCCGGGCATCCGCTACAACGGCAAGCCCGGGCTGTTCGAGCTGTGGCCCGGCGCGCGTGGTGCGCACTCGTGGCTGCCGCAGTCGTACAGCCCGCGCACGGGCCTGGTGTATATCCCGGTGATCGAGGGTGGCTCGTACATCGGCGACGAGGGCGTCGACTTCGCCAAGCAGCCCAAGCTCGGCGGCCTGGCGGTGAACATGGTGCCCGATCCGGAGCTTCCCGGCGGCCATCGCAGCTTCCTCTCCGCGTGGGACCCGGTCGCGCGCAAGCCGCGCTGGAAGGTCGGACTGCCGGGCAACTGGCCCGGTGGCACGATGGCGACCGCGGGCAATCTGGTGTTCCAGGGCCGCATCGACGGCCAGCTCGTCGCGCACGACGCGCGTGATGGTCGTGAGGTGTGGAGCTTCAAGACCGGCGCGCCGGTGGTCGCTCCGCCGATCTCGTTCAGCATCAATCACAAGCAGTACGTCACCGTGATCACGGGCAGTGGCGCGTCGGGCGGCGGCATCCTGTCGACCGGCATCGCCAAGTACCGTACCGACTACCGTCTGCCGCGCCGCGTGCTGACGTTCGCGCTCGACGGACACGACGCGCTGCCCAGCGAGGAGCCCGCTCCGCTCAAGGCGCCGCCGGATCCCGAATTCGTCGACAACGCAGAGCAGCAGACGCGCGGCGCCACGTCGTTTGGCATGACGGGTTGTCTGGTCTGCCATGGCTGGAACGCGGTCGGCGGCGGCGCCGCACCTGACCTGCGCGGCTCGTCGTTCCCGCTCAGCAAGGAAGCGTTCCGCAAGATCGTGCACGACGGCGCGCTCGTCAGCCAGGGCATGCCGCAGTTCGAGGAGATCCCGGACGAGGAGCTGGAGGACATCCGTCAGTACCTGCGCGCGCGCATGCAGGCGCTCACCGAGGAGCAGAACAAGCCCAAGGTCGCCAAGAAGGCAGGCGGCGGGGGTGGCACGTTCGCGGGCGAGTGGGAGATCACCGTCGAGTCGCCGATCGGAAAGCAGACCGGCAAGGGCTCCTTCAAGGTCGAGGGAAGTAAGATCAGCGGCACGCAGTCCGGTGCGCAGGGATCGGTCGACGTGCAGGGCACGGTCAAGGGTGATCAAGCGACCTTCACCGGAAAGGCCTACACGCCCTTCCCCGTCACGCTGGAGTTCAACGTGACGGTCGACGGCGATACCTTCGCGGGCGAGATGAAGACACCGTTCGGCGCCATCCCGGTGAACGCCAAGCGCATCTGAAGCCGACTCGCTCGTTCCGTTAGCCCGCGAGCACGTTCGACTACGCGCTCTCGCGGGCCCGAGGTAAAGCACGCCATGTCCCTTCGTCTTCACGGCGTGCTTTGCTTCGCTCTCCTGTCCGCATGCTCCGCCGGGGAAGACGCGCCCACGCGTGCGCGGGAAGCCCTGAAGGAAGAGCGGCAGAGCGAGCTCGGACTGGCGCTCGGCCGGGCGCATGGCTGCTCGCTCGATCCCGCGATCAGCGGCGTGCTCTGCTGGGGCGACGACTCGCGTGGGCAGACCCGGGTGCCGCTGTTGCTCGGCCCGACGGCCATCGCGGCAGGTGGCGACGTGACTTGCGCGGTCGCGGGTGGGCGCGTGCGCTGCTGGGGTGACGCGAGTCGCGGTCAGCTCGCGGTGCCGCGCGATCTACGCAACCCCAAGTCGATCGCGGTCGGCGAAGCGCACGCGTGCGCGGTGACCCGCGAAGGCGGCGTACGCTGCTGGGGCGAAGCCGAGAACCCCGAAGTGCAAGGCGCGGTCGCGGTCGCGGCAGGTGCGCACCACAGCTGCGCGTTGCTCGACCGGGAGGTTACCTGCTGGGGCGACGACAGCGCGGGACAGCTCGCCGTTCCCACACTCGAGCAGCCGAGTGCACTCGTCGCGGGCGGCGACCACACCTGCGTGCTCGATGGCGACGCCGTGGTCTGCTGGGGCGGTGCGATCGCCGGCCGAGTTCCCGTGCTGGACCAACCCTCGTCGATCGCGGCGGGCGCCGCCGGGGTGTGCGCACTCGACTCCGTCGGCGTGCACTGCTGGGGCGAGGATGGCGCGCAAGATCTGACGCCGCGCGAGCTGACCCTCCCTTACGCGCTCGCGGTTGGCGGCGCGCACGCCTGCGCACGGCACCTTCAGGGCGTGGCCTGCTGGGGCGACGACGCGCTCGGCCGCACCCGCTACGACGGCGCCCCGCTGCACTTGCTGTATCGCTCCGAGGCGGAGATCGACGCGCCCGCCGAGCGGATCTGGGACGTGCTGGTCGACCTGGAGGGCTACCCGGCCTGGAACCCGTACACCGTCGCGATGCGCTCGACGCTAGAGGTCGGCGAACCGATGATCATGAGCGTCAAGATGAGTCCGCTGCTGACCATCGAGCAGACCGAGCACATCCGTCTGATCGAACCCGGCCACAAGATCTGCTGGGGCATCGAGACCGAGACGCCCGAGCTCAACAGCGGCGAGCGCTGCCAGTGGCTGGAGCCGCTTCCCGACGGTCGCACGCGCTACGTGACCGAGGACCTGATCGAGGGCTCGCTCAACCCGACCGTGACGCTGCTGTTCGGCGACGCCGTGCGCGACGGCTTCGAGGCGGTGGCCACGGCGCTGAAGGAACACGTCGAGTCGATGCCGTAGAGCGTGAATGGCCCGCGACGCGCTCGTTTGGCCCCGTGCGGCACTTCGCGCGCGACCATCATCACGCGCATGCCTAACCTACTTCGCGGCGCTCGACAGCCGCGCTTCGCGATCCTGTTTGCCACCCTCGTCGCCTGCGCGGAGAGCGCGCCTGCCGACTCGAGCGAGACGGAGTTCGACCCGTGGTGGCTCGCCAGCCAGCAGCCCGCGCCGGCGAAGCCGGTCGACGCCGGCCCCTCGACGGACATCTATGCGCCTCCCCAGGACGACCCCTTCTACGAGCCGCCCGCCATCACCGGTCAGCCCGGCGATCTGCTACGCATCCGAAACAGCACGTTCAGCAACGATCCGTTCTTCCAGATCCCGTACGACGACGTGATGGCGTGGCAGGTGCTCTACCAGTCGACCGACGCGCTCGATCGCCCGAACGCGGTGAGCGGCACCATCCTCGTGCCCGCCAAGGCATGGAGCGGCTCGGGTGAGCGTCCGCTGGTGTCGTACGCGGTCGGCACGCGTGGCCTCGGTGACGGCTGCGCGCCCTCGTACACGCTGCCGCTCGGCGTCGACTACGAAGGTGACATCGTGCGCACGCTGCTCGATCAGGGCTGGGCCGTGGCGATCACCGACTACGAGGGCTCGGGCACGCCGGGCCGGCACACGTACATGGTCGGCCCTTCGGAGGGCCATGCGGTGCTCGACCTCGCGCGCGCCGCGCAGCGACTCGACGGCGCCGGGCTCGGCAGCAACACGCCGGTCGGCTTGATGGGCTACTCGCAAGGCGGAGGCGCCGCGGGCTGGGCCGCGGAGCTGGCGGCCAGCTACGCGCCCGAGCTCGACGTGAAGGGCTCCGCCGTCGGCGGCGTGCCTGGCGACCTCGCTGCCACCGCCGAGTTCCTGAACGGCTCGCCGTTGGTCGCGTTCGCGCTGATGGCCGCGCTGGGCCTCGACGCCGCCTATCCCGAGCTCGATCTCGACGGACACTTGAACGCGCACGGCCGCGCGATCCTGCCCAAGGGCGAGTCCCTGTGCATCTCGTCGCTCGACGGCTTCGGCTCCGTGATCGGCGACTTCTCGTTCACCAGCTTCAACGACTACACCACCAGCGACCTGCTCATGGACCCCGCATGGCGTGCGCGACTGCGCGAGGTGCAGCTCGGCAAGACCAAGCCGTCGGCGCCGGTGTACCAGTACCACTCCCTGCTCGACGAGATTGTGCCGTTCGAGCAGGCGGCCACGCTGCGCACCACCTGGTGCACGCTCGGCGCCGACGTCACCTGGGACGTGTTGCCAGCGGAGCACGCGCTCGGCATCGCGGTCGGGCCCTCGCTCGCGATCCCATGGCTGGCGGAGCGCTTCGCCGGGAAGGCGACCGCGAGCAACTGCGACGCTCCCTGACGTCCTACCCGCTAGGGGAACCCTCACGCAGCCAAGCGCGCGCGGGGCGCCGTAATTCCGGGCTCCGGGCGCGACTGCGATCTACTACGTAGCCCATGATCCCCAGGCGCACGCTTGCACTCTTGCCGTTCATCGTCATCGGAACCACCAGCTGCGTGCCGCTGTTCGCCGGCGCAGGCTCGTCCGGGGATCGCACCGCCCTGCAGACGCGCTGCGGCGGCTCATTCGGCGCCAGCGCGTCCGCGCGCAAGCTGGAGTCGTTCCTGACCGCGTCGGTCTCGTTCATGGGCGCCGCGCAGGACCTGCATGGTGTGTTGCTCGACGCCTGCCAGGACATCGGCCGTCGCCTCGACGTTCCCGAGGCGCAGATGGCCGGCCCCGGCGGCGAGCCCGACGTGCGCATCGCGTGCGCCGCCGCGTCGGCCGCGCTCAATGCCGAGCTGAACGACATCCGCGTCGAGGCCAAGCTCGACATCGACGTGCAGGCGACCCCGCCGCAGTGCGACATCCGCGTCGATGCGTACGCCAGCTGCGCCGCGCAATGTGATGCGACCGTCGACCCCGGCAAGCTGGAGGTCCAGTGCGAGGGCGGCGAGCTAGTCGGGCAGTGCAACGGCGCGTGCAACGGCGACTGCCAGGTGGGTGGCACCTGGGTCTCCGGCCAGGCGAGCTGCGCGGGCCTGTGCCGCGGGGACTGCAGCGTCGCGTTCGTGGAGCCGCGCTGCACCGGCACCATGCGCCCGCCGCGCGTCGAGGCGCAGTGCGAGGCCGCCTGCAACGCCAGGCTCGATGCCGAGGCGCGCTGCACGCCCGGCCAGGCCCACGTCACGGTGCGCGGCACGGTCAACAGCAACCTCGAACAGCGCCTGGCTCGCGTGCGTGGCGCCATCGAGGGAGCCGGCGGCGCGGTGCTCGCCACGCGCGCCAAGCTCGGTCGCCTCGTCGGCAGCGGCAAGCTGCTCCTGCGCGCCGCCGATGACGTGCCCCAGGCCGTCGGCGACATCGGCCTCTCCGCCGCCGCCTGCGCCGCCGAGTCCGCCGCCGGCATCATCAACGCCAGCGCCTCCATCCGCATCTCGTTCGAGGCCAGCGTCTCGGTCTCGGGCGCGATCACCGGCTCCGCGGGCTGAGTCACAGCGCGGGAAACGCGTTCTGCATCAGCTCCCGGAACTGCGCGGAGAACCAGGCCCCGGAGAGCGGCGCGTCGGGCAGTGCGCCGGTGGCGCTGTTGCCGTTGCGCGCGTTGCCGCCGTAGCTCGGGTCGCACATGCGATCGAAGCCCTTGCCGTCCATGTTCTCGATCTGCTTGCTTGCGCCGTCCGACTCGCCCGGCGGCTTGATCCAGACGTAGGCGTCGATGCCTGCCTCGGGAGCGGCGCGCGGCCGCTCGCCCAGGCCGGCGCCGGCCTGGTTGCACCAGTTGCCGGCGTGCACGCGGCGGTCGACGCGCGACTGCTCGACGAACGTGTTCGCGTCCTGCGCGCTGCTCTTGGCCTGGGGGCGCGCGCTGCCACCCCAGCCGTTGCGTGAGGTGTCGATCAGCATGCCGATCGAGGCGTCGAAGCCGAGCGCGACCAGCTTGCTCCGGAAGGCCTGCGCGAACGAGAGCTCATCGACGTAGTCGTTGAAGTCGACCCACTTGGCCATGCGCACGGAGCTGCCGCCGAGCGCGGTCTGCGCGTCGAAGAACGGCTCCTTCAGCGCCGAGTAGTTGGCGCTGTTGGTGATGAACCCGTGCACCGTGCGCAGGCCCGCGCGGCGAGCGGTCTCGGCGAACAGCTCGGCCGAGGGGCCGAGGTTGTCGGGCCAGCCGAGCCAGCCGTGGTGGCCGGCGTCGACGTAGTTGTACACGTTGGGCAGCGCGCCGAGCTTGTTGAGCGCATACGCGACGCCCTCGACGTACGCGCCGTTGGCCTTCATCCGCGCGCACTTCTCGACGTCGAGGTTGGTAACCAGGTTGGGCAGCGAGTCGACCTCGATCACGTTGATGATGCGCAGCGACCGATACTTCGCGTCGCCCATGATCGCGACGATCGGATCGATGTACTCGCTCTTGTACGCGGGCAGCTCGTCCGGGCCGAGCTCGCCGTTGCTCGCCAGCGCGGAGCAGTCGCGTCCCGGCAGGTTGTAGATCACGAACTGCGCGTAGTCGGCGCCCTGGGCGAGCGCGGCATCCAGGTGATCGGCGAGGCCCATCTCACCGTTGGAGAGGCTGTTCGACGTGCCCTCGATGGCGGCGCGGCGATCGAGCCACACCGCGGTGGGAGTGTTGGCGATGCGCTCGCCGCCGGGCTCGGCCATCGCCTTCGCGCGCCACTCGGGGTTCACGTAGCCCTTTGCGTCCGCGAACGGATTGTCGACGCGCTCGTCGGCCGCGGCCTCGATGTCCGCAGGCTCGCTGGGAGGACTCTCCACGGCGGGCGTTCCGCTGTCGCGCTCGCTCGTTGGCGTCTCCGTGCGGGCGGCGTCCTGCGCGGACGGCGCCGCATCGCGCGGAGCCGCGGCATCGTCGCGACGCGTCGAGGCATCCTCACGGCCTCCTCGTGCGGGGTCTCGCTCCTGCTCGGTCGGTGCGGTGGAGCTGTCGCCGCAGGCGGTCAGCGCGAGCGCGAGCAGGAGCGCGGGGGATCGTGCGTTCATTCCGGCTCGGAGGAGCAGGTCCGCACGAACGGGTCACGCGCGTCACTCCTTGTTCCTCGCCTGCAGTCCTTCGTCGCAGGCGCTCAGCGGCCGAATCCCTGCCGGCTGGCGCGGTCCTGGTTCGTTCTCGAGACACCCCTGCCTGCGAGGTCTCCATGTCCCCAGCTCGAATGCTCGGCTTCACATTGTTCCTGCTCGCCGCCTGCGAGGGCGAGAAGGCGCCTCCCGCCGAGCGCGATGATGAGGTGCCCGAAGACGACGAAGGCGCGGCCGCGGAGCGCGACGAGGGAGAGGAACCGACTCCGCGCGACGCGGGGCGACGTGACGCGAGCTCCGCGGCTCCGCAACAACGCGACGCCGCGCCTCGTGATGCCAGCGCGCGTGACGCGGCCGAGCCCGCTCCCAAGGACGCCAGCGTGCCCGACGACGCGGG
The DNA here is from genome assembly GCA_040508235.1 of Polyangiales bacterium. GTDB lineage: Bacteria > Myxococcota_A > Polyangia > Polyangiales > DASUME01 > DASUME01. The sequence continues at coordinate 29 of JBEVNG010000534.1, read as the reverse complement.
TGCACCGATGCCGATGATGCCGCTCATGC
>JBEVNG010000138.1:0-6707 GCA_040508235.1 Polyangiales bacterium | reverse complement strand
CTGGTCCGGGGCGGCGCGTGGCGCGACTCGGCGTTCTGCGCCCACCCACCCGGCTCGCGCTCGAGCCGGACGCCGAAGGTCGCGCTGACCGCGGCCTGGATCTCCTGGGCGAACGCCAGCAGCTGCGCGCTCGTTCCGCCGTGGTTCACCAGCGCGAGGCTGTGCTTGTCCGAGATGCCCACGTCGCCGCGACGCGTGCCCTTGGCGAAGCCCGCGTGCTCGATCAGCCACGCCGCCGACAGCTTCACGGCGTCGCCCGCGTCGAAGCGCGGCATCTCGGGCAGTCGCTCGGCCTGATCGCGCGGCAGCACGGGGTTCGTGAAGAACGAGCCCGCGCTCGGCACGAAGCCTTCCTCGAGCAGCATGCCCTTGCTCGCACGCAGCGCACGCACCGCGCTCCGCACCTCGTGCAGCGATGCCTGGTCGCCGACGGCGCGCACCAGCTCGGGGTAACGCAGCGTCGGCACGCCGTCCCGCCGCAGACGCAAGCGCACCGCCAGCACCACGAAGTCACGCGAGCGCTTGAAGCGACTGTCGCGATACGCGAAGCCGCACTCGTCCGCGCGCATCCAGCGCACCGCACCGGTCGCGCGCTCCAGCACCTCGACCTCGTCGATCACCTCGGCGACCTCTTGCCCGTACGCGCCGACGTTCTGGATCGGCGTCGCGCCCGTGGAGCCCGGGATGCCGGTCAGGCACTCGATGCCGGCCAGCCCCTCGTCGATCGCCAGCGACACCACGTCGTCCCAGACCTCGCCGGCCTGCACGGTCAGCACGCCGTGCGCGCCCTCGACGGCGAGCGCGATGCCGCGCGTAGCCACCTGCAGCACCAAGCCGGACACGCCCTCGTCGCCCACCAGCAGGTTGCTGCCGCCGCCAAGCACGTGCACCGCCTCGCCCTGCGCGCGCGCCCACGCCAGCGCCTCCACGAGCTGCGTACGGTCGCGCGCGGACTCGAAGTAGCGAGCCGGCCCGCCGAGCTTCAGCGTGGTCAGCTCGGCGAGGCGACGGCCTTGCTCCATGTCAGCGGATCACGTCGAGGCCGCCCATGTAGGGCCGCAGCACCTCGGGCACCTTCACGCTGCCGTCCGCCTGCTGGTTCTGCTCCAGCAGCGCGATCAGCGTGCGCCCGATCGCGAGCCCCGAGCCGTTCAGCGTGTGCACCAGCTGCGGCTTGTCGCCCTTGGCCTTGCGGAAGCGAATCTTGGCGCGGCGCGCCTGGAAGTCGGCGAACCACGAGCAGCTGGAGATCTCGCGGTACGCGTTCTGCCCCGGCAGCCAGACCTCGATGTCGTAGGTCTTGCGCGAGCCCGCGCCGAGGTCCCCCGCGCACAGCTCCATCACGCGGTAGTGCAGGCCGAGCTTCTGCAGCACGGTCTCCGCGTGCTTGGTCAGCTCCTCCAGCGTGGCCAGGCCCTGCTCCGGCTCCACGAAGTTCACCAGCTCGACCTTGTCGAACTGACGCTGGCGGAAGATGCCGCGCGTGTCGCGCCCGTAGCTGCCGGCCTCCGAGCGGAAGCACTGCGAGTACGCCGTGTAGCGGATGGGCAGGCTGCCGCCGTCGAGGATCTCGTCGCGGTGCAGGTTGGTCAGCTGCACCTCGGAGGTGGGCGAGAGGTAGAGCGTCACGCGCGCCTCGTCGCCTTCGCCGACCTCGTTGGCGATCTTGAACTGATCACCCTCGAACTTGGGCAGCTGCCCGGTGCCGCGCAGCGAGTCGCTGTTGACCAGCGCCGGCGGCCACATCTCGGTGTAGCCGTGCTCGCGCGTGTGCAGGTCGAGCATGAACATCATCAGCGAGCGCTCGAGCTGCGAGCCGCGGCCGCGCAGCACGTTGAAGCGCGCGCCCGTGATCTTGGTGGCACGCTCGAACTCGAACATACCCAGCGGCCCGCCCACATCGACGTGATCCTTGGGCGTGAACGAGAACGCGGGCTTCTCGCCCCACTCGCGCACGAAGCGATTGTCGCCGTCGCCCGCGCCGTCCGGGATCTCCGGCCACGGCACGTTGGGCACCGACAGGAGCGCTTCCTCGACCTCGGCCTGGGCCTTCTTCTCGGCCGCCTCCAGCTCCTTGGCCTTGTCGCCGAGCGCGCGCAGCGACTCACGGCGCTGCTGGAACTCGTCGCTCTTCTTGTCGGCGATCTTGGCCATCGCCTCGCTGGCGGCGTTGCGCTCGCGCAGCACCGACTCCAGCTCCCGGATCGCCTTCTTGCGCTCCTCGCCCAGCTCCTCGATACGCGCCAGCCCCGCGACGGCGTTCTTGCTGCGACGAGCGAGGGCGGTGCGGACCTCATCGAGATTGTCCAGGACGTAGCGCAGGTCGAGCATGAGCCCGCTTATAGCGCAGGGCGTCCGGATCGTCCGCTGGCCAAAACCCCGCTATAAAGCCGAGCGATGGCCCCCGACGCGCGCTCGCTGTTCCGGCTCGGAATCTCGCTCTGGTTCCTCGCCGCGCTGGCAGCGATCTGGGAGCTACTCGCCTTGCAGCCCCCGGACTCGCCGCTGCACCTCGGCGTGCTGGTCGGGCCGATCGCGCAGCTGCGAACGTTCGCGTTCGCGCAGGGCTGTGTGCTCGCCCTGTGCGCGCTCTGGGGTGGTGGAGGCCGCGCGATGAGCGTCGCGCTGGCCCTCGGCGCCGTGCTGCACGTGGCGGCGCTCGGCTACGCCGCGTCGCGTGGCCTGCTGGCGGTTCAGATCCTCGACCCCCGCGGAGACGCACGCGCGGTGCTCTACGTGCGCGGGCTGGCGCACACGCTCTCGCTGGTCGGACTGGGCATCGCGTTCGTGCGCTCGCTGCGTCAGAGCAGCTGATACGCGAACCACAGCGCGACCGCGATCAAGAACGCAGCCGACAACAACACCATCACGTTCAGCCCGCGCAGGTGGCTGCGCTCGGCGAAGCGGTCGCGGTAGAAGCGCCCACCACTACGCGCGCGCAGCTTGTGCTGCACCCCCGCCAGCAGGTCGACGTTCACGTCCTCGCGCTCCCAGCCCTTGCCGAACAGCGAACGATGGCGCTCGAACTCGGCCGCCAGCTCCGTATCGCTCGCCAGCGCCTGCTCGAACGCGCCGCGCGCCTCGTCGTCGAGCTCGCCGTCGACCGCGGCATCGAACACGCGACGCGCCTCCGCGCTGTTCATCGCTTGCGGCCTCGCTCGGCGCGCTCGATGTACTCACGCAGGCCCGCGCGCGCACGGAACAGCCTGCTCTTCACGGTGCCCTCCGGCAGCCCGGTGATCGCCATGATCTCTTCGTAGCTCAGGTGCTCGACCTCGCGCAGCACGATCAGCTCACGCTGCTCGTCGTCGAGCGACAGCAGGCCCGCCTGCAACAGGCTCTCGGTCTGCTTCGCCTCGATCAGCTGATCCGGCGCGTCGGTGCGGCCGTGATGAGCCGCCGACACCAGGTGATCGTCGCCCTGCTCGTCGTAGCCCTCGGTCAGCTGCCGACGCCGACGCGTGAGGTACTTGATGCGATTGCGGCAGTGGTTCGCCGCCACCCGGTACACCCAGGTGGACAGCTGCGAGTCGCCGCGGAAGCCATCGATCGCCTTGAAGATGCTGATGAACACCTCCTGCGCCAGATCCTCCGCCTCGGCGCGGTCGCCGAGCATGCGCAGCAGCAGGCGAAACACGCGCTCCTGGTAGCGCAGCACGAACGCGCTGAAGGCGGCTTCGTCCCGCAGCTTCAGCCTGTGCACCAGCTCGCGTTCTTCGGCGTCTAGCATCGTGCGCACTGCGTTGGGGCGAGCGGCGGGCAGCCGCGGCATGACGGCAGGGAACGTGATGGCGATCGACACACCGGATCCGACAGCCCTCGAATCCGGAAGTTCCCGCGCTGCAAACTACTGCACGAACACGGAGGCCGAGAAGAACAGCGAGGTCTCGCTGCCCTGACTCACGCTCTGGCGGATGCTGATCTGGATTGCAAAACGCGGATCCACGTAGCCCGTACCACCGGTTACGTAGCTCTGTTTGCGCCCCTGGTCGTACGCGTAGCCGATGCGCAGCGGCAGGATGTTGCCCGCCAGGTACTCGACACCCCCACCGGCGGTGAGGCGCGTGCCCGGGAACATGTCGTGCTTGTTGAGGTCGACCAGCACGTCGCCGCCGATCGTCAGCGTGCCGTACGTGTACGCGAGGCCGCCGCCGACGGTCATCGGCGCGAGCTTGCTCTTGGTGTCGATCAGGTTGTAGCCGAGCGCCGCGATGGCCAGGCCCGGGATCGGGCGCAGCGTGGCGGCGGCATCGAGCGTGAAGTGCTTGAGCCGAAACTCCTGATCCGGCTGCGCGTTCACTTCCATGGGCGGCGGGCGGTCCGGATACGCGCGTGGATCCGCGATGCGGATGTTGGAGTAGCGCCCCGAGATGCCGACCGAGAGGATGTCGATGATCGGGAAGCCCAGGCCGAGCTTGGCCTCCCAGCCCTTGTTCTCGCCGGCGTCGTTGTCGCCAAAGAGGATTCGCGCGCTCGCCCCCGCGGCCAACCTGCTCGTGATCGAGTCGGCGATGGCCGCGCCCCAGGCCGTCCGCTTGAACGTCGGGTCGTAGCCGACAAAGCTCTCGATGTGGTAGAGGCCGCCGAGCACGAGGTTCGCGGGGTTGTCCGCCTGTGCTTGCGTCGAAGCGCCCGCCGCGCGCACGCCGGTGCCGAGCGCCATGCCGCGCGCCGACTCGATCCGAGACTGCGGCACCGCACGATCGGCGCGGGCGACGCGCGCGCCGGAGAGCGCGATCAGCGCGAGCCATGTACCGATGAGCAAGCGACTGCGAACGCGCACGGACAGGACCCCCGGGCAGCCCGGTTTAGCAGCGCTGACCACGAACACAAAAAATCAGCGAGCGCGCGGATTGGGAACGTCGAAGGGGCGACGCACGCGTGCCGAGGCGCGTACGATGCGGCATCACGTGAGCGAGCCTACGTAGGTATCCGGGACGCATGTGAGCGCTTCACCTCGCGCGTCGAGACAGCCACTCACATGAAAATCAGATCTGAATTCGAACGTCATTCCGAGAGTCTTCAAAAATGAGCAGCGCGTCCCATAGACTCCGACCAGGTGGTTTGCTAGCGTCGCGCTCCGTTCGTTGGGGCGGGGGCGAGGCCTCGGAGCGAAGCGCACATCATCACGTCGTCACGACGTGCACGTGGGTGCGGACGACATTCCAGCATGGCATTTGCGAAGCGTGATCCGGGCTGTGGAAAGCCTGTGGACCACCCGTCTATCTATTCTGTATGCAAGGAGAATTCGGCATGGATGACCTGTGGGAACGCGCCCTGCAGGAGCTGAAGGGCAAGCTGTCCGCAGAGAACTTCGACACCTGGTTGTCGCCGCTGACAGTGGACCGTTCGGGGGAACGGGAAGCCGACGCGACGCTGACTCTCAAGGTGCCGAACAAGTTCTACGCGGACTGGCTGCAGACCCACTACCTCGACCTGGTGCTGAATGCCCTGCGAGTGAGTGGCGCCCCGGATTCGATGCGTGTCGACTTCAGCGTTTCGGATGCAGCGCGCCCGCGTGTGAACGCACGCAGTGAGCCGCCGCCCCCCGCTCCTCGACCCAGCACTCCGCCGCCGCCGATGGCAGCTCCCTCGATGGCTTCGCCCAGCGCGCAGCCCGCAGGTCCATACGCTACGCCCGGCTCGGGCCTGAATCCTCGCTACACCTTCGACAACTTCGTCGTCGGTCCATCGAACCAGCTCGCGCATGCCGCGGCGGTCGCGGCCGCGTCGTCACGCCAGAAGCGCTACAACCCGCTCTTCATCTACGGTGGCGTGGGTCTGGGCAAGACCCACCTCGTGAATGCGGTCGGCCATCGCGGCCTCGGCGACAACCCGAACCTGCGTGTGCTGTTCGTCTCCGCCGAGCGCTTCACCAACGAGTTCATCTGGGCGCTGCAGAACCACCGCATCAACGAGTTCCGCGAGCGCTACCGCAACGGCTGCGACGTCCTCTTGATGGACGACATCCAGTTCCTGGCAGGTCGCGAGCAGACGCAGGAAGAGTTCTTCCACACGTTCAACTCGCTCTACCACGCGGACCGTCAGATCGTGGTCACGTCCGATGTGTACCCGCAGCAGATCCCGGAGATGGAAGAGCGCCTGATCAGCCGCTTCCAGTGGGGCCTGGTCGCGGACATCCAGGCGCCGGAGCTCGACACGCGCATCGCCATCTTGAAGGCGAAGGCGCAGCAAGAGCACATCACGCTGGCCGACGATGTCGCGCTGTTCCTCGCCCAGGTCGTGAAGAGCAACGTGCGCGAGCTGGAGGGCACGCTGCTGCGGCTGGCCGTGAAGGCCGAGCTCGCCACGCGCGCCATCGACCTCGAGTTCGCCAAGGAAGCCTTGCGCGGCGTGCTGCCCAAGTCCGAGAACGCGACCACCGTCGAGGACATCCAGCGCGCGGTCTGCGACTACTACAGCATCCGCCTCGCCGACCTGAAGTCGCACCGCCGCCACCGCGCCGTCAGCTTCCCGCGCATGGTCGCGATGTACCTGTGCCGCCAGCGCCTCGGCACCAGCTTCCCCGAGCTGGGAGACCGCTTCGGCGGCAAGGACCACACCACGGTGATGAGCGCGGTGCGCAAGATCGACGGCCTGATTCGCAGCGAGGACCCAGCCGTGGTCAACGCCGTCGAAGCCATCGAGCGCAAGCTCAACCTCTGAAGCGTCCGGTACGACACGAATCGCCCGCTTCCCGGCGGGCG
>JBEVNG010000486.1:0-15666 GCA_040508235.1 Polyangiales bacterium | reverse complement strand
CGCGAACAACACGCGCGACAGCGAGCGCACGTCCGGCCGCAGGTCCGCGGTGTCCTGGTCGTTGCTGAACAGGGTGGAGTCGTCGAGCAGGAACTCCACCAGCTCGCCGAGCGTGTCCACCGTGATGGGCATGTCCGTGTACAGGTCGCGCGACAGGCTCGCCGACTCGGTGATGCATGGCGGCGGGACGGTCGGATCGTCGATCTTGAAGCCCGCCGCGCAGGCCGGCAGATCCGCCGTGCCGTCGCCGTCGTGATCACCCGCGCGCGCCACGTCTTCCAGGTAGCGGCGCACCCACGGGTTCGGGATGTCGAGCTGGAACTCGTGCGTAACCGCGGCCCCGAACGTGCGCCCTACATCCGGAAGGTTGAGCAGGTGGCAGGCCTGGATGCTGGCCGCCACGCCCATGCCCACGCCGTCCGGATCGACGAACGCCGCCGGGTACTCGTCCTGGTACTTGGCGCACTCGCCGGTGCCGGTGCAGGTGTAGTCGTCGAACACCGACTGCTCGGCCGAGCGGATGCTGTTGTCGCGCTCGGCGCGCTGCTGACGGCGCAGCGCCTCGCACTCGGGCGAGCCGTCCGGGTACTGACCGGTGCACGGGTCCTCCAGCACCGCGTAGTCGAGCAGGTCGCCGATCGAGATCGCCTTGTTGCACTGCGAGCGCCCGGCCATCTCCGCGATCAGCCCCATCGAGCGCTGGAAGATGCTCTGGTTGGCCGCCTGCCCGCAGTCGCGTCCGCTGATCGGGCGGCCGAGCCGCTGGATCATGCAGTTCTGGTTGGGCTGCTTCCAGCGCTCGAACGGCGTGCCGGCGATCAGGCCACCGCAGCCGTCCTTGCCACAGGTCACCGGCGAGTCCGGCTGCGTGCGGTCGACGATGGTGCGGAAGCCGCCGAGCACCACGGGCTCGTCCGGCGTGCGCTCCGACTGGCCCTTGGGGTTGGAGCGCCAGTCGTCCTTGAAGCGCATCAGCGACGCGATCACCACACCCTGGTGGCGCAACAACGCCGGGTCGACGATCTGCTCGATGGGTGCGCCCGGCTTGGCGAGGTTGCGGCCGTAGCCGAGCGCCGCGCGCAGGAGCGCCTCCAGCAGCGTTTCGCCGTTGGCTGCGTTGCGACGGCGCGAGAGCTTCTCGGCCTCGAACAACATCTCGTCCCAGAACGTCGCCTTGGCGGGCAGCTTCGCGCTCGGATACGGATCGTTATCCGGTCGCGAGATGCGCTCCAGCGCGACCAGCGGCGCGGTCGCCTCCGCCAGCGCCGGCTCCTGCTGCGTGAACAGGTTCTGCGTCAGCGCCATCGATGCGGGCAGCACGTCGCGATCGAGCAGCGCGGTCGACGCGTGCACCAGGTCGAGCAGCGGGTTGGTGCGCGTCTCGGGCGCCAGGTACTGGAAGTTGTACTTCTCGTAGGTGCGCGCGCTCGGCACGTGCTTGCCGATGATCGACGGCACCACCAGGCTCATGTCGTCGGTCAGCTTGGCGTCGCCCGCGACCTTGCCCAGCTCGCGCAGCAGGCCCGCCAGCAGCGTCACGTCCGCGTCGGCGGTCTCGTAGATGGGCTTGTCGCCAGCCAGCGCGCGCCCGTGCACGTCGCGTGCGGTCGTGGGCTCACCGAGCACCGGGAACGGCGTGGGTGCCACCAACCCGGGCTGCGTCGCGAGCAAGCTGCCGTTCGCGTCGGCCAGGCCATCGTTGTTCGCGTCGACGAACGGCGCGGGCAGCGCGCCTCCGCTGCGCAGCGGCACCGGCAAGCCACGCGTGTCGCGCACGCTGGTGTAGAGCGGCGTGCCCGTGCCGAAGTCGGCGTTGTCGCGGTTGAGCAGGCGCTTGAGTCGCTCGATGTCCGAGTCCGGCTTGTCGTCCGGATCGATGGTGGCCAGCTCGAGCGCGAGGCCGTCGAGGAAGGTGTTGAAGTGCGCCGCCACCTCGGGCACGTCCTGCGTCAGCGGCAGCAGCGAGCGCCCCATGTCGCGCAATCCGCTCACGGCCAGCGGCGCGCGCGTGATGCCGAGCGCCCCTTCCCGCGGCAGCACGCCCTTCTGCGCGATGCGCGCGAGCCCGGACAGCGCGCGCGGATCGGTGGACGCCAGCGAGCGCATCACCTCGGCCAGCGCGCGCGTCGCCTGCTGCACGCGCTCTTCGGGCGGGTCGTAGTACGGCAACAGGCCGCGGAACAGCTGCTCCAGCTCGTCGCCCAGGTTCTCCGGTAGCCAGTCGTCGACCGCGCGCACGATCTCCGCGCGCCGCCGTGCGAACACCATCAGCCGCGTCGGCAGCTCGGCCTCGCTGCTGAGCGCCTGCTGCACCATGCCCCCGTCGCCGAGGCAGATCGCGTCGCTGCGCGCCCCCGTGACGTCGAGCGGCATCTCGGTGCCAGCCACGCGCCGACAGACCGCCTTGTACACCTCTTCGCCGAGCGACCCGCGCGCACTGCGCGGCTTGGGCAAGCGCTCTAGCTCGGGCGCGCAGGCGACGAACGACAGCGCGAACACACACAGACCGATCAGCGGGGGCCGACCGCAGCGGGGCATACGAGAAACCTCGAGGCGAAGGAAGGAACCGCCGCACTCTATGCGAAGCTTTCCGCAAATACACGAGCTACGACCGAGGATTGGTCATCCCCCGATGACCGGCCGGTAATCGTGCGGGCGCGCTAGAAGCCGAGGCCCAGCGCCGGCCCGAGGAAGAATCCGCCGCGCTCACCGATCAGGCCCCAGAGGTCGACGCCGAGCCGCACGGTGGCGCCCTCCCCGAGGCCGATGCCGTAGCCCAGCGCACCCCCGGCGTAGAGCCCGCCGATGAAGCCGCCCTTCTCCGCGCCCAGGTAGCCGCCGACCCGGCCCACCACGAACGGGCTCGAGCCGTCCGGCCAGGGCACGAAGGCCATCGACAGCGCCAGCGGCGAGAACAGCCGCGAGCTGGCCGAGTCGTTCTCCGACAGCGCACCCAGCCCAAAGGCCGCACCCGGGCGCCACCTGCCGCGCAGGCCCCACAGGTCGATCATCAACGCGCCGCCGTAGCGACCGTCGATGCCGATCAGCGCGCGCCCGTCCGTGGCGCCCGAGAGCTCCGCGCGCACGGGCGCCGCGAACAGCAGCGCGACGATCAGCAGCGCGAGCTCAGGCCGTCGGGATCTTCTTGGCATCCGCCAGGAACGTCGCGAGACCGCTGTCGGTGAGCGGGTGCTTGAGCAGCTGCTGGATGACCTTGAACGGCAGCGTGCCGACGTGCGCGCCGACCATGGCCGCCTGCACGACGTGCACCGGGTGACGGATGCTGGCCGCGAGCACCTGCGTCTTGAAGTCGTAGTTCTTGTAGATGGTGACCAGCTGCTTGATCAGATCCATGCCGTCGCCCGCGATGTCGTCGACACGGCCGATGAACGGGCTGATGTACGTGGCGCCGGCCTTGGCCGCGAGCAGACCCTGCGTGGGGCTGAAGCACAGCGTGACGTTGGTCTTGATGCCCTCCTGCGTGAACGCCTTGACGGCCTTGATGCCCTCGGCGATCAGCGGGACCTTCACCACGACGTTCGGGTGGATCTTGGCCAGCACGCGGCCTTCCTTCAGGATGCCCTCGGCGTCGACCGCGGTGACCTCGGCGCTGATCGGGCCGTCGATGATCTCACAGATGGCGGAGATCAGCGCGGGCAGCGACTTGCCGGTCTTGGCGACCAGCGAGGGGTTGGTGGTGACGCCGTCGACGACGCCCATCGCCGCGGCTTCCTTGATCTCGTTCAGGTCCCCGGTGTCGATAAAGATCTTCATGGTTTCCGATCCTCGGCGAAGGCCGCCAGCTAGGCGCGCCGTTTGTATGAGTTGGTCGCTTAGGGGTCAAGCCCGACGGCGAGTGGCATCCTTGAACAACCAGCCCCGGGCTGGCGTCGGAGGGCCCGTGATACCCAAACGTTCGCTGTCGGGACTGATTGCGCTACTGGCTTCTGCCCTGTGGGCAGCTTCCCCCGCCCAACCTGCATGGGCCGCACCCGATCCCAAGACCGATGCCAAGCAGCAACGGCTCGATACCCTCGATGACAAGGAACGCGCGGTGCTCGCGCCCCTGATGGAGCGCGGACCGATCTCCCTGGTGGAATTCGCACAGGGCGACATCCTGCCCGCCGTGCTGGTGGCAGGCTACGTGGACGCGCCGGTGGAGCGGGTCGCGAGCGTAATCTCGCACCCTGCGGAGTACCCCAAGTTCATGCGCACCCTCGACAGCGTGCAGATGCTGTCGGAGAGCCCGACCCAGAACGCCTACAAGTGGACCTGGCAGACCGCGGGTGTGCTGTTTCTCGAAGGTGAGAACCGGATGACCATCCTGGCTCCGCCCAAGGGCAAGCCGGAGCAGGGCTACCGCATCAGCATCAAGAGCGAGCGTGGCCAGCTCGGCGAGGGCCGGCTGATGTGGCGCGTGTTGCCGGCGGGCAAGAACCGCAGCTTCGTGTCGCTCGGCCTGCGCATCGACATGCGCGACGCCAACTACGTGATGAAGAAGCTCGACGCCGCGGCGCGCAGCATCAACCGCTCGATCAACATCGCGCTCGCGCACGTGATGATGCTCGGCACCAAGCGCGAGGCCGAGCGCCAGGCCGGCTCGACGGTGACGCTGCCCGCGAGCGTGCCCTTCGACGCACCCAAGCTCGACCTGGAGAAGCTCAAGCCGATCCTGGAGCGTGCGGACCTGCTCACCATGGAGCTGACGCCGACCGGGCTCGGCAAGCTGTCGGTGATCGGCCGCGGTGGCGCCACCCCGCAGGAGCTCAACCGCGTGATGACGGACCCGGACACCTTCGGCAAGAGCCTGGTGCAGGGCAGCTACACGCGCGTCACCAAGACCGAGGGCAAGACCAAGACCTTCGAGTGGGGCGTGAACCTGCCCCTGGTCGGCACCAAGGGCGAGATGACCATGACCAGCGAGCCGGAGCTGGTCTCGATCGACGCCACCAACGGCGCGCTCAAGGGTGGCCGCTGGCGCTTCATCACGCCGCGCCTGGCCACCGGCGAGGGCATCGTGGTGGGCTACTCGCAGTTCGACGTCACCAAGAGCAGCTGGCTGGTGGAGAAGATCGCCGGCATCGATCCGTCGATGGGCCACGGCCTGGCTGCGGCCACGCAGGTGATGATGCTGCGCGCGCTGCGCAAGCGTGTGCAGCAGGAGCGCGAGGCGGCGGCGATCGCACCCCAACCGGCCCCCGCCGGCACGGTGCCCGCCGCGCGTTGATCCGCACGTGCCCCGCGCGAGCATCGTGTTAGCGTGCAGGCATGGCGCGAACGGTCTCTCTGCGTTGTCGCTGTGGTGCGGTGCGAGGTAGTGCCGAGCACGTCACGCCCGCCGCCGACAGCCGCGCAATCTGCTACTGCGACGACTGCCAGATCTACGCGCTGCACCTCGGTACGCCGGGCGTGCTCGACGAGCGCGGCGGCACCGACGGCTGCATCTTCGCGCCTGCGCAGATCAAGCTGAGCGCCGGCCAGGAGCACCTGCGCTGCGTGCGGCTCAGCCCCAAGGGCCTGCATCGTTTCTATGCGGGCTGCTGCAACACGCCGCTCGGCAACTCCGTCAACGCGAGCCTGCCCGTGGTGATCCTGGTGCACGCCTGCATGGACCACGCGGCCGACGGCCGCACGCGCGACGAGGACCTCGGCCCGCCGCGCATGCGCATGATGGGCCGCTACGCCGCCGGCGGGGTGCCCAAGGGCGCGCACCCCAAGGTGCCATTCGGCAAGTTCCTGCCCGCGTTCGCCAGCCACCTCGTGCGCACCTACCTGGGTGGCCGCGCCAAGCCGTCGCCCTTCTTCGACGCGAGCGGACGTCCCGTGATCGAGCCCAGGGTGATCGACCGCGCCGAGCGCGAGACGCTGCGTGCACGCGTGCATGCCGCCGCTAACCTCGGCGCATGACCCACGACATCGCCTTGCGCTGCCGCTGTGGCACCGTGCGCGGCCTCGCGCGCGACGTCACGCGCGACAACGGCACCCGCGGCGTCTGCTACTGCGACGACTGCCAGGCGTACGCGCGCTACCTCGGCTCCGCCGACCTCCTGAACGCGTTTGGCGGCAGCGACCTTTATCAGACCATGCCCAAGCGCGTGAGCTTCGACGCCGGCGAGCAGCTGCGGTGCGTGCGCCTGAGCGAGAAAGGCATGCATCGCTGGTACGTCGCGTGTTGCCGCACACCGGTGGGCAACACGTTCGGCGCCAAGATGCCGTTCGTCGGCATCCCGGTCGCGTTCTGGGATCGCGCCGCGCTCGATGCCGCCACTGGCGAGCCGATCGCGCACGTGCAGGGCAAGTTCGCGCGGGGCGACGTGCCGGCGTACGTGCACCAGACCTGGCCGGCCAGCCTGCTGGGCCGCGGCTTCCGCCTGCTCGGCGGCTGGGCGCTCGCGCGAGGCTGGAAGCCATCGCCCTACTTCGACGAGCGAGGTCGGCCAAGGGCGACGGTGCAGACGCTGGCTCCCGAGGAGCGCCGCGCGCTCGCCTGAGGCCGTAACGAAAGACGGGTATCTCAGCTCTCATCGGCAGTGACGGACGACGCTCCGTATCTACTCGCTGATGGCTCCCTGTAGTCCCCCACACCGCGAGTGGCCGTGGAGAACACCCAAGCGGCTTGTCGGGTCAGTCCGGTCGCTGAGCGCGCGAGCTATGCTGCGCGCCTCGATGTCTCCTTCTTGGAAATGGCTCACCGCCGCGCTGCTCCTCCCGGCCTGCGCGGCCAACACGGTCGGCACGGGCGAAGCCGAGCTGGAAGAGCGCGACGGCGGACGCGACGCCGGCCGCCGCGATGCCGGGCGCACGGACGCCAGCATCCGCGCCGACGCCAGCACCCCGAGGCCGCGCGGCGACGCCAGCGTACCCAGCGGCGAGTCCAAGACCTGCCCCAGCGGCGAGCCGCACAGCTGCTACGTGCTGACCGACGACAGCCCCGAGGGCTGCCCCGAGATCGCCCCGGAGATCCCGCTTGGCCTGCCCGCCCTGCCGGACTGGGAGCTCTGCAACGGCGGCAAGGTGAGCGCCGGGCAGACCTGCGTCTGGGAAGGTCCCGGCGGCGGCAGCGCCAACTGCCTCTGCGACACGGGCGTGCACTGGCTGTGCCTGTATCTCTAGAGGCTGACTGTGCCGGCCCCTGGCCTGCGCTATAGGCACGCACTCGATGGAGAAAGACGCACCGGCCGCCGCCCCCGTACGGCCCACATGGCTGCTCCCTGCGATCGGTTCCGGGCTCGTCTTCGCGGTCGTGGTCGCCTTCTTGTACGCCGGCTACGGCCGCCGCTGGGCCGGGGATGACGGCCTGATCAACCTGCGCGTCGTGCACCAGCTGATGCAGGGCAACGGCTTCGTCTTCAACATCGGGGAGCGCGTCGAGGCGGTCACCAGCGCGGGCTGGGTGTTCGTGCTGTGGGCGGCCGGCGAGCTCGGTGCCGATCTGTTCGACGCCGCCTGGGTGCTCTCCCTGTTCTTCAGCGGCCTCGGCATGATCGCGGCCGCGCTGGCCGCCTCGTACACCACACGCGCGCGCGGCGGCGTGATCGTGCCGCTCGGTCTGATCGGCTACGCGGGCATCCCGGTGGCCTGGGACTACGCGACCTCCGCGCTGGAGAACGGCCTCGGCATGTTCTACCTGGGTGGCGCGTTCCTGGCCGCCACCCTGCTCACCGCGGCGTCGCGCCCCAGTCGCAACCGCGCGCTCGCGTTGGCTGCCTTCATCGGTCTGGCCCCGCTGGTGCGGCCGGACTACGCGCTCTACGGCGTGGTGCTCGCGGCCGGCATCGTGTTGCCGCCCTGGACCTGGCGCGAGCGCTTCCAGCTGCTGGCCGCCTTCTCCGCACCGGGGCTGACGTACCAGATCTTCCGCATGGGCTACTTCGCCTGCATCGTGCCCAACACGGCGCTCGCGAAGGAGGCGTTCGCGTCGCGCTTCGACCAGGGCTGGATCTACTTCCAGAACACCTTCGGCTCGTACATGTTGTGGCCGCCCGTGGGTCTGGCGCTGCTGGCGACCGCGGTACGGGTGGGGCTCGCGCTGCGCGACGGCCGCAGGTTCGACGCGCTGGTGCCTACGTTGTTGCTCGGCAGCGGCGTGCTGCACCTGCTGTACGTCGCGCGCGTCGGCGGCGACTTCATGCACGGACGCATGCTGCTGCCCGGTCTGTTCGCGATCTTCGCCAGCACCGCGGTGGTGCGGCTCCAGCGCCGGTGGTCCGCGCTGCTCGCCCTGCTGCCCGTGTTCGCGATCGGCGCCTGGGCCGTGCACGCCGCGCGCGATCTGCGGCCCGAGTCGTACCAGAGCGGCATCCTCGACGAGCGCCGCTGGTATGCGGACAGCTCGGGCATTCCCAACCCGACGCGGCTCGAGCACTACACCAACCACATGTTCTACATCGGCCCGAACTGGGCCAAGGGCGTGATGGCCGAGGGCTGCCCCGAGGGACTCAAGTCGCTGGAGCCGGGCTCGCACCACGTCTGCAAGCGCATCGTGTGGCCCGACGCCGCCGGCGGCCTGCTCGTCGACAAGCCGGACGGCGTCACGCTGCCGCTCGATCCCAAGGCCGCGCCGCCGGACGTGGCGGTGGTCTACGAGATGCGACCAATCGGCATCATCGGCCTGCTGATGGGCACGCGCATCAGCGTGGTCGACCTGTACGGCCTGGCCGATCCGCTCGCCTCGCGCGTGGAGCTCTCCGACCGCGGACGTCCCGGACACGAGAAGATCTTCCCGGTCGCCTGGTTCGCGGCCAAGTACACGCTGCCGGGCTCCAGCGCCGACGAGCGCGTGCCGGTGGCGCGCAAGGCGCTGCACTGCGGGCGCCTGAAGCAGCTGCGCGACGCGGTCCGCGAGCCGCTCACGCTGAGCCGCTTCTTCCGCAACATCGCGCTCTCGATCCCGCTCCACCGCGTGCGCATCCCGGTCGACCCGCAGCAGGCGGTCGAGCGCTTCTGCAAGGCGGGTTAGGGTCGGTAGCGGAGCGGGCTGGGCTCGCGCGAGCGTAGCGGCGCGGCCAGGTTGGCGAACTCGCACAGCAGGCCGCGCGTCTCGCGGGGATCGATGATCTCCTCGACCAGGAACGCCTCGGCGGTGCGCAGCGGCGAGCGCACGGCGTCGAGGCGCGCGCGGATCTCGGCCAGCGTGGCGGCGGGGTCCGGCGACGCGGCGAGCTCGCTCTTGTAGGCGGCCTCCAGCCCGCCCTCGATCGGCAGCGAGCCCCAGTCGCCCGACGGCCAGGCGTAGCGATAGCGCAGCCGGCCCTGGTTCATGTGCGCGGCGCCGGCGAGCCCGTAGCAGCGGCGCAAGATGATCGCGCAGCACGGGATGTTCGACTGGTACACGGCCGCGATCGCGCGCGCGCCGTGGCGCAGCGTGGCCGCGCGCTCGGACTTCTCGCCGACCACGAAGCCCGGGTTGTCGACGAAATGAACCAGCGGCAGCCGGAACGTCTCCGCCAAGTCGACCAGCCGGATCAGCTTCTGCGCGGCGTCCGCGCCGATGCCGCCGCCGAGGTGCATCGGATCGTTGGCGAGGATCGCGACCGGCCAGCCATCGAGCCGCGCCAGCCCCGTCACCACCGAGCGGCCCCAGCCGGCGCCCATCTCGAAGAACGAGCCGCGATCGAGCACGCTCTCCAGGATGGGCCGCACCTTGTACGTACGCCGCGACTCGCGCGGGATCGCGGAGATCAACGCGTCGTCGGTGCGCGCGGGGTCGTCGCTGCTCGCGCTGCGTGACGGCAGCTCGTACACCGACGACGGCAGGTACGAGAGGAACTTGCGCGCTCGCGCGTAGGCTTCTTCCTCGCTCTCCACCACGTCATCGACCACGCCGTTGGCGCCCTGCATGTGGCTGCCGCCGAGCTGTTCCTTGTCGACCTTCTCGCCCAGCGCGGCCACCACCGGCGGCCCCGCGACGAACATCTGCGACATGCCGCGCACCATCACGCTGTAGTGGCTCATCACCACGCGCCCCGCGCCGAGTCCCGCCACCGGTCCGAGCGCGAGCCCGACGATCGGTACCTTGCTCAGGTTGTCGACCGCGAAGTGAAAGCCCGGCACCGCCGGCACGTACGTGCGTCCATCCGGCGTATCGAGCTGCTTCACGGAGCCGCCACCGCCGGTGCCGTCGACCAGCCGGATCAGCGGCAGGCGATACTCGTTGGCCATCTGCTCGGCGTACGCGAGCTTGTCCCAGACCGCGCCGTCCGCCGCGCCGCCACGCACGGTGAAGTCATCGGCCGAGAACACCACCGGACGGCCATCGATGCGTGCGCGACCGACCAACAAGTTGGACGGCGAAAAGCTCTCCAGCTCGCCCCCCGCCGTGTACTTGGCCTTGCCCGCGATGCTGCCGATCTCGCGAAACGAGCCGCCGTCCGCGAGGATCACGATGCGCTCGCGCACCGTCAGCTTCCCCTGCGAACGCTGGCGAGCGACCTTTTCGGGCCCGCCCATCTCGCGCGCCAGGGCCTGCCTGCGACGCAGCTCGTCGACTTCCTTCTGCCAGCTCATCGGTCTCTTAGCGGGGAAAGCGGGCCGCAACGTGAGCGCAGCGAACCTCGCGTAGGAGTGGGGCCCTGGCGGCTCCGCCGACGGGGCGAGGAGGGCGCGTGCCCTCCTCGTGCAATTCGGTATAGCTCAGCGGATGGGCATCAAAGAACAGCTCGGTGAGGATCTGAAGGCCGCGATGCGCGCCAAGGACGCGCTGCGCTTGAACACGATCCGCTCGATTCGCGCGGGAATCACGCAGAAGGAAGTCGACGGCGGCAAGGACCTCGACGACGCCGCCGTGTTCGACTTGATCCGTGGGCTGCGCAAACAACGAATCGAATCGATCGAACAATACAAGGCAGGCGGACGCGAAGATCTCGTCGAGCAAGAGCAGCTCGAGAAGGACTTGTTGGAGACGTACCTGCCCGCCGCGCCGAGCCGCGAGCAGATCGAGGCCGCCGCGCGCGGCGTGATCCAGGAGCTGGGCGCCAGCTCCATCCGCGACATGGGCCGCGTGGTCGCCGCGACCAAGGGCAAGCTGGCCGGAGTCGACGGCAAGGAGCTCAGCGAAGTGGTGAAGGCACTGCTCGCCCCCTGACCGCCCCCAGCCCGTGACTTTCCCGAAATGCGACGTGCCCTGCAATTCCCTGCGATCTCGGTGGGGAAGCGGGCACAAGCAGGCCTGCTTGTCAGGAAAACGACAGCGCGTGCTGGCCCCGACGGGAAAACAGGCTTAAAGAAAAAAGCCTGCGCCGGGATGATTTCGCTTGCGCGGGGGGGCCCTCCCTCCTTCATCCTGTCGCGTCATTGGGGCTCGCCGGTCTTCGGACTGGACGGGCCCCGAGTTGACGCCGAGGGACTTTGGTCCCTAGGTGTCGGGGGCAAACCAAACGTTTGGCCGTTCGCTGGACCCGGACTTCGCCGGGAACAGTCGCATCGCGCGACGCGAACAACAGCGCTTGGCCTGCCCTGGAGTGTGCTCGTGAGTGGAAAAACCACTCGCGGCGCCGGAAGAAAGTCCGCTCGGCGGAGTTGAGTCCCAACCTGGGACGTTCAGGGTTTTGCTGCGTCCACTTTTTCCTGCGCCCCAGCGCAGAGGAGTCCGTGTCGATGGAAATGCCCGCGCGAAAGTCGACGTCTCGCGTCAAGCCAGTTGCTCAGACGGCTCGCACCGCAACCGCGGATGCGCGCGTCGTAGAACGAGCGGCCACAGTCGTCAAAGCCAAGCCTGCGGCCAAAGCTGCAACAGCTGCCAAGACGGTGGATGCCAAGAGCGACAAGACCGAGAAGCTAGCCGCCGCGCCGGCGGCGGAGTCGCGCGAGGAAGAGACGGTCGAGGACGCCGCGCCGCGCGAAGAGCCGAGCCGCGAGGATCTCGAAGAGGTCGAGAAGGACACGGCCAAGGCGATCAGCGACCTCGAGCGCACGGACCGCTCGATGCTCGGCCGCTACTTCCGCGAGATGGCCAATCACCGCGTGCTCTCGCCCGACGAGGAGCTCGAGGCGGCGCGCCGCATCCACCAGCTGGAGGTCGGCTACTGGCGCGTGCTGTTCGGCCACGCCCCGGCGTTCGAGTCGCTGGAGTGTGTGCTGGAGAAGCACCTCGAGGAGCTGCCGGCCGAGCTGCAGAACCTGCGCAAGCTGGCCAAGACCCACAAGAAGCCGCTGCTCAAGAAGGAGCAGCAAAAGTGGGACGAGACGGTGGAGCCGCTGGCGCTCAAGATGCGCGAGCTCGACGCCGATCGCATCTTCGTGGCCGAGTCGCACAAGGCCGTCGAGCGCCTCTCGGGCACCAACACCAGTGAGCGCGACATGGTGGTCGGTGGCTTCCAGGTCACCGCCGCGTTCAAGAAGTACCTGCTCGACGTGCGCAAGGCGCAGCGTGCGCAGCAGGACGCCAAGAACCGCTTCGTGACCGCGAACCTGCGCCTCGTGGTCTCGATCGCGCGCCGCTACAACCACGGCCGCATGCCGCTGATCGACCTCATCCAGGAGGGCAACTTCGGCCTGCTCAAGGGCGTCGAGCGCTTCGATCACACGCGCGGCTACCGCTTCAGCACCTACGCCTCGTGGTGGATCCGCCACGCGATCAACCGCGCGCTGGCCGACAAGGCGCGCGTGGTGCGCGTGCCGGTGCACATGCTCGACACCTATCAGCGCGTCGCCCGCGTGGCGCGCGCCATCGAGGCGCAGACCGGCCGCGAGGCCACGCCCGAGGAGATCGAGAAGGAGACCGGCGTCAGCGCCGACAAGCTCAAGCAGCTGCAGCAGAGCACGCCGGTGGCCCCCTTCTCGCTCGACCGCAACGTCGGCGACGAGGACGGCCGTCGCTTCATCGACTTCATCCCGGCGGAGGACACGCCCTCGCCGCACGAAGACCTCGAGACCAAGACCTGGTCCGAGCAGCTCCAGGAGCTGATGAAGACGCTCACGCCGATGGAGGCGCGCATCGTGCGCTGGCGCTTCGGCCTCGACAACGAAGACGAGTTGACCCTCAAAGAGATCGGCGACAAGTACAACCTGTCGCGCGAGCGCATCCGCCAGCTGCAGGAGCAGGCTCTCGGCAAGATGCGCCGTCACGTTCAGGTCTGAGGGTTCGCTGACAGGACCCTCGTCTTACGGGGGCACTCGATGGGCTTACTCGACTCGATCATCGGAACCGGCACCGGCCTGCAAGCAGGCACCGAGGCGCCGGACTTCACGCTCAATGACCAGAACGGCAAGGCCGTCCATCTCGCCAGCTTCCGCGGCAAGAAGACGGTGGTCGTGTACTTCTATCCCAAGGACGACACGCCCGGCTGCACCGCCGAGGCGTGCATGTTCCGCGATCAGTTCACGGAGTTCACGGACGCCGGCGCCGAGGTGCTCGGCATCAGCTCCGACTCCGAGGCCTCGCACAAGAAGTTCGCCGCCAAGTACAACCTTCCCTTCTCGCTGTTGTCGGACAAGGGCGGCGTCGTGCGCAGCGCCTTCGGCGTGCCGGCCAACTTCGGGTTGCTGCCGGGCCGCGTCACCTACGTGATCGACAAGCAGGGCGTCATCCGCCACGCGTTCAACTCGCAGATCAATGCGACCAAGCACGTGTCGGAAGCGCTCGGGGTCATCAAAGCAAACGCTTGAGGACTTGCTCTGGCCTCGCCGCACGTGGAACAACCAACACGCTGCGAATGGCGATGAGCGAACAAAATCCGCGCGAACCCGTGCTGTCGGCGCGAGCCATCAGCAAGGTCTACAAGATGGGCGAGGTCGACGTTCGGGCGCTGAACGAGGTCGACTTCGCGCTGCATCCAGGTGAGCTCGTGGTGCTGCTCGGCGCGTCCGGCAGCGGCAAGTCCACGCTGCTGAACATCCTGGGCGGCCTCGACACGCCGACCACCGGCGAGGTGCTCTATCGCGGCGGCAACCTCACCGTCGCGGGCGAGGCGGAGCTGACGCAGTACCGGCGCCACAACGTCGGCTTCGTGTTCCAGTTCTACAACCTGATCCCGAGCCTGACCGCCGAGGAGAACGTGGCGCTGGTCACGGACATCGTCGACGAGCCGCTCTCGCCCAAGGAAGCGCTGGAGCTCGTGGGCCTGCAGGAGCGTCGCGATCACTTCCCGGCGCAGCTCTCGGGCGGCGAGCAGCAGCGCGTGGCGATCGCGCGCGCGGTGGCCAAGCGCCCGCAGATCCTGCTCTGCGACGAGCCCACCGGTGCGCTCGACTTCCGCACCGGCGTGCGCGTGCTGGAGGTGATCCGGCGCGTCAACCGCGAGCTCGGCACCAGCACCGCCGTGATCACGCACAACGCGCCCGTCGGCGAGATGGCCGACCGCGTGCTGACGCTCAGCGACGGCCGCATCCAGAGCGAGACGCGCAACGCCAAGCCCAAGGATCCGTCGGAGCTGGCCTGGTGAAGGCGCTCACGCGCAAGCTGTTCCGCGACATCGGGAACATGCGCGGGGCCGTGTTCACCATCTCGCTGGTGGTCGCGGCGGGCATCGCGGCCTTCGTGACTCTGCGCGGCACCTACGTGTCGATCGTCGAGTCGCGCGACATCTATTACAGCCGGCAGCGCTTCGGCGACGTGTTCTCCCAGCTGGAGCGCGCGCCGCTCGCGATCGCCGACAAGTTCGAATCGCTGCCCGGCGTGGCGCGCGTCTACACGCGTGTATCCGGCACCGCGCGCGTGCCGCTGGAGTCGCTCGACGAGCCGGCCGAGGGCCGCGTGCTCTCGATCCCGGACGAGGGGCCGCCCCCGCTCAACGGCCTGCAGCTGCTCAACGGCCGCATGCCGCGCGCGGATCGCGACGACGAGGCGCTCCTGATCGAGCTGTTCGCCGAGAAGCACCACGTGCATCCGGGCAGCACGCTGCGCGTGATCGTCGAGGGTCGCGAGCGCACCATCCGCGTAGTCGGCATCGCGATGAGCCCGGAGTTCGTGCTCGCGGTACCCAACGGCGCGTCGGCCCCGGCCCCCGAGCGCTTCGCGGTGTTCTGGATGCCGCGCTCCGCCGTCGAGGCCGCGTTCGACATGCGCGCGTCGTTCAACGACCTGGTGCTCGACCTCGCGCCGGGCGCGGATCCGGATCACGTGATCCCCAAGCTCGACGAGATGCTCGACGACTACGGCGGCCTAGGCGCGCAGCCGCGCGCGCGGCAGGTCTCGAACTACTTCCTGACCCAGGATCTCGGCCAGCTCTCGACCCTGGCGACGATCGCGCCGCTGATCTTCCTCGGCGTGGCGGCGTTCCTGCTCAACGTGGTGCTGTCGCGCCTGATCGAGCTCGACCGACCGCAGATCGCCACGCTCAAGGCGCTCGGCTACTCGGACCGCGAGGTGGGCCTGCACTACCTGCAGCTGACGCTGATCATCACGCTGCTCGGCGCGATCGGAGGCATCGCCGCGGGCGCGTACCTGGGTCGGCACATGACCGCGCTGTACCAGACCTTCTATCGCATGCCGAACCTGGTGTTCCACATCGACCGGGGCCTATTCGCGAGCGCGGTGGTCGTCAGCTTGATCGCGGGCATCGTGGGCTCGGCGATCTCGGTCCGGCGCGTGATCCTGCTGCCGCCCGCGGAGGCGATGCGTCCGGCGGCGCCACCGAGCTACGGCCAGGGCACGCTCAGCCGCATCCTCACCAAGCAGCTCGGGACCGCAGCACGCATGGTCGCGCGCGAGATCTCGCGCCGGCCCAT
>JBEVNG010000467.1:0-4176 GCA_040508235.1 Polyangiales bacterium | reverse complement strand
TGCTGCGCAGCGAGCCGCACGGCAAGGGCACCACCGAGACGGTCTACGTGCTCAAGGGCGCCGTGCGCATCAACGTCGGCGGCGCCGAGCACGACCTGATGGCCGGCGACAGCATCTTCTTTCGCGCCGACGTCGCCCATGAGTACGAGAACAAGAGCTCTCACGAAGCGCGGCTGCTCGACCTGATCGCCTACGAACGTTAGGCGGTCGGGTTCGGGTAGCGCTCGTGGATGCGCTCGATGCCCTGCAGCAGCTCCGGGCTGAGCTCGACGTCGAAGGCGGCCAGGTTCTCCTCCAGCTGCGCCTCCGTGGTGGCGCCGATGATGGTGCTCTTCACGAACCAGCGGCTACGCACGAACGCGAGCGCCAGCTGCGTGGGCGTGAGGCCGTGCTCGCGCGCGAGCTTGGCGTACGCGGCCACGGCCTCCGGCACGTTCACCTTCGCGTAGCGGGCGCCGAAGCCCTCGAACAACGCGATGCGCGAGTGGGGGGCGACCTTCTCCAGGTGCTTGCCGGACAGGTGCCCGAACGCGAGCGGGCTGTAGGGGATCAGGTCCACGCCCTCGCGTCGGCCCGCCTCGGCGAGCGCGTACTCGTAGTGGCGGTTGATCAGGTTGTACGCGTTCTGGATCGTGATCGGCGGCGGTAGCCCCAGCGCACGCGCGGTGCGCACCCAGTCGGTCACGCCCCAGGCGGTCTCGTTGCTGACGCCCCAGTGGCGCACCTTGCCCGCGCGGATCACCTCGCCGATCGCCGTCAGCTGCTCGGCGGTCGACGTGGCCGCTCGCTCCTGCGAGGGATCGTAGCTGCTGCCGCCGAACAGCGGCACGTACCGGTCCGGCCAGTGGATCTGATACAGATCGATGTAGTCGGTCTGCAGACGCTCCAGGCTGGTCTCCACCGCGGCCTGCACGTTCTCGCGCGTGATGTTCAGCTTGCCGCCGCGCACGTGCGTGATGGGGCGGCCGGGGCCCGCGATCTTGGTGGCGACGATCACGCGCTCGCGCTTGCCCTGCTTCAGCCACTGGCCGAGGAACTGCTCGGTGCGGCCCTGCGTCTCGGCGCGCGCCGGCACCGGGTACATCTCGGCGGCGTCGACGAAGTTCACGCCGCGCGCGAGCGCGAGGTCGAGCTGACGGTGCGCCTCGGCGGCCGTGTTCTGCTGTCCGAAGGTCATGGTGCCGAGACAGACCTCGGACACCTCCAGGGCACCCTGGCCCAACTTGTGGAAGCGCATGGCCGGCAGCCTAGTTTCGACCCGTCTCGTACGCAAGACAGTCCGGTGACCACGCTTGAAAGCGACTGCCGGTGTGCGAAAGTGCGCGCCCTCTATGCCCCCGTTCGAATACCGCGATGGCGAGCTGTTTTGCGAGGATGTGAGCCTGGCCGAGCTGTGCCAGCGCACGCGGACGCCCGCCTACGTCTACTCCCAGGCCGCCTTCGAGGGCCAGCTCAGGGGCGCGCAGGCCGCGTTCGCCGAGCTCGACCCGGAGCTGCGCTACTCGGTCAAGAGCTGCGGCAACGTGCACATCCTCAAGCTGCTGGCGCGGCTGGGTGCCGGCATGGACGTGGTCAGCGGCGGTGAGCTGTACCGGGCGCTGCGCGCGGGCGTGAAGCCGGAGCGCGTGTGCTTCGCGGGCGTGGGCAAGGCGGACCACGAGATCGAGGAAGCGATCCGCGTCGGCGTCGGCTTCTTCAACGTGGAGAGCGAGCAGGAGCTGGAGACCATCGAGCGCTTCGCGCGCGCGATGAACAAGCGGGCGCGCGTCTCGATCCGGATCAACCCGGACGTCGGCGACTCCAAGACGCACATCAAGACCAACACCGGCACGCGCGGTACCAAGTTCGGCATCGACAGCGAGCGTGTGCCCGGCGTGTTCAAGACCTTCGCGGCCAGCCCCCACCTGGAGCTACGCGCGATCCACATGCACATCGGCTCGCCCATCTATGGGCCGGAGCCGTACCTGCGCGCGATCGTCGTCGGCCAGGCGATGTTGAAGACGCTGGAGGCCCAGGGCACGCCGGTCGACACGCTCAACCTGGGCGGCGGCTTCATGGCCGACTACGGCAACCCGGAGCACGTCGAGCCGTCGTGGGAGGACTACGCGCGGCCCATCACGGAGGCGCTGCGTCCGTTCAAGGCCGCGGGCGGCAAGGTGCTGTTCGAGCCGGGGCGCCGCATCAGCGCCAACGCCGGGGTGCTGCTGACGCGCGTGCTGTACACCAAGCGCAGCGGCGACCGGAACGTGGTGGTGGTCGACACCGGCATGCACCACCTGATCCGGCCCGCGATGTACGACGCGGAGCACTTCATCTGGCCGGTCTCGGTGCAGCCGTCGCAGGTGCCGAGCAGCCGCGATCCGCGCCAGCGTGTGGCTGGCTATGATCTGTTTGACGTGGTCGGGCCGATCTGTGAGTCGTCCGATCGACTGGGCGAGCACCGCGCGCTGCCGCCGGTCAAGCGCGACGATCTGCTCGCCGTGTTTAGCGCCGGTGCCTACGGCATGGTGATGGCCAGCCAGTACAACGCCGTGCCGCGCCCGCCTGAGGTGCTGATCAGCGGCTCCGAAGCCACGCTGATCCGACGTCGCGAGACGTACGAAGACCTCGTGACCGCGGAGAGCGAGACCCACCCCATCTGATCGGACCACCCCGTCCACGATTGCGAACTGGTATGGGGCATGCAAGCGTCTTCGCGCATGCACAGCAACCGGTCTCGAACGGGGTGGCAGTCGATCATCGTGGGCCTCGCACTGGCGAGCGCGAGCAGCGTGTTGGCGCAGGCCGCGCCGCCGCCGCAGCCGAGCGCGCCTCCTCCCGGTGCCCCTGCGCCGGCCGGTGCGCCAGAGGCCCCCTCGGCTCCCGGCGCCAACGGCCAGCAAGCGTATCCGCAGCAGGGTTATACGCAGCCCGCGCAGCCGCAGGGCTACCCGCAGCAGGGCTACCCACAGCAGGGCTACCAGCAACAACCTTACCCGCAGCAGCAGTACCAGCAGCCCTACCCGCAGCAGCAGTATCAGCAGCCCTATCAGCAGCCCTATCAGCACGCGTACGGTCCGCGACCGCGCCGGCCGAGTCGCGCGCTGTTGATCACGGGCGCTTCGATCCTCGGCGGCTCGTACGTGCTCACCGCGCTGATCGGCGCGGCGCTGCTCGATGACGACGACGAGCGCTACGACGACGAGCTCTATTACGACGACTGCGGGGGTGGCAGCTGCCGCGCCATCGGCCGCTGGTTGTTCCTGCCCATCGCGGGCCCGTGGGCTGCCATGAGCGAGACGCGCGACGACGGCTGGCTCGCGTTCCTGGGCATGCTGCAGCTTGTAGGTGCGGGCCTCACGGTGGGCGGCATCATCCGCTACGTGAACACAAAGAACGCCTACGAGCCGGGGCTGGGCTGGGAGCTCCAGAACGGCAAGAAGCTCTCGCTCGACATGTCGACCAGCCCGCTGCTGACCGGCCCGCAGATGAAGCTGCAGTTCTAGCTCCCGGGTACACGTGCGAACATCGTCAGCGTGCATCACGCGCTCACGTTCGCGATCCTTTTCCTCGGCCTGAGCTGCGGCGGCGGCAACACCACGCTGCCCGCGCTCGGCAGCGTTCCACCGAGCAGCCTGTGCTCCGACGTCAAGCGCTGCGACGTACGCGGCGACAAGGCGATCAGCACGCTCCAGGGCAGCCCCGTGCACCTGGCGGAGAAGCAGGGCCCGGAGAGCTATCTCGGAAAGGTCGCGCCCAAGCGCGTGGCCAACAGCGTGCTGCTCACCTGCGGTGGCGACGTGGCGCGCGACGACTGGCTGGAGACCGGCCCCACCGCCCGCGCGATCAAGGTCAGCGATCAGGGCAAGCAGAAGCTGCGCGGCTCGCTGAAGAACTTCCTCGCCCAGCAGCTGCTCGCGCACCCCGAGGTCCTGGAGGGGCGCAACACGACCATCGAGTCGGTGATCGACGGCGGGACCCAGGGCACCACGCCGACCGAGGTGAACCTCGTGAGCCAGACGTACTGGCTGACCGACAGCGCGTTCGAGAAGCGCGTGGGCGCATGCGGCGAGGAGAACTACGGCGACATCATCTACTCGCTGACCCTGCTCTCGCTGTCGGACCTCACGCGCAAGGAGATCGAGGGCAAGCTGCTCGCCAACCTGACCACCAAGCTGGCGGCACCGTTGCCCAAAG
>JBEVNG010000454.1:0-15713 GCA_040508235.1 Polyangiales bacterium | reverse complement strand
GGCCAGGCGTACTTCGTCACCAACGGCGAGCCGATGGTGTTCTTCGACTTCGTGAAGAAGGTGCTGGCGGAGATGCGCCTGCCGCCGATCGTGGCCGCGGCCCCCTACCCGCTCGTGTACGCGATCGCCGCCGTCAAGGAAGCCATCGATACGCTGCGCGGCGGCACCTTGAACGCCGAAGACGGCCTGACTCGCTTCGCCGTGCGCTATATGGTCCGCCACCACTACTTCGACATCGGCAAGGCGCGCCGCGACTTCGGCTACGAGCCCCGCGTAAACATCGAGCAGGGCATCAAGCTCACCGTCGCCGCGCTGAGGGAATCAGGACAGGCGTGACCCAAGAGCTTCCGCTCCAGCAACGGTACGAGGTCTCGGTCGACACGTACTGGGACGAGCTGTGCTTCAACCTCGAGTACACGCGTCGGCTCTACGCCGAGGCGCTCAACTGCGTCGACATGGTCGTGCTCAAGAACGAGGGCGACCGCAAGACCGGCATCCGGCGCCACCTGCGCTTCACCAAGCCCATGGACATGCCCGGCCCGGTCATGAAGATCTTCGGCGGCAAGGTCACCATGGACGAGCTCGGCGAGTGGGACGCGCGCGAGCAGCGCTGGAGCTACCGCATGGTGCCGTCGATCCTGGGCGACCGTATCGACATCCGCGGGCGCGTGCAGGTGATCGCGCAAGGCGATCAGTGCGAACAGCGCAGCGTCAACACCGCCACCTGCCGCATGTTCGGGCTCGGCGCGGTCGTGGAGCCGTTCGTGATCCGCGAGGCCGCCAGGGGCCACAACGACCGCTACCAGTTCACGCTCCGCTACATCAAGGAGAAGGGCCTGCGCTGATCCGCTGCACCAGGGCGTGCGTACCGTCGGTGCGCCAGCCCTGCGCGCGCTGGCTCGCGGCTTCGCGCGACACACCCACCAGCGCGTCGGACTTCAGCACGCGCAGCGCGAACGCCTCGAAGCCCACGCCCCGGGTCGCCTCGTCCACGGGCGTGTCGAGCGGCCAGGCTCGATCGCCGACGAAGCGTCGGTAGTTGAGGTCGCCCTTCGCGAGCACCAGCTTCGCGTCGCGCAGCTGCGCGAGGAGCGGGGCCTCGAGCGCGTCGAAGTGACGAGGCTCGCCCCAGCACGGATCGCTCACGATCGCGAAGTGGCCATCATCGAGCGCACGCGTGAGGTGCGCATGGCCGCGCACGCTCGCGAGCACGTCGCTGGCCAGCGCATCCGAGACGAACATCGGCCACGGCTTCACATGGATCACCACGCGGTCGCCGCGCGCGAGCAACGCCTCGACCAGCCCCAGATCCGCATGCAGCTCGGGCCCCGCGTTGTCGGCCAGCACGTGAACCGTGCCGACGCCGCTCTCCAGCACACGCAGCAGGCGCGCACGCTCGTCGACCACCAGCCGCGACTCCCACGCGGGCGACGCGCCGCCGACCTGCAGCTGGCTGTAGTCCGCCTCGTTCCCGAGCAGCGCGAGCCAGACGGCACTCGCGAGGTCGCGCGTGGGGATGGAGCCGTGTACGCGCGCTGCCTCCCGGGTGCGCGCGAACACGTCGGTGCCCTGCGTGAAGAAGCCCGCTCGCGAGTTGATCGAGTGGTAGAAGACGAACTCCAGATCGAAGAACGGCAGCTCGTCCCAGCGCGCTCCCTGCAAGCGGTCGAGATACGACGACCACCAGGCGGTGGGCCGCGCCAGCCCATCGAGCTCGATAGGTCCGCCCGCCACGACCTCGCGCGCCAGCGCGGCCATGCCGACGTCGGCGGCGATCTTGGGCAAGCGCTGCGCGATGGTGAAGTCGACGAACGCGCTGCCGCGCTGGATGGGGTTCACTTCGTGGGTGTATCAGGCGGCGGCGGCTGGTCGATGGGGTCCTCGACGCCGGTCGCGCCGACGCCGGTGCTGCCGGGGACCGCACCCGGACCGCTGGGGTAGCTGCCGGCGCTGTTCTCCGCGCCCTGCGTCTCGGCCGGGGTCATGCCGGTGGTCTCGGGCGACGGCGTGTTGGGGTCGCTCTTGTGGCAGCCGGCAAGCGCGAGCAGCGTCACGGCAATCGTGGTCAGTCTCATGATGAGGTCCCTCCGTGAGGGAACGTGGGCACGCCGGGCGAGATGCAAAGTCATACGCAACCTTTCAGTTGCGCGAGCGCCGGACCCCTGCAATATGCAACCAGGAGGTTGCTGATGACGAACGTCCGAGAGCTGCTGCAGATCGAGCGCACGATGGTGATGAAGGCCCCGCGCTCGCGGGTGTGGAAGGCGCTGACCGACGTGCGCGAGTTCGCGCGCTGGTTCGAGGTGACCGTCGACGGCGAGTTCACGCCGGGTGCATCTCTGCACATGGTGACCACCCACCCCGACTACGCGGGCATTCACTTCCCGGTCTACATCGAGACCATGCAGCCCGAGACCACGTTCGCGTGGCGCTGGTTTCCGGGGGGTGAGAACCCCGAGCGAGAGGATCGCGACCAGACCACGCTGGTGACGTTCACGCTCGAAGACGTCGCCGGCGGCACGCGCGTCACCGTCACCGAGACCGACTTCGACCGCGTGAAGCTGAAGGACCGCGCCAAGGCGTACGAGGACAACGTCGGCGGCTGGCAGGAACAGTTCGAGAACCTGGCGAAGTATGTCGAGGCTTGATGCGACGCTGCGCCGCTCCGCGCCTCTGTTCGCCGCGCTCGGCGACGAGACGCGGCTGGCGTTGATGGCGCGCATCGGCAGCTCCGGGCAGCTCTCGATCGCGGCGCTGACCGAGGGCACCGAGATCAGCCGACAGGCCGTCAGCAAGCACCTCGGCGTGCTGGAGCGCGCCGGCCTGGTCCGCGCCTCCAAGACCGGCCGAGAGCGGCACTACGAGGTGAAGAGCGCCCAGCTCGACGAGCTACGCCGCTGCCTCGACGTGATCCACCGCCACTGGGACGACGCCCTCACCCGCTTGAAGAAGCACGTCGAGGAGTAGCGCCATCAGAGGCAGTAGATGCGCCAGCCGCCGGGCACGCCGGAGCCCGTGGGCAACAGCGTGAGCGGCCACTCGCCGTTGTCGTGGCGCACCACGGAGGCGGTGCCGGGGGACAGCGTCGGGTTGCCGACGATCACAGTGCCCTCCAGGCCGTTGAGCACGAAGTCGAAGCGCGCGAACGCGTTGACGGCGGCGTTGGTGATCGCGAGCTCCTGCAGCTGGTCGTCGCGACCGAGGAACAGGCGAAAGTCCTTCATGGTCCAGTCGTCCTTGGGGCGCGTGACGATCAGCTGCTGCTGATCCGGCGTGATGGCCGCGTACTCCAGCACCACCTCACCCGGCAAGTTGCGCACGGGGCGCGCGAACGCCGCGCTCTCGGGCTGCACGGTGAGCTCGGTCTTGCTGGTGACCGCGTCGTAAAAGGTCTTGGCGTCGTCGTGCACCAGCGCCATGCGCACGGCGTAGTCGCCCATGCTCTGGAAGACCAGCCGCGAGGTCCGCGCGTCTTGAAAGCTCACGGTGTCGTCGGACAGCTCGCCAAGGCCGAAGCCGAAGCCACTGCCCAGCACGCGGCGGCGCACGAGCGTGTCGCCCTCGGACACGAACACGCGCGTGTCACTGCCCTGGCGTGTGACCACGTACAGCGTTCCGTCCGGCGCCGAGCCCGCGGCCACCACGTCGCGTAGCTCCGCCGCACGCGTGAATTCCGCCAGCGGATCGCAGGTACCCGCATCACTCGGCCCGGACTCGGTGTCGCCGCACGCGAGCATCACCAACAGTAAGCTTGCTGACCAGCGCATCTTCATCTGCCCTTGGTGAGTGGCGCGAGGCGGGGGGCACCTCGGAACAATCACCATAGGCCGCGCCGGCTCACATGCTCAAGTAGTCCTCGAAGCGCGCGGTTCCGAGCTTGGCGTGGGCGCCGGGCACCAGCGTGCGCTCCGAGATCGCCGCGCCGAAGTAGCGCGCCTTGGGGTCGACCTTGACCTTGCGCTTGTCGCCCTTCGCACGCAGCGCACGCTGCAGCAGCGCCTCCAACTCGAGCGGCTCGGGGCCACCGAGCTCCACCGTGCCGTTGTGCGGCTTGCCGGTGGCGAGCTTGCCCAGCGCGCTCGCGACGTCGTCGGACGACATCGGCTGGATCAGCGCGGGCGGCACGTGCAGCTCTTCGCCCACCGTCGACGCCGCCAGGATCGCGGGCACGAATTCGAAGAACTGCGTCGCCTGCACGAGCGTGTACGGGAGCTTGCCCGCCTTGATCAGCTCCTCTTGCACGATCTTGCCGCGGAAGTAGCCGCTCTCCTGCAGGCGCGCGGTGCCGACGACCGACAGCGCGAGCAGGTGCTTTACGCCCGCCTTGATGCCCGCGGCGAGCAGGTTCTTGGTGGAGCTCTGAAAGAAGTCGTGCACGGCCTGCTCCGCGAACGACGGCGCCTGGGTCACGTCGACCACGACCTCCACGCCGTGGATGGCGTCCGCGAGGCCCTCGCCGGTGGCCACGTTGACGCCGGTGTTGCGCGAGGCCGCGAGCGCTTCGTGGCCGTGCTCGCGCAGCTTGCGCACGAGCTTGGTGCCGATGAGTCCAGTGCCGCCGACGACGAGAATCTTCATGGTGTGCCTCCGCTGCTGGGTTCCACAGCCAAGACCCACGACCCGCGTCCGTTGTGACTAACGCCCGAGCATTTGCTCGAGTCGCTGCAGCTTGTCCGGGTTCAGCAGCAAGTACATCGTGCCGATCTGGCCCGCGCTCACGTCGATGAAGCTGGCGGCGTACAGGTTGGCGCCGAAGAAGATCAGCAGCACCGGCTCGCCGCGCAGCTCGAAAAGCTTTAGCACCGCCGCGTCGCCCGCCTTGTGCACGAAGCGCCACAGCGTGCGCGCGTTGCGTTGCGCGCCCTCGAGCACGTAGCGAGCCGCGAAGATCTTGCCGCCGCCGTCGCTCACCAGCTTCATCGCGGGTACCAGCAGCGCCGCGAGCTGCTCGGGGCTCTCCGCGCGCGTCAGCTTGATCACCTCGTGCAGCAACGCGCGCCGGTCGTGCACGCTCGCGGTCTGCTTGATCTCCGCGTTGCCGAGGCGCTCCTTGGCGCGCTGCACCAGCTTGCGGCATGCGGGCTCGCTCTTCTCCAGCGCGTCCGCGATCAGCGGGTAGTCGAGGTCGAACACCTCGCGCAGCAGGAACGCCGCGCGCTCCTCGGAGCTCAGTCGCTCCAGCAACACCGTCGCCGCGTAGCCGAGCTCGTCGAGCTGCACCGGCTCCGTGCTGCCGTCGCCCAGCCAGGGCTCGGGCAACCAGCTGCCGTGGTAGCTGGCGCGCTCGGTCTCCAGCCTGCGCCGCTTGTCGATCGACAGCCGCACGACCGCCTTCACCAGCAGCGCCTCGGGCGACTGCACGGCGTCATGGTCGGTGGCGTGCCAGCGCAGGTAGGCGTCCTGCACCACGTCCTCGGCGTCCTGCATCGTGCCCAGCATGCGGAACGCGATTCGCAGCAGCCGAGGACGCATGGCCTCGAAGGACGCCAGCGCGGCGGACATACGGTCGCTCAGAGCACGAACGCGTCGTCCGCGATCTCCATCAAGCTCTTGCTGCTGGTGCGCAAGGTGATGGCGAGCGTGCGGGTGCGCGGCAGGATGCGGTCGAAGTAGAACTGCGCGGTCTGCAGCTTGGCGCGGTAGAACGCGTCGTCGCTGGCGCTCTTGCCGAGCGAAGCGAGCGCGACCTTGGACATGCGCGCCCAGAAGTAGCCGACCGACACGTAGCCCGCGTACATCAGGTAATCGAACGCGGCGCCCGCGGCCTCGTCCGCGTTGTTGGCGGCGCGCTTGGCGATGTCGCTGGAGATCTCCTCCCACTCTCCGCGCAGCGCCTCCAGCGCGTCGGCCTGGTAGCCGAGCTGGCTGCCCTTGAGCTCCTTGGTGAGCGCGTCGACCTCGCCCAGGAAGTTGTTGAGCAGCGCGCCGCCCGAGCCGATCACCTTGCGGCGCAGGAGGTCGTTGGCCTGGATGGTGTTGGTGCCCTCGTAGATCGAGGTGATGCGCGCGTCGCGCATGTACTGCTCCATGCCGCTCTCGCGGATGTAGCCGTGACCGCCAAAGCTCTGCACTCCCCAGTGCGCCGCCTCGAAGCCCGCCTCGGTGAGGAAGCCCTTCACGATCGGGATCAGGAACGCCAGCATGTCGTCGGCCTTGCGGCGCTCGGCGGCATCCGGGTGGTGCTTCTTGTCGAGCTGCGTGGCGGCGAACATCGCCAGCGCGCGCGAGCCTTCGACCAGGCTCTTGATCGTGAGCAGCATGCGGCGGATGTCCGCGTGCGCGACGATCGGGTCGGCGACCTTCTCCGGGTTCTTGGCGCCGCTGGCCGCGCGCATCTGCAGGCGGTCCAGCGTGTACGCGGCCGCGCCCTGCAGCGCGCGCTCGCCCTGCGCCAGGCCCTGCTGACCGACGTCGAGGCGCGCGTAGTTCATCATGGTGAACATCGCGGCCATGCCGCCGTGGGGCGGTCCAATCAGGAAGCCCTTGGCGTCCTCGAAGCTGAGCACGCAGGTGGGCGATGCCTTGATGCCCATCTTGTGCTCGATCGACGTGCACAGCACGCCGTTCTTCTTCGTGTCGAGCGAGCCGTCGTCCTGGAGCAGGAACTTGGGCACGATGAACAGGCTGATGCCCTTGGGCCCCTTCACCGCACCGGGCAGGCGCGCGAGCACCAGGTGGATGATGTTCGGCGTCAGGTCGTGCTCGCCGTAGCTGATGAAGATCTTGCCGCCGTTGATGTTGAACGAGCCGTCGTCGTTCGGCTTGGCCTGCGTCGTGATGATGCCGACGTCCGAGCCCGCGTGCGCCTCGGTGAGGCACATGGTGCCGGTCCACTCGCCCGAGATCAGCTTGGGTAGGTAGGTCGCCTTCTGCTCGCCGGTGCCGTGCGCCTCGATGGCGTGGATGGCGCCGAGCGTCAGGCCCGGACACATGCGGAACGCCATGCACGCCGCGTGCGCCATCTCGTTGATCGCGAGCTCGACGCTCTCCGGCAGGCCCTGTCCGCCGAACTCCGGGTTGGCGCCGACCGCGCCCCACTGCCCCTCGACGAACTGCTTGTAGGCCTGCTTGAAGCCGGGCGCCGTGGTGACGTCGCCGTCGTTCCACTTCGTGCCGTGCTCGTCGCCCTTCTCGTTGATGGGCGCGAGCACGCCCTCGGCGAACTTGGCGCCCTCGGCGAGCACCGCGTCGACGACGTCGGGACTCGCATCCGGGAAGCCCCACGATTCGTACTGCGACGAGGCCTGGAACACCTCGCCGAGCAGGAAACGGAAGTCGCGCAGGGGGGCTTTGAACGTCGGCATGTGTGGCTTTCCTCTCTGAGGGCGGCTTCTTAGCAGGAGCTTGGGTTCCCGGGTATACCCCGGTATCGGAGGCGGATCATGACGTACTTCGAGCAGCTCGGTGGCGAGCCCGTGTTGCGTGGGATCATCGACGAGTTCGTCGACCGCATCTTCGCGGACACCATGATTGGCTTCTTTTTCCAGCGTGCGAACAAAGAGCGCACCAAGCGCTTCGAGTACGAGCATGCGGCGGCGTTCCTGGGCGCGGCCATCGCCTACGGTGGGCGCGATCTGCGGGAGGCGCACAAAAAGCATCCGATCATGGGCGGCCAGTTCGCCCGGCGCCGGCGCATCCTGGAGAGCACTCTGGAAAAGCATGGTGTTCCCGCGGACATTCGTGCGGCCTGGCTGGCGCACCAGGACTCCCTGCGGGACGAGGTAACCGCGGACCCAGAGGGCGAGTGCGTGGCACGTCCCCTCGATGCTAAAAAAGCGCCGTGAAGCAATATCACGAGCTGGTGCAGCGGGTGCTCGACGAGGGGGAGCGCCGCGACGACCGGACGGGGACCGGCACCCTGTCCATCTTCGGTGCGCAGTCGCGCTACGACCTGCGCCAGGGCTTCCCGCTGCTGACCACCAAGAAGGTGTTGTTCGCCGGCGTCGCCCGTGAGCTGCTCTGGTTCTTGCGGGGCAGTACCAACGTCCAGGATGACCTCGCCCAGCACACGCCGATCTGGGATGCGTGGGCGGATGCGAATGGTGAGCTCGGGCCAATCTATGGTCATCAGTGGCGCTCCTGGGGCGCCCCGTTCAAGCAGCACGCGCGCGACACCCGAGAGGTCGGACCACGCCAGGGCGAGGGCATCGATCAGCTCGCCCAGGCGATCCACCAGATCAAGACCGACCCGACCTCACGCCGGATCCTCGTCAACGCGTGGAACGTGGCCGACGTGCCGCACATGGCGCTGCCGCCATGCCACCTGCTGTTCCAGTTCTACGTGAACAAGGGCCGCCTCGACCTGCAGCTGTATCAGCGCTCGGCGGACATCGGGCTCGGCGTGCCGTTCAACATCGCGTCGTACGCGCTGTTGCTGATGATGGTGGCGCAGGAGTGCAAGCTCACGCCCGGCGTGTTCGTGCACACGCTCGGCGACGCCCACATCTACCTGAACCACATCGAAGGCCTGAAGCTGCAGCTGACGCGCGAGCCCTACCCGCTGCCGCGCGTGACGCTCGCCGACAAGCCGCTGCTGGAGCTCGGCTTCGACGACATCCAGCTGCACGACTACCAGCACCATCCGTTCATCAAGCTCGCGGTCTCGGTTTGACCACGCGCAAGTTCGCGCTCGTCGTCGCCGCGGATCAGCAGCTGGGCATCGGTCGTGCGGGCGGCTTGCCCTGGAAGCTGCCGGCCGAGATGGCGCACTTCAAGCGAGTCACCAGCGAGGCGCCCGAGGGACAGCAAAACGCCGTGCTGATGGGGCGCAAGACCTACGAGTCGATCCTGCCCAAGTTTCGCCCGCTGCGCGGCCGCGTGAACGTGGTGCTGTCGCGTACGCCCGGGTTCGAGGTCGAGAACGCGCTGGCCGCGCCGTCGCTGTCGATTGCGCTGCAGCTGCTGGAGGGGCGCACCGACGTGGCGCGCGTGTTCGTGATCGGGGGCGGCGAGATCTACAAGCAAGCGCTCGCGCACCCGGGCTGCGAAGAGGTGGTGCTGACGCAGGTGCACGCCACGTTCGACTGCGACACGCACCTGCCCGACTTCCGCACGGCGTTCACGCGCGTGGAGAGCGACGGCCCGCACGAAGAGAACGGCGTGCGCTACACGTTCGAGCGCTGGCGAGTTTAACGCGAGCGGCAGAGCAGCTTGGGCTCGGTCGTGCCCTCGCAGGTCAGGCAGAGCTGGCGCTGCGCGGGTTCGCAGCGGGTGGTCTCGCGTAGCGTGGCGCAGCGCTGCTCGAAGACGGTGGCGCTGCCGAAGCCCTGGTCGCCGTAGAGCAGCCCGACGTCGCCACCCTGGCGCTCGCGCACGAAGGCGCTGGTCACGAGCGAGTCGATGCCCTGCTCCTGCTTGATCGCATGGAACGGCGCGCCGCTCGCCAGCGCCTCCAGCACGCAAGCTCGTACGGCGCGATAGGCCGTTTCGCCGTCGCCGGTCGCCGGGTTCAGCGACAGCGTGCCGCAATCGGCGGCTCCCGCACCGACGCGCGACGCGACCTGGCCGACGAGCGTGCAAGTGCCTGCGTCGAGGTCGCGCGTGTCACCGCTGTCCAACGAGCGTCCGCCGGCGTCGAGGCTGGCGTCGGCGCGCCCACTGTCGAGGTCGCGGCCTGGAACCGGAGCGTCGTCGTCCGAGCAGCCGAGCAGCACGAGCAGCAGCCAGGTGTGTCGCATCGCTTCCCGTACCACCGCTGGCGGCGGACCGGAAGCGAGCATACGGGTCAGTGTTCGTGCACCCCGAGCGCGCCGAGCAGCTCGCGGCGCAGTGGCTCGGCCTGCGCGCGCTGGCGAGGTCGCGAGAGCTCGACCTGGCGATCGAGCAGCGCCCGTCCCTCCGCGAGCACGAGCACGCGGTCGGCCAGCATGATCGCCTCGTCGACGTCGTGCGTGACCAGCAGCACGGCGGGACGGTGGCGTGCACACAGGTCCGCCACCAGCGCCTGCATCTTGAGTCGCGTCAGCGCATCGAGCGCTGCGAACGGCTCGTCGAGCAGCAGCAGCCTGGGCTCGCGCATCAGCGCCCGGGCCAGCGCGACCCGCTGCGCCTCGCCGCCCGAGAGCGTGTGCGGCCATGCGTCGGCATGCTCGCCGAGCCCCACCTCCGCGAGCGCCGACAGCGCGACCTGGCGGGTACGTGCGTCACCCGGCAACCCGACGCGCACGTTGTCGAGCACGCTCTTGCTCTCGATCAGCCGCGGCTCCTGGAACACCACCGTGCACGGCTGGGGCACCTGCACGCGTCCGCCGCTCGCCGGCTCCAGCCCGGCCAGGATACGCAGCAGCGTGGTCTTGCCGCTGCCGCTCTTGCCCAGCAGCGCCACGAACTCGCCCGCGCCGATGCGCAGGTCGAACGCGCTCAAGATCGCGCGCGCCCCAAAGCGCTTGTCCACCTGCCGCAGCTGCACCACCGACTCAGACACGGCTTCGCCGCCACGGCATGAACGTCTGCTCCAGCGCGCGCACCAGCAGGTCGCTGCCCAGCCCGAGCAACGCGTAGAGCACCATGCACACCACCAGGATGCCGGTCTTGAAGAACTCCTGCGCTTGCAGCATCAGGAAGCCGATGCCTCGCGAGGTGTTGATCACCTCGACTGCGATCAGCGCGATCAGCGACAGGCTGATCGACAGTCGCAAGCCCACCATCAAGCTCGGCAGCGCGGTCGGCAGGTACAGCTCCAGCAGCTGGCGACGGCGCGACAGCCCGAACACGCGCGCCATCTCGACCAGCTTGGGGTCGACGCTGCGCGCGCCGCCGTAGGCGTTGAGGTACATCGGCTTGGCGGCGGCCGCCGCGATCAGCAGCACCTTGGAGGTCTCGCCGATGCCGAACCAGACGATGAACAGCGGCACCAGCGCCAGGAACGGGATCGCGCGCACCATCTGCACGGTGGGGTCGATCAGCTGCTCGCCGAGCTTGCTCAAGCCGGCGCCCATGCCCAGCCCGAGCCCGAGCCCACCGCCGACCAACAACCCGAGCAGCGCGCGGCCGAGCGAGAGCGAGAGGTGATGCCAGAGCACACCGCTCGCGATCAGACGCGCCGCGGTGCGCACCACCTCCAGCGGCGAGGCCAGCACGTTCTCGGCGATCCAGCCCGCGTACGAGCCGTAGGCCCAGAGCGCGAGCAGCAGCACGGGCACGAGCACGCGCAGCGAGAGCCCCCGCAGGCGCGAGCCGGTCAGCGCGTACAGGCGCGGCGGCGCATGCATCGACAGCTCACTCATGCGCCGGCTCCACCACCCAGCCGCGCACGTCGAACGGTGCGTTGGCGACGCCGGTCTTCAGACGAAACGCAAGCTGCTCCTCCAGCGCGGCCACGCTCTCCGGCGGGATGGGCGTGTCCGCGAGCGGGAGCGGCGAGCCCACCTTCACGATCTCCAGAGGCATGCCCGTCACGTCGGCCTCCCAGGCGAAGAACGCCTCGGGATCCTTGCGGATGGCCTCGATGGCCGTCTGGAGGCCGCGAAAATAGGCAGCGGGGAAGCCCGGGTTGGCGGCCAGGAAGTCCTCGCGCGCGGAGACGATCTGAATGCCGCGGTACTTGGCGTCGACCTCGCTCAGCTTCGCGATCACCGGCAAGCCGTACTTGCTCCGCCAGAGCGCCGCGTTGGTGCTGGTGGTGAGGAACGCATCCAGCGAGTCGTTCTGCAGCGCGGGCAGTGCCGCCGAGGGCGCCAGCTGCGCGTAGTCGATGCCCTCGATGCCGAGCTGGGCCGTGGCCGCGCGGAAGTAGTAGTCGAACGTCGAGCCGAAGTAGGTGCCGACCTTCTTGCCGGGCAGCTCCGCGAGCGTGCGCGGGCCGCCCTTGCGCGCGACGATCCAGGTCTCGGTGGTGGGCAGGCTCAGGTAGATCGCCCGATGTTTGTCGCCGCGTGCGCGCGACAGCACGGCCGGCGAGTCGCCGGTGATCGCGACCTCCACTTGGCCGGACGACAGCGCGAGCATGCACGCCGCGGTGCGCGGGAAGCCGCGCAGGCCCTGGAACGCGAAGCCCGCCTGCTCCAGCTCACGCTGAAAGCCACCCAGGTCCAGCGCGTAGCCGAGCACACCTCCCGCTTGCGCCACGTCGGAGGGCGGCTTGTCCGGGTTGTTCACCGGCACGCCCGCGATCGACACCGGCACCAGCGCCTTGCCACGCGGAGCGCTCGACTGCGCATGCGGCGCGCCGCCTCCGAACACGGCGAACGCGGCAGCCCCCACACCGAGCAGCGCCAGCAGCGCCACCAGCCCGCGCTTGCCCGGCATCAGCATAACCGCTCGTGAGCCACCGCGAGCGGCC
This sequence comes from Polyangiales bacterium, assembly GCA_040508235.1. Lineage (GTDB taxonomy): Bacteria > Myxococcota_A > Polyangia > Polyangiales > DASUME01 > DASUME01. The sequence goes on along the minus strand of JBEVNG010000454.1, from coordinate 3,433 downwards.
GCGGGTCGATCCACGCATCGAGGTCGAAGTCGGCGTCGAGGAAGCCATGCGTGAGCAGGAAGCTCTTCTGCGCGCGGAACAGCTCGATGCGCTCGCGGTCGAGCGTGGGATGCAGCGTCTGATGGAAGTCGCCGCGGTACGCGCGCTCGACACCGCCGGCGTGCGCGGACGTCTCGTCGCGCAGGATCGCGCGCACGCCCTCCAGGTCGTGCCTGGCCCACTCCGCCGCGCGCAGCGTCTGATGCAGGAAGCGCACGACCAGCTCGAAGTGGTTCGCGAGCAAGTGCGCATGCACCGTGATTGGGCGCGGTGTGCCGTTGTTCACGCGCTGGCGTCGCTCGACCACCTGATCGAGATCGATGCCGACCACCAGCTCGGCCTGGCGCGCCGCCTCGACCGCGCTCGCGCCCTTGACGTAGACCGCGTCGACGCGACCGTCACGCAAGAGGTCGATGCCCGCCCACAGGTTACCCACGCCACGGCGCCCCGTGCCGCCACGCTGTCCCGGCACCTCGACGAAGCTTACGTCATCGAAGCCGAGCCCCGCCGCCTGGAGCGCGCCCTTGTAGCCGTGCAGCGACATGCCGCGCGCGATGCTGCAGCCGCGCTGGTGCGACGGGATGGCGTGCTCGGTCCAGGCGGGCAGCGCGAGCCGCTTGCCCGCGAGGTCCGCGGGACCGCGGATGTTCGAGTCGGGCCGCACCAGGATCGTCTGCCACTCGTCGATCCAGGTCAGCCCGATCAGGCGCGTGTCGGCGCCCTGCGCACGCGCGCCGATCGCGAGCATGCTGCCGCCCTCGCGGATCAGCGTCGGCAGCGCATGATCGTAGTGATGTCGGCCGAGCGCCGGATCGGCGTCTTGCAGCGTCCTCAGCGTGATGCCGTCGGGCGCGAACGCCTGCTCCAGCCAGCCAAGCTTGTAGGCCAGGCCCGTCGCCGTGGGCACGGGACAACGCGTGAACCACAGCTCCTCGACGCGTGAGTTCGTTGCTTCGGCAGCGGTCATGGCGCACTCCCACCGACGTCTCGTTCGGTGGAGCCATGTCTACCATAAAGGGTCCGGCGCTCAAGCGTGCAGGCGAGCTCAGCGGCGCTTGAGGTGGCGGCGGGCGACCTCGGCCCAGGCGCCCTGGGGCTCGAGCTGGAGGTAGATCTGCCAATGTTTCTTGGCGTTCACGCGCTGGCCGACTTCCTCGAGCGCCATCGCGAGGTTGAAGTGGGCGTCGGCGAAGGCCGGGTCGGTCTCGACCGCGCGCGCGAAGCACGGCACGGCCTGCTTGGCGTCGCCGCGCTCGTAGTAGAGGAAGCCGAGGTTGTAGTAGGCCTCGGGCTGATCGGCGTCGATGGCGAGCGCCTTGCGGTACAGGTCCTCCGCGTCGCGCGGGAAGCCGCGCCGGAAGCGCACGTTGCCCAGGTTGGTCAGCGCGTTCGCCAGCTCCGGGTCGAGCTCGGTGGCGCGTCGATACATGTCCTCGGCCTGCGCGAACGTGGCCTCGTCCTCGTCGAGCCGACAGCCTTCGAGGTACAGCTCGTACGCAGTGCGCTTCTTGGGATCGAGCTCGCCGTGGCGCTGGCGCGTCTTGACCACGTCCTCGCGCAGCTGGCTGAGGTCGAAGTCGAGCACCCCCTGCCCGGTGCTCGGCTCGAAGCTGCCCTGGGCATCCTTGACCACCACGCTGTGGCCATCGGCCTGCACGCGTAGCTCCGTGAGCGGACGCGTGACCTTGGGCAGGATCGAGCGCAGGGAGTCGACGCTGCGCCGCACGCGCTGCAGCGGCACGCCCGCGTCGATCAGTGTCTTGGCCGCGCGCACGCCGACGAGATCCTGGAACGTGTAGCAGCGACGGCGACCGCGCCGGCCGGTGGGCGAGAGGAAGCCCGTGCGGTCCCAATATCGCAAACGACTCGCAGCGAGGTTGAACAGGCGTGCGACATCGCTGGCCGAATACAGGTCGTTGAGCGGGTCCTGGCGCGGCTCGACGCGCTGCGGCTCGGGCGCGACTTCGCTCGCCGGCCGCGGTTGGATGCGCCCTCCACCGTCACCGAACGCAACGTGAATAACGTTGTCGCTCTCGCTCAAGACGTCCTCCGGATACGAACCACGCAGCTTAGGCGCCTGCAGAACCATTGCACGCGACCATCGTTGCGCGGCCAAAGTGTAAGCCGATCGCTGGTTGGGGATCGATCTAGTTTTGCCGTGACCGCGCGCCCCGCGGTAGCGCGTCCAACGACATCGCGCACGTTGGCTTGCACGGGCACGCGAGGCTACATTCCGCCGGTGGCGACACTAGACTCCCGCGCACCGATCTCCGAACCGGTGGTGCTGATCTCGGATGTACATGGTCGGCTCGATGCGCTCGATGCGGTGCTCGAGGAGACCAAGCGGCACGATGCCAAGCGCATCTACGTCTGCGGCGATCTACTGAACGGCGGGCCAGATCCGCTGGGCGTATGGCGGCGGCTGGCCGAGATCAAAGCGCAATGCATCCGCGGCGTCAGCGACTCGGCGCTGTGCAGCGTCGACGCCAGCAAGCTGGTGCCGATGAACGAGGCCGAGCGCAAGAAGCTGGAAGCTTTCCTGTGGACGCGGAAGACGGTGGGCGAGCTGATCCTGGAGAGCCTGCGCCGGCTGCCCCTGAGCATGCGCGTGCCGCTGATCGACGGCGGCGAGATGGTGCTGGTGCACGGCTCGCCCAGTGATCCCTTTCAGGAGATCACGCAGGACATGGATGACGACGAGATCCTCGCCCTGATCGCGGACGACCCGGCGGACATCGTGGTGTGCGGCGCGAGCCACGTGCCGTTCCAGCGCACCATCGACACCATCCACGTGGTGAACGTGGGTAGCGTGGGCGCCGCCCCAGAGGGCCGCATCGCCCACTACACCGTGCTCACGCCCACCCCCGGCCAACGGATGGTCGAGCAGAACTGGGTCGAGTATTGACCGCTACTCCGCGGGCAGCGCGTAGTGGAACATGGCTTCCTGCGTGGTGTCCCCCGGCGGCTCCGGCAGCGCATAGCTGAGCAGCGACGTGCGCAAGACGTTCTTGGCCAGGGCGTCGAGGTTGCGCTCGCCGCACTTGCGCAGGAGCCCGCGGATCTGGCTCTTGAGCGTGTTCTCGGTGATGCCGAGGCGACGCCTCACGCGCGCGCGCGGCTCGTCGCCGAGGCAGTAGCTGACCAGCTGCACCTCGCGCGCCGTGAGCGCACGCGCCTCCGCGAGCTGGGCGATGGTCGAGGCGACGCGCTCGTTGGGCACGAAGTTATGCGTGAGGGCGCGCTGCACGAAGCTCACCACCAGCGCACCCTGCAGCGGCAGCAACACGCACGAGATGCCGCGTGCCGAAAGCGTATTGAGCAGCTCACGCTGACGCGTGCCGAGCAAGGCGAGGATCGGCAGGCCGGGCATACGCACCGAAAGCAGCTCGAGCGC
>JBEVNG010000445.1:0-6785 GCA_040508235.1 Polyangiales bacterium | reverse complement strand
AACGAGTCAAACCGGGTACCCGGCCGGAAAGAAGTCCCAAGGAGAAACGCACAATGAAGAAGAAGATGCTTGGTCTGCTGTCCGCTATCGTCACCACGCTCGTCGTCTCGACCGCGTTCGCTCAGGAAGCCGCGGCGGAGCCCGAGGTCCAGAAGTGGGGCCTCCTCGCTGCCGGTCTCGGCATGGCGTTCGCCGCGTTCGGTGGCGCGCTCGGTCAGGGTAAGGCGGCGGCCGCGGCCCTCGAAGGCATCGCGCGCAACCCCGGCGCATCGGACAAGATCTTCACGCCGATGATCCTTGGTCTGGCGCTGATCGAGTCGCTGGTCATCTACTCGCTCGTCATCTCGTTCATGATCCTCGGCAAGGTCTGAGACCTGCTGCCGGCCACCGCCTCGCATAGGCGAGGCTCGGGTTGTTCGGTTTGAGGAAGGCCCATTCAGCACATGCTGGGTGGGCCTTTTACCGTTTCAGCGGCAGCGCTCCCGGAACAGTGACGATGGACGATTCTGGTTAGGCGGTTTCGCACGCGCGAACTCAAACAGATCTACCGAGTGGGGCTGCATTTGTGCTGTGTTCCAGGACACGGGCTATCCAAGAACGCCGTTGAATTCGCCGATCACGGCAAGGTAGCTTGGCGCTCGATGTCGCAGCTGGCACAGACCCGGGAGCTTCGCCGCCACCTTCGCGTGGACTACCAGCGGCGTGCCTGGTGCGAGCACAGCGACTGGACCCAGTACCTAGCGATCACCAATCTGAGTCATGGTGGGCTGTTCATTCAGACGCCCACTCCGTTCAAGCCCGGCGAGCTGCTACGCGTGTCGTTCTCGGACGGCGCGCGCATCGTGCTGGAGACGGAAGTGGTGTGGGCCATGCGCGGACGTCAGGTCGGCGTGGGTTGTCAGATTGTGGGCTTCCTGGAAGGTGAGGGTCGTTACGCCGAGCTGATCGACAGGCTCGCGTCGCCCGGCCGCTGAACTGAACACTCACGCTCGGGAATCCGCGCCACCCCTTGGCTGTTCGTGCCCTGCTAGAGTGGCGAACTCTCGAGCCGAGCACGAACGGAAGCAAAAGAGATGGATGAGGAGCGCACCCCCCCGCCCACGCAGGCGGTCGAAGAACAGCCGCGCAAGGGCATGTCGCCGGGCGTGAAGATCGGCATCGTGGTCGCGCTGCTCGGCGGTGCACTGGCGGCGATCCTGCTCGGCAGCACGGCGTCGGATGCGTTCGTCTACTCCAAGCTCGTCGACGAGGTGATGACCAAGCCCAAGGACTTCGCGGGTCGCGAGCTGCGTGTCGAGGGCGACCTCAAGCCGGGCTCGATCAAGTTCCGCGAGGACCCCTGCGAGTATCGCTTCGTGGTGCAGAAGGCCGGGCAGGAGATGCCGGTGCAGTTCTCGCAGTGCGTGGTGCCCGATACCTTCCGCGATGGCATGGGCATCAGCGTGGTGGTGCAAGGCAAGCTGACCAAGGAGGGCGATGCGTTCGTCGCGAACCAGGTCATCCCGCGCTGCCCCTCCAAGTACGAGATGCAGCAGAAGAAGCAGAACGGCGAGATCATGCCGCACGCCCAGCCGATCTCCAACGCGCAGCAGCTGCAGTGACGCCAGGTTGACCGCGCCACACTCGGCCCGGTAAACACGAGGGCGTGAGCACCAAAGCTTCGATTCCGCCGCCGCCCGAGACGGTCCTCGATCACGACGACATCGGGCGCGCGATCAAGCGCATCGCCTCCGCGATCGTCGAGCAGACCAAGGGCGGCAGCTCGATCGCACTGGTCGGCATCCGCGAGGGTGGCGTGCCGCTGTCCAACCGCATCGCCTCCGAGATCCAGAAGAGCGAGGGCGTGCGCGTGCCCATCGGCACGATCGAGATCGCGCTCTACCGGGACGACGTCGCCTCACGCAAGGCCGAGGTCGTGGGCAGCAGCGACATCCGCTTCGCGGTCGACGGCCAGGACGTGGTGCTGGTGGACGACGTGGTGCACACCGGCCGCACCGTGCGCGCCGCCATCGACGCGCTGCTCGACTACGGGCGCCCGCGCCGCATCTGGCTCGCCGCACTCACCGATCGCGGTGGCCGGGAGCTGCCGATCGCGCCCGACTTCGTGGGGCTCGCCATCGACGTGCCGGCGGGTGGGTACCTGGAGGTCACGCTGGGTGGGCCGAAGGATCGCGTCGTGCTAGTGAGGCCCGCGTTCGAGTACGCGGGTTGAGGAACGGAGAGGAGCAGACCTTGGCGACCGGCTTGCGCGATAGACACCTGCTCGGCATCGAGGGCCTGGAGCGTGAAGAGATCGAGGCCGTCCTGGATAGCGCCGAGGCGTTCTACGAGGTCTCGCGGCGCCCGGTGCGCAAGGTGCCGACGCTGCGCGGCAAGACCATCCTCAACGTCTTCTACGAGAACTCCACGCGCACGCGCACGTCGTTCGAGCTCGCGGGCAAGCGCCTGAGCGCCGACGTGGTGAACATCAGCGCGTCGTCGTCCAGCACCACCAAGGGCGAGACGCTGTCCGACACCATCCGCGTGCTGGAGGCGATGCACCCGGACATCGTGGTGATCCGCCACTCGGCGTCCGGCGCGCCGCACTACGTCGCCGAGCGCGTGAGCTGCTCGATCGTGAACGCGGGCGACGGACTGCACGAGCACCCCACGCAGGCGCTGCTCGATGCATTCACCATCCGCCGCCACAAGGGCACGCTGACCGGGCTCAAGGTCGCCATCTGCGGCGACGTCGCGCACTCGCGCGTGGCGCGCTCCAACGCGCTGCTGCTGACCAAGCTCGGCAACGAGGTGCGCTTCACGGCGCCACGCACGCTGCTGCCCTCGCACGTCGAGCAGTACGGCGTCAGCGTGCACGACAGCATCGAGAGCGCGGTCGAGGGCGCCGACGTGGTGATGATGCTGCGCATCCAGAAGGAGCGCCTCGATGGCGCGCTGCTGCCCAGCATGCGCGAGTACGCGCGCACGTTCGGGCTCAACGCCAGGCGGCTCGCGGGCGCCAAGCCGGACGCGGTGGTGATGCACCCCGGCCCGATGAACCGCGGCGTCGAGATCAACCCGGACGTGGCCGACGGCAAGCAGAGCGTCATCCTCGATCAGGTCGAGGCCGGCGTCGCGGTGCGTATGGCGGTCCTCTACATGTTGAGCGCGGACCCAGGCTCGGGCTCGAGCGTGACGAAGCTGCAGAAGGAGTGACCATGCGCGATGGACTGACGCGACTGTCTCAGGGGGACGAGCAGACGGTCGGGTTGGTGAGGGGGCGGAAGGTGGGCCTGCTGGCGCACCCGGCGAGCGTGGACGCCACGCTGCGTCACGCGTCGGAGGTGTTGCCTGCGGCGGGCGCCGACTTGCGCGCCATCTTCGGGCCCGAGCATGGCTACACCGGGCATGCGCAGTACATGGTCGGTGTCAGCGACGCGCAGGCCGCGATCCCGATCTACTCGATGTACGGCGAGACGTTCGAGGACCTGAGCCCCAAGCCAACGCAGCTGGCGGGCCTCGATGCGGTGGTGGTCGACCTGCAGGACGTGGGCAGCCGCTACTACACGTTCGTCTGGAGCATGGCGCTGATGCTCAAGGCCTGCGCGCAGGCGGGCGTGCAGTGCATCGTGCTCGACCGACCCAACCCGATCGGCGGCGAGATCCTGGAGGGCGCGCCGCAGCGGCCCGGCTATCGCTCGTTCGTCGGTCTGTACGACGTGCCGGTGCGCCACGGGCTCACCATCGGCGAGATCGCGCGCATGGTGCTGGACCTGGACGGACTGCCCAAGGAGGCGCTGCAGGTGGTGCCGATGCAGGGCTGGCAGCGCGGCGCCTCGTTCGCGGAGACGGGCCTGCCCTGGGTGTTGCCGTCGCCGAACATGCCCACGCCGGAGACCGCGCTGGTGTATCCGGGAGGATGCCTGCTGGAGGGCACCAACGTGTCGGAGGCGCGCGGCACGACACGCCCGTTCGAGCTGTTCGGGGCGCCGTTCATCGATGGGGCCAAGCTGGCGCGCGTCGGCGGCCCTGGCGTGCGGCTGCGCGCGTGCGCGTTCGAGCCGACATTCAACAAGTTCAAGGGCGCCACCTGCCACGGCGTCCAAGTGCACGTGCACGACGCCAGCGCGGTGCGCTCGTACGAGCTCTACCTGCGTGCGATCGCCTGGATCGCGCGCACGTACCCGGAGTTCGCGTGGCGCACCGAGCCGTATGAGTACGTGAGCGATCGACCTGCGATCGACCTGCTCACGGGCGGGCCCGAGTACCGCGCGGTGGCCAGCTCGGAGAGCGCGCTCGCGGACTACCTGCGCGCGGGTGACGCCCAGCTGCGCGAGTTCGGCCTGCGTCGCCGGCCCTGGCTGCTGTACTGACGCTGTTGTGCTGACGGCGCGACTTCGCGCACTATCGTGGGCCTGATGGCCACGTTGTTCGGGCGCTACGAGTACGCGGGCGAGCTCGGCCATGGGGCGAGCGGGCGCGTGTTCGCGGTGCACGACCTTGGCGCCGGCCGCGACAAGCGCGCGATCAAGGTCGTGCAGTCGGATGCCGGCCGCCTGGTCTGGGAGTTCAACCGGCTGTGCCAGGTCGCGCACCCGCGGCTGGCGCGCGTGCGCGAGTTGCTGCGCCTGGAGGAGCGTGCGCCGGCGCCGTTTGGGCTGGAGCGCGGCGCGCTGTTGCTGGTGCAGGACTTCGTCGAGGGCGCGCCGCTGAGCGCGGCGATCGGCGGCAGTGAGCGCGTGACCCTGGCGTCGCGCGTCGGTGTCGCGGTCGCGGAGGCGCTGATCGCGCTGCACGAGGCCTCGCTGGTGCACGGCGACGTCAAGCCGGACAACGTGATCTGCGGACCGCTCGGGGAGGGCGCCACGCTGATCGATCTCGGCTTCGCGCGGCCGCCGGAGCTGGCCGGCACGGCGCGCGGCACGCCCGCGTTCATGGCGCCCGAGCTGTTCGCGGGCGTGTGCACCCCAGCCGCCGACGTCTATGCACTCGGCGCACTGATCTACGACGTGCTGCGCGGCGAGAGCAGCGAGGCCACCAGCTCCGGCGGCGGGCTGTTTCGCACGCGCGACCCCAATTTGTTGGTGGGCGTGGACGCCGGTGTGAAGCGTGTGCTCGCGCAGCTGATGGCCAGCGACCGCGCGCAGCGTCCCGCCGATGCGGCGGCGGCGCTCGCGCTGCTGTTGCCGGTGTTCCCGCAGCCGGGCGAGGCGCTGCGTCACGCCTCGCTGCGGGTCACGCGCTCTCCGCGCGAGCAGGCCGAGCGCGTACGAACGCTGCCGCTGGTCGGCCACGAGCGCGCGCTGGCGGCGCTGGTGGAGGCGCTCGGTCAGCCCGGCTTCGTGGCGGTGACGGGGCCGCGTGGTGCCGGTCGCTCGCGGCTGGTGCGCGAGGCGCTGCGCACGCTGCAGGAGCGCCGGGCGAGCGCCAACCAGGCCGTGCCCACGTGGGTCGGCTCGTTGCCGGCGCTGGCGCTGCTGCGCGACGTCGATGCCATCTTGTGGCTGGAGCGCGCGCACGCGGAGCAGCTGCCCGAGATCACGCGCGCGGCGACCGCGGCCACGCTCTCGCTGCGCTCCCTGTGCGTCGTCGTGGAGGGCGAGCTGCCGGGGGCACGCGTCGTCGAGCTGGGCGCGCTGCCCGAGCCGGCGTTCGCCGAGCTGCTCGCGCGCATCCTGCCGAGGAGCGTGGGGGTGCTCGCCGCGGCGCGCGCCGCCACCCACGGCTTGTCGGGCAGGTTGTGCGAGCTGGCGGCGCGGCTCTCGCTCGCGGAGCGTGAGCTGGCGGACCCGCGCGTGTGGCAGCCGCTCGCACAGGACGACGTGTCGCTGGTGCGTGCGCATGCGCTGGCCAGCGCGCTGGCCTGGTTCGGCACCGACCTCACGCCCGCGCACGCCACGCGCATGGGGGGCGCGGAGGCGGCGCAGGCCGCGTATGACGAGCTGCGCGTGCAGGGCCTGCTGGACGACGAGGGTGACGCGCTGGTGCTCGACGCGGCGCTCGCGCGCAAGCTGCGCGCAGAGAGCAACCGCGCGGCGATCGCGAAGCAGGCGCTGCACGCGGGCGTGGTGCCGAGCACGGGCTTCGCGCTGCTCGCGTGTGGACAGCCGGCGAGTCAGGCCTTTGCGCGCCGCGCCCGCGCGCTGCGGGCCGAGGGGCGCGTCGATGCGGCGTGCCGCTTGTTGTCGGATGCCACGCCGTACGTCGAGGACGACGAGCTGGTGGTGCTGCACGCGGACTCCGAGCGGGCGCGCGGCAACTACGGCGAGGCACTCGCCGTGCTGGGGGAGCGTGCGCCGCTGTTGCGAGCCGAGCTGCTGCGGCTGCTCGGCTCCGCGGACGCGCTCGCCGCCCTGCAGGCGCTGCGCGCGGACGCGACCGTGGGCGCGCGCGCGACGGCGCTGCTGGCGCGGCAGGCGTTCGACCGGGGCGAGCTGGAGCTGGCGGTGCGCGAGGCGCAGGCCGCGCGCGGCGGAGATCGCGAGGCGCTCGTGCGGGCGCTGGAGGTCGAGGTGCTGGTGTGCCTGGCGCGGGGGGCGCTGGCGGAGGCGCCGGTCGATGCGCTGGTGCAAGCGGCGAGCGCGGGTGGGCAGGCCCCCTCGTTCCTGGCGCGGGCCCCGGCGCGGGCGCTGTCGCTGCGCTCGCAGGTGCTGGCGCGGCGTGGCGAGCGCGTGCGTGCCGTGGCGGATGCGCGCGCCGCGGTCGAGCAGGCGCGTGCGCTGGGCGAGGCGCACGAAACGGCCACGTATGCGCTCAACCTCGGCCTGCTGGAGCTGGAGCGTGGCGAGCTGGGGCGCGCGCTGGAG
>JBEVNG010000433.1:0-11240 GCA_040508235.1 Polyangiales bacterium | reverse complement strand
GCATGTCGAGCATGCGAGGCGTGAGTCCGGTCAGCGGCGGCTGGGGTTCTTGGCGTGGTTGGGCAGCTGCGGCTCGATGTGCGCCCAGGGGGGTGCGCTCATGGTCCAGACCTGCGTGCGCGGCTCGGCGGGGCTGGGATCATCGAGGCTGGCGACCTTGATCACGGTGAAGGTCGGCACGCGGCTGTTGCCCGCGAACAAGGGCGAGCCGCAGTCACCGCAGAATGCGCGCCAGGCATCGCTGCCGAGGTCGCTGCGTGTGATGTGTCGGCGAGGCGAGCCGGTGATCCGCAGCGACTCGGCAGGTACCACGACGCCCGTGCTGCAGGCGCCGCCGCTGGCGCGCTGGCAATCGCGGCAGAAGCAGAGCGCGACGGTGAGCGGCGCTGCGTCGCATGTGTAGCGAATGGCGCCGCACGCGCAGCCGCCGTGGAACGGCAGCGTGAACACGGCGGGGCTCGCGGTCAGCCCGCCGTCGGCGCGCAGGTAGCGTGTCTCGGGCTCGGAGGTGAGCAGGGCGGCCATGGTGTCCCAGCCGCCCTCCCGCGCGACCGCCTCGACCATGGCGCGATGGTCGTCCGCGGCGCGCCACTGCTCCAGCTCGATCACGTGATCCGGGTCCTGCTGGTCGTGGTGCACGGCGATGCGCTCGAAGCCCGCGAAGGCGCGCAGGCGCGGGTGGAATGTGCGCAACCACGCGATCAATTCTGGCCCGCGTCCTGGTAGCGCCCGAAAGGTGACGACCACGGTGGTGTCTCGGGGCGAAACTAGCGGTGTTCGTGCGCTCATGGCAAAGCCATAGCCAGGGTGTCGCCGTGGAGGCAAGGAGGCGTGGCTTGCAGGACCGCGTATTGTTGGTGGACGAGCTGGATCGCGCGCTGGGCGTGATGGACAAGCTGGAGGCGCACGAGAAGGGCGTGCTGCACCGCGCGTTCTCGGCGTTCGTGTTCCGCGAGGTCGACGGGCAGACGCAGACGCTGCTGCAGAAGCGGGCACGCGCCAAGTACCACTTTGGCGGGCTCTGGACCAACACCTGCTGTGGGCACCCGCTGGAGGGCGAGACGCCCGCGCAGGCCGGCATGCGGCGCTTGCCGGAGGAGATGAACTTCACCTGCTCGCTGCGCCCGACCGACAGCTTCATCTACCGCGCGCAGTCGGAGAACAAGCTGTTCGAGCACGAGCTGGATCACGTGTTGGTGGGGCGCTTCGAGGCGGAAGCGCCGCCGCCCAATCCGGACGAGGCGGACGACGCGCGCTGGATCTCGTTCGATCAGCTCGACCACGAGCTCGCCACCGCGCCGCATGAGTTCACGCCGTGGTTCCCGCTCGCCTACGCGATCGCGCGCAAGTACCCGCGCTAGCAGCAGGGCTAGCTTCCCGTCGAGGTGTAGCGGCGTACGCCGATGCGCCAGAGCAGCGCGGCGATGCCGAAGAACAGGAAGCCCGCGAGCGGGCTGACGTAGCCGAGCCAGCTTGGCGCGCCCAGCGGGTCCTCGCGCCCGAGCACGGTCAGCAACGGGTAGTAGCTGACGGCGGCGATCGGCACGCCGAAGGTCAAGAAGCGCCGGAGCCAGGTGCCGTAGACGTTGAGCGGGTACTGCGCCGCCTCCACGCCGCCGTACGAGATCACGTTCACCACCTCCAGCGTCTCGATGGTCCAGAACGACAGGGTCGCCTGCATGATCAGGATGCCGCAGAACAGGGCGACGCCGCCGGCGAACGCGAACAGGAACACCAGCGCGCCGACGGGGCTCCATGGCAGATCCACGAGGGCGATCACGAAGCCGGACTGCACGAGCCGACCGAAGCGGCTGAGGCGGATCTCGTGGCCGAACAGCTGGAGCAGCGTGCTGCGCGGGCGCAGGAGCAAGCGGTCGAACTCGCCGGTCTTCACGTACTCGGGGCCAAAGACGTCGAAGCCGCGCGAGATCGCGTCCGCCATCGAGAACACGGCGTTCACGAAGCCGTAGAACAGCGCCACCTCCGCGAGTCGGTAGCCGCGCAGGTCGCCGAAGCGGTCGAAGCGCGACCACACGCCCGCGAACATCGCGCTGGCGTTCAGCACCTGGCCGAGCATCAGCAGCGCGGCGGAGCCGGGGTAAGCGAGCTGGGCGCGCACCGAGATGCGCGCGTAGTGCCCGTAGAGACGGAGCGCGCTCATCCTCCCTGTACCTCCAGCTTGGCGAGCGAGCGCGCGGTGGCGAGGCGCCCGAGCAGCACCAGGGCGACGAGCCAGAAGACCTGCAACGCGATCGCGCGCAGTGCGGCAGCGCCGCTCAAGTCGCCCACGTAGATGCGCAGCGGTGCATCGAGGATCGAGGCAAACGGCTGCAGCGCCAGGAACGTGTGCGCCCAGTCGGGGAACAGCCGCAGCGGGATCTCGTTGCCGGAGAGCAGCAACACCAGGGCGCCGAAGAACGCGCCCACGCCACGCTCGTTGCCGGTCGCGACGACGCCCGCGCCGACCAGCGCAAGCATGGCCGCCGAGTTGAGCGCACCGATCGAGATCGCGACCAGGAACAACATCGAGGCATCGCTCGCGGGCGGACGCAGCGACCACTCCGCGTATCCACAAGCAGGCAAGGCCAGCCCTGCCATCAGCACCATCAGGCCCAGCCGTGGAATGGCGCGCGCCATGATCCAGGCCGCCACGCGCGCGTACCAGTACCAGTAGGTGTCGACGGGCCGCAGCCGATCATGGGCGATCGCGCCGGTGCGTACGCCGTGGATGAGCTCCGGATCCGCGCTCCAGTAGCTGAGCGCGAGCAGCCCCTGCACCAGCCAGATGTAGCTGATCGTCTGCGGCAACGAGAGCGGCGCATCACTGTCGCCGTAGAACGCGGCGAGCACCATGATCTTGAGCGCGCCCCACCAGCACTGCGTCACGAAGCCCGCAAGGGCCGCCGCCCGATACTGCAGCGTGAGCTGAAAGCGCGCTGCGAACGGCGCGAAGTAGGGCGCGATCATGCTTCCACCGCGCCGAGCTGGTCGTAGAAGCGCGAGATCACCTGCTCGATGCGCGGCTGCTCGACGTGCACGTCCTCCACCTCGTAAGAGGCCGCGATGCGCGCGATCAAGGAAGGCGCCGTGATGCGCGTCGGGTCGAAGGCCAGCGTCAGTCGGCGACCCTCGCGCGCGCGCTCCGTCGCGCCCTCGATCGCGAGGCTGGGCACCACGTCCGCGAAGTCGATCACCAGCAAGCGCTCGTGCAGCACCTTGGCGCGCAGCTGCTCGAAGCTGCCGTCCGAGAGCAGGCGGCCATGCCCGATCACGATCACCCGCTGGGCGAGCGCCTCGATGTCGTGCATGTCGTGCGTGGTCAAGAGCACCGTCACGCCGCGCTCGCGGTTGAGGCGCTGGATGAACTCGCGCACGGCGAGCTTGGAGGGCGCGTCGAGGCCGATGGTGGGCTCGTCCAGGAACAGCAGCGAGGGCTCGTGCAGCATCGACGCCGCCAGCTCGCAGCGCATGCGCTGCCCCAGCGACAACAGGCGCACCGGCTGATCGAGCAGCGGCTCGATGCGCAGGAGCTCGACCAGCTCCGCCTCGGTGCGGCGATAGCTCGCCTCCGGAACACGATAGATCGAGCGCAACAGGCCGAAGCCCTCGCGTACGGGCAGGTCCCAGAACAGCTGCGTGCGCTGGCCGAACACCACGCCGATGCGCGCGACGTGCGCGATGCGCGAGCGCCATGGCGTCAGGCCGTCGACCTCGCACAGGCCGCCGTCGGGGCGCAGGATGCCGGACAAGATCTTGATGGTGGTCGACTTGCCCGCGCCGTTGGGGCCGATGAAGCCGAGCAGCTCGCCGCGCTGCAGCGTGAAGCTCACGTCGCTCAGGGCCTCCACGGTGCGGTAGCGACGGTGCACCACGGAGCGCAGCGCGCCCCACATGCCCGCGTCGCGTTCGGGGATGCGATACGTCTTGCGCAGTCCCTCGACGCGAATGTGGGCGCTCATGGCGACGCGTCTACAACGCGCGAACGACGTACGCCAACATTACGCCTCCGGGCGGCGCACGGTCGACGCGTCTTGCCCGTACAGGATCTTGCGCGTCTCCTCGGCGCTGGGCTGCGGCGCGCCGGGTGGATTGACCTCCTGCACGCGCGCGTACGCACGCTTGACGGCGGGGCGCTCGCGGATGCTCTCGAACCAGCGCTCGAGGTTCGGGAACCGCGCCAGGTCCTGGCTCTGGCGCTCGTGACCCACGATCCACGGGTAGCTCGCGATGTCCGCGATCGAGTAGCTGCCGGCGAGGTACTCGCGATCCGCCAGCCGCTTGTCGAGCACGGCGTACAGGCGCGACGTCTCCTTCACGTAGCGATCGATCGCGTACTGCAGCTTCTCCGGCGCCACGTGCGCGAAGTGGTTGTTCTGTCCCAGCATCGGTCCGAGGCCCGCCATCTGCCAGAACAGCCACTGCAGCGCGTCGTTGCGACCGCGCAGGTCCTCGGGCAGCAGCTTCTTCGTCTTGTCCGCGAGGTAGAGCAGGATCGCGCCGGACTCGAACAGCGCGAGCGGCTCACCTCCACCCGCGGGTGCGTTGTCCACGATCGCCGGGATGCGGTTGTTGGGTGCGATGGCGAGGAAGTCCTTGCCGAACTGTTCGCCCTTGCCGATGTGGATCGGCACGATGCGGTAGGGCAGGCCGGCCTCCTCCAGGAAGATGGTGACCTTGTGCCCGTTCGGCGTGGTCCAGTAGTACAGGTCGATGCTCATCGCGGCCTCCGTGGGAACCGTGGTCTACTATGCGAGACTCGTGTCCGTCAAACGTCGCCAAGGCCGCGGCGCGTTCGAAAACGGTCTAGAGTGGGCGCGATGTCGATCCGCTGGGGGCTGTTGGCGGCGCTCGTCGCCTGTGGAGATTCTTCGGCAACGCCGGAGCGCGACGCGACGACGCCGAAGCACGACGCCGGGGTCGACAGCTCGTTCGATGCCGCGCCCGACGCGCGTGTGCTCGATGCGCGCACGCATGACGCGCAGGTCGATGCCGCATCGCCCGATGCGGCGTTGCTCGACTGGGAGTCGCACACCGTCACGCTCGAGGACGAGCAGATCGTGATCGAGAAGGTCGGCTATCGCTCGCAAGGCCTGCTCGTGCTCGGGCAGCTGTGTCGCCCCAAGCGTGCTGGACCGCACCCCGTGCATATCATGAACCACGGCGGCTTCTCGGGGCTGTCGAGCTGGAACGGCGGCAACTGCGCGGATGCGGCGCGCAACGGCTGGGTCGCGGCGGAGTCGTCGTATCGCGGCGAGGACGGCTCGGAGGGCGCGGTCGAGGTGTGCCTCGGCGAGGTCGACGATGTGCTCCAGCTGCTCGCGATCGTGCGCGCGCAACCCTACGCTGCGGCCGAGCGCGTGTTGATGTCCGGCACCTCGCATGGCGGCTGCATCACGCTGCGCGCCCTGCAGCGCGGCGCTCCCGTGCAGCTCGCGGTCGACATCTTTGGCCCGACCGACTGGGCGAGCGCCCACGCGGGCTGGAAGCAAGCCCTCGCGCAGGGCGCGCCGCAGCGCGCGAGCTACGAGGCGCTCGTCAGCGCGCTGGAGCAGGCGACCGGGGGTTCTCCGGAGCAAGTGCCCGAGGCCTACGCCGTGCGCTCCCCGCTCGGCCAGGAGCTGCGGCACGAGGCGCCATTGCTGATCGTACAAGGCACGGCGGACGCCTTCGTGCCGACGGCGCAAGCATGCGCGCTCGCCGACGACAGCTTCGTGCGCTTGCACGTCACGGTCTTCGGCACCGTCGCCGCGAGCGCCCCTGCCGGGTGCGAGGGCAGCTGGCTGCCCGGCCCACGGCCAACGACCTGGCCGGGCTCGCGTTACCTCGTGGTCTACGATGACGTCGGCCACAACTTCGAGGGCTTCGCGACCTCGTATTTGATCGCGGACATGACCAGCTTCCTCAGCGACCGCCTGCCTGGCCCCTAACTCAAGTCTAGATTAATAGACTTTGTGGTTGTATAGAAGACGGGTCCGCGCGGACGTGTCGCCCGCGCCGAAAGGGATTTCGTCATGAGCACCGCACAGAACCTGCAGGCGGACTGGGGCGCCAAGCTGTCCGTCAAGCCGCTCGAGCCCACCATCGGCGCCGAGATCAGTGGCGTGGATCTCGCGCAGCCGATCTCGGACAGCGTGCGCGACCAGATCAAGTCCACGCTGCTGGAGTACAAGGTCGTGTTCTTCCGCGATCAGAACATCGACGTACACCAGCAGGCCGCGTTCGCCTCGCGCTTCGGCAAGCTGTACACGCACCCGAACACGAGCCGCAACGACAAGGTCGCCAACATCCACAAGATCCAGGCGGTCGACTTCGCCAAGTACGATCGCGCGCGCGATCACAACACCATCGAGGCGGGCTACCACACCGACACCAGCTGGCGGCTGGTGCCGACCTGGGGCGCCGTGCTGCGTGCGGTGCACTTGCCGGAGGTCGGCGGCGACACGCTGTGGGTCGACGCGGGCGCGGCCTACGACGGCCTCTCGGACGAGCTCAAGCAGCGCCTCGAGGGCCTGCACGTCACGCACGACTTCCGCCCCGCGCTCAACCGCGTCGGCCTCGACTATCCAATCGTCGCGCACCCGGTGGTGCGCACGCACCGCGAGACGGGCCGCAAGACGCTGTGGGTCAACTTCGGCATGCGCCCGTACATCATCGGCCTCGGCCTGGAAGAGAACCGCGAGATCCTGCGCACCGTGCTGGCCGCCTACCAGAAGCCCGAGCACCAGGTGCGCTTCGCGTGGCGTCCCGGCTCGGTCGCGTTCTGGGACAACCGCGCCGCCGTGCACATCGCGATCCGCAACTACGGCGACTTTCCGCGCGAGATGGAGCGAGTGCTGATCGAGGAAGAAGACACGCTCAGCGCGCTCTGACGCCGGCCTCCGAGTCGCGGTAGAGCGCCGCGAAGCGCTGCCCTCGCGCGAGCAACTCGCGCGCATCTACGCGACCGCGATCAAGCGTTGAGCTCAGGATAGTGACGACGGGCGACCTCGGGGTGGCTGCGTAGCCAGCCGCGCAGCGCGTTGAGGCCGAACTCCGCGTGGATCGGGTTCGACGGGTCGTGCGGGCGCGGCTGGCCTCCGGAGAGAAGCTGCGCGTTGGGAAGCTCGCCGAGCACGGCCTCCAGCTTGGGGCTGAAGAAGTGCGCGAGCGAGATGCGGTCCGCGTTGTGCGGCGCGCGCACGCGATGCAGGGTCGCGCGGAAGTAACCGGCGGTGGCGACCTCGAACATCTCGCCGAGGTTGGCGACCAGCGTGCCCGCGACGGGCCGTGCTTCGAGCCAGCCGCCGCGCAGGTCGTCGACCTCCAGGCCGCCGCGCTCGTCCTGCATGATGAAGGCGAGGAAGCCGTAGTCCTTGTGGGCGCCCACGCCTTGCGTGCTGGCGGCCTGGGCGGGGTAGCGGATGACCTTGAGGTGCGAGTCGGGGTCGGGCAGGAACGCGCCGTCGAACCAGTGTGCGTCCTGACCGAGCGCGACCGCGAGCGCGCGTGTGATCGCGACCGCGACCCGGTCGAGCGTGCGCACCCACCGATGCAGAGCCGTCCGCAGCGCGGGCAACGCCGCGGGCCACTGGTTGGGACCGCGAAGTCGCAGGTAGAGCGGGTCTGCCGGCGTGTGGACCGGCTTCTCGGCGCCGACGTCGAGCTGCTCGCGCTGGTCGGGCACTCCGCCGGTGTGCTCTTGCCCGACGCGCGTGTAGCCGCGGAAGTGCGGCGAGTGCACGTTCTCGATGCGCAGCTTGTCCGCGAGCGGGAGCGCGAAGAACTGTCGCGCGAGCGCGAACAAGGCGCGCTCTTCTTCCGGCGCGACGCCGTAGTTGGCCAGGTAGAAGAAGCCAACCTCGGTGCAGGCGCGGCGCAGTGCGTCGACCTGCGCGCGCGTGTCCGGGCGCGTGTAGTCGCTCACGTCGAGCAACGGCGCGACGTCGATCGTCGGCAGCTCCGTCATCGCGTGCAGCCTAACGCGCGCACGTCTCGTAAGCTAGACGCCGGCGAGCGCGCGCAGCTTCTTGGCGTCGACCGCGCCGAGCTGGCGCTTCAGCTCCTGCCCGTTCGCGAACACCAGCACCGTGGGCACGCCGCGCACGCCGAGCCGGTTGGCCACGCCCGGCGAGTCCTCGACGTCGAGCGTGCCGACGCGGAGCGCAGCCTGGTGCTCGTCCGCGAGCCGCGTCAGCAGCGGCGCCATCGCCCTGCAGGGCGCGCACCAGCGCGCGCCCAGCTCCAGCAGGAACGGCCTGTCGCTGGCCAATACTTGGTCGTCGAAGTTCAAGTCGTTGATCTCGAGTACGTTCTGCATCGTGTGCCTCCCTCGGGGCGAGGTCGCGAGCCGCCCGGTTCTTACAGACGATCTTTTCTTGTAAGATCGCGCCGGCCCGGGACCTACCCACGAATGCAAGCAGGCTCGCAAGACAGGCTCGCTCGGCTGACCACGCTGGCGTACGAACAGCGCGGCGCGCTGGTCGCCGTCGCGCGTCAGGAGGGCCTCGGCGCCGAGGACGCGCTCGAGTGCGTGCAGCAAGCCCTGGCCACCTACCTCGGCATGGAAGAAGAGGGCCACGGCATCGCGACCTTGAAGACCATCGTGCGCAACGAGGCGCGCAACGTCCGGCGCCGTCATCACCGTCGCCAGCCGCACCTGCCGATCGAGGACGAGCTCAGCGCGCCGACGCTGCCGCCCGATCAGCTGCTGGCGCACGCGGAAGAGATGGTGAAGCTGCAGGCTTGCGTGGCGCGGCTGTGCAGCGTGCAGCGGGCGGTGATCATGCTGCGCCTGCTCGACGAGCGCTCCGGCGACGACGTGGCCGCGGAGCTCGGGCTCACGCGCGGCCACGTCGATGTGTTGGTGCACCGCGCGAAGTCATCCCTGCGCGTGTGCATGCATCCGTCAAAACACGGCCTCGACGCGGCTGGTCATCGGGCGTAGCGCGCTCAGACCGGGGTAGAGCACCGGCTGGCCGGTGAACGGCGTGGTCGTGATCACGAACTGTCCGGGGCCATGTCCACCCAGCCCGCTCACGTGCTTCGCGACGCAAGAAGACACGCGCTGCAGCCGGACCAGCGTGAGGTCGCCGTTGCTGGGCGCGAGCGGCTGCGCCTCCTGCTGCGCGAGCTCCAGCGACGTGCCTGCGTTGGTGGAGATCACCGATCCGAACTTGGGCACCGCGGGCACCTCGTAGTTCCAGACTTGCTGGTTGCCGTTCCAGCGCACGCTGACGCGGATGCCGGCCTTGCGGCACTTCTGCGCCGGCGTGTCCTCGCCCGACGCCGCGATGTTGAGGCCGGTGAACTCCGGGAAGCTCGCGCTGGTCTCGTTGTCGGTACCAAAGCCCATCTCCGGGACCACCGTGGTGTGCCGGATGCAGCGCGCGTTGCCCACGAACTCCTTGGCCCATGGCGCGTAGTCGTAGGTGTCGCTGAGCGTCGCGCATAGCTGCAGCGGCGGCACGTTGGTGAACGTGTCGCTGACGCTCAGCTCGCTCTCGTTCTTGCCGATCGGATCGGACGACTCGATCGTCACTTCCTCCGGCGGCTCCGCACACCCGACGATCACCAGCGCACACCACGCGAGTCGAACTGCTGACATGACTTCCCCCCTCGTAGAAGGCCTCCCCATGGCCTCCTGCCCTCGTGTACGCCGCCCTGCGCGCGCGCCTTCCAAGCCCCTCGCAGGTAGTCGACAGGAGCGTGGGCCGAGCCACGATTGGCGTGCTGCATGGCGAGCCAGCGCACCGATGCAGCCGCGGAGGCGATGCGGCAGACTGCTCCTCATGGACGACGCACCGGAGCTGCGGGTCGAGCGCTGGTTCAACACGGGTGGGCCGCTCACGTTGTCGGCGCTGCGCGGGAACGTGGTCTTGATCTACGCGTTTCAGATGCGCTGCTACGGCTGCGTGGAGCACGCCATCCCGCAGGCGCAGCGGGCGTACGACAGCTTTCGTGGGCACCCGATCCAGGTGGTCGGCCTGCACACCGTGTTCGAGAACCACGACCTGATGAGCACCGACGCGCTGGCGGCGTTCATCGGCGACAACGACCTGCGCTTCCCGATCGGCGTCGACAGCCCCGAGCCGGGCTCGCGCATTCCGCGCACGATGCGCGCCTACGACATGCAGGGCACCCCGACGCTGATCGCGATCGATGCGCAGGGTAAGCGCCGTCGGCAGCGGCTGGGCCACATGCCGGATGCGGAGCTGGAGGGCCTGGTCAACGGCCTGCTGAAGGAGATCCCTGCGCCGTAGCCGACTCTCGGCCATACTCGCGCGGATGGTCGTTCGCTTTGCCGCTGCCTGCGTGCCTCTCTTGCTGGTTTGTTCGCAGGCCCACGCGACGTACTCGCTGTTGATCGCCGACGCGCGCACCGGGCTGCTCGGCAGCGTGGGTACATCGTGCGTCGGGGCGAGCAACGTCTCGCGCATCTCCGGGCTCGCGCCTGGCTTCGGTGCGATTCACGCGCAGGCGGCGAGCAACGCGCAGGGGCGCGATCGCGGCGTGATGATGTTGAAGGCGGGCGCGACGGCGGAGGAAGTGATCGCGGCGATCAGCGCGCCCTCGTTCGACCTGCTCGCGTCGTCGCGCCAGTACGGCGTGGTCACGCTGGAGGGCAGCAGCGCGGGCTACACCGGCAGCACCAACGGCGCCTTCGCGCAGGACCGGCAGAAGACGTTCGGCGACTACGTCACCTCGTACCAGGGCAACATCCTGACCAGCGCCAAGGTGCTCGACCAGCTGGAGGCCGCGCTCGCGGAGGGCGCCTGCGACCTGCCGGAGACGCTGATGCGCGCGCTGGAGGCAGGCGCGGAGAACGGGGAGGGCGACAGCCGCTGCACGCGCAACGGCATCCCCGCCGACTCCGGCTTCGTCAAGGTGGTGACGCGCGAGGGCGAGGAGCTGATCTCGCTGGAGGTCACGTCGCAGAACATGAAGGGCGCGGTGGTCGCGCTGCGCGAGCGCTTCGACGACTGGCGCGCGACGCACCCCTGTGCGCGCATCGAGGACGCGGGCGCAGTCGTGGATGCGAGCGTGATCGAGGACGCCGCCACGCCCGTCGATGCAGGCCGTGAAGAAGACGCCAGCGCACCTCCCGCGGCTCGCGACGCGACGGTGCCCCGCGATGCAGCGGTGGCGCGTGATGCCAGCGTGGCGCGCCCCGACGCCGGGATGCGCGATGCCGGTGCGGCGACGGCGGACCAGGAGGGCGGCGGCTGTTCGCTCGGGTCCTCACGCGAGTCCGGTTTTGCACT
>JBEVNG010000430.1:0-5683 GCA_040508235.1 Polyangiales bacterium | reverse complement strand
GCCACGAGCAGGTTCCCGTCGGGCTCGACCACGGTCATGCGCGGCAACAGGAACTTGGCGTCGAGCGCCGGCGTGAAGTCGTCGGCCTGCGTCTGTCCGCCGCCCGCGATCGTACGGATGACCCCGTCCGGCGTGACGCTGCGCAGGACGAAGTTGCCCTCGTCGGTGATGTAGAGCGTGCCGTCCGCCGCGACATCGACGGTGTGCGGCTGGCTCAGCCTCGCAGCCACGGCCTGCTCGCCGTCGCCGGAGTACCCCGCGGTGCCGGTACCGGCGACCGTCATCACCGTGCCGTCGGGCGTGAGGCGACGAATGCGATGGCCACCGAACTCCGCGACGTACAGGCTGCCATCCGCACCCACCGAAGCAGAGAGCGGATCGTTCAACAGCGCCTGGCTGCCGGGACCGCCGTCGCCCGTGTCGCCGGCCTCGCCGGTGGGGCTGCCGAGCACCGTCTCCAGCACGCCATCGGTGCGAAGACGACGCACGTTGTTGCGCGCGGCGTCGACGATGAAGAGGCTGCCATCGACGCCGGTCGCGAGCGCGTGCGGCTCGCCGAACACCGCCTCACGCGGCGGCTTCGGGGATCCATCGTCGGCCGCCATGCCTCCGCCCGCGACGGTCTCGATGACGCCGTCGGGCCGCACGCGCCGCACGATCTTGTTCTGCCGCTCGGCGATGTACAGCGTGCCGTCGGCGCCGAGCGCGAGGCCGAGCGGCAGGTTCAAGCTCGCCTGGGTCGCGGGACCGCCGTCGCCGCTGAGCCCCGCAATGCCGTTTCCCGCGACGACGTCCGTCTTGCCATCCTTGCGCACGCGCAGCACACGGTGCTGCTCCTCGGCCGAGACGTAGAGGGTCCCATCCGCCGCGACCGCGAAGCCGTGCGGTGCATCGATCTTCGTACGGCGAGCCTGCCCGCTCTGATCGGACTTGCCTCCGACGGCGCCGAGCAGCGCGCGGACTGCACGCAGGTTGTCGGTGGCCTGGCGTCGATCCCCCGTGCCGAGATAGAGCGTACGCGACGCCGCATCGTAGGCGTGGTGGATGCCGAGCGTCAGGCCCCCGAAGCCGAGCGCGCTGGCGTCGAAGGTGCCGAGCACCGAGGCCTGCCAGGGCAGCCACATCGTGGTCTCGAGGCGCGCAAGATCGTCCTCGGCGGTGATGCCCGCGGGGCGCGCGTTGTTGTTGTCGGGCGCGCTCTGCCAGCGTGTGGCGTCGCGCTCTCCGTAAGCCCCGAACACCGGCGTGTGGCTGTACCAGCCGTCGTAGACATAGCCGACGCGATAGCGAACGGTCGCCGGCCCTTGCCAGGTGCGGCCGTACGCGTCCTTGCCGTTCCAGTCGAACTCGTAGCGTTGGTTCGGGCTCGCCTCGGCGGAGTGCGTGACGTGCTGGCCGAGGATGTCGAGCTCGAGGCGTACGCGCTTGGCGCTGGGCGGCGCCGCGGCCCCCGTCAGCTGCACCTCGAAGTGGTAGGCGTCGAGCCGACCCGGCACGCGATCGCTGCGGTAGTGCAGCCCATAGGGCAAGCCGACGAGCGGCCACGACTCGCCGAGGATCTGGTTCTCGCACTCGATCACGGAGCCGGTCGCGGTGCAGCTGTCGGGCAGCGGGCGGCCGTCGAACAAGTCGACCAGCGCATCGAACAGCTTGCCGAAGAAGCACCAGTTGAAGTCCCACGACGAGAAGTGCTTCAACGGAATGCGCCAAAGCGTGGTGCCCGCCGCGTACTTGCTGGCTAGCGCAGAGAGCTCCGCGGCGTCCACACCGAGAGCGGCGAGCGCCTCGGCTGCATCGGGCTGACCATCTCCGTTGCCATCGATCTGGGCGCTGCCGCCATCGAGGCTCAACACCTTGATCACGCGCCCGCTCTCGGACGCGACCCACTTGCCGCTCTGGCGATCGAGGAAGCCCGAGGGCACGGGCTCGCCCACCGGGAAGTTGAGGAAGTTCTCGACGTAGTACGGGACCGGCTTCGAGAACGTGACCTCGCGTGCGCCCGCGGCCTCCGCTTCGTCGACGCTCAGCTCGACCGCGTACGTGTAGCCGCTCTGCGGTGGCAGCGGCGCCGGCATCGCGCGCGGCCCCAACTCGCCGGCGGTGTACTCCGTGACACGGACGTGCGCGGTCGTGAGCGGTCGCTTCGATCCATCGGGAAGCACCATCTCGGCGCTCGTGCCCGCGCCGAACACCAGGGTGCCCGTGCGCGTGCCGCTGCGGTCGCTGACGGGGCTGCCCGTGGCGACCTGGAGTCCGGCCCCCAGCGTGACCTCCGTGACCTTGGGGTCGAGCTTGGTGAGGATCACGTCCGGGGCGCGCTCGAACGTGTTGTTTGGCGGCGCCACGTCACGCTGCAGCGGCAGGTAGCCGTCGCCGCGAAACGCGAGCAGGACTGGGCCGCCGCCGTTGATGACGAAGTCGAACGAGCCGTCGGCCTGCGTCTTGGTGCTGCCGAGCTTTGGATCGTGGGGCGCGCTGATCACCACGCCGGCGATTGGCTTGGCATCGACGCCGAACACGCGCCCGCGCACGACGGCCATGCGCGCCGGGTCGATGGCGCCAGGAGTCACGCCTGTCTGCACGGCGTTGGGCCCGTCGTAGAGGAAGCCGAAGCCCGCGGAGAACGAGCTCGCGACCGTGCGGTCGAGCGCGGGAGGTCCGCCGTCCGGCGACATCGAAGCCGCGTCGCTGCCGACCTCCCCGCTCCCGCCCGCCGCGTCAGGGGCGTCGACGGGATTGGGGTCACGCTCGCTGCACGCGAGCAGGACGAAGGCCAAGGACAGCGAGAGCCACGATGCTCGCGCGCGGGAGGACAAGATCATGAGTGGAGCTCGCAGGGGCTGGTTCGAGTCAGACCATGCGAACGTGACTGCCCTCGTGTGTAACGACCATCGCCGCTCGGGGTGATCGACGCGCGAAGGGCGCCTCTCTCGGCTCTGCCAGCGCGCGACCGCTCGCGCGCACTTGGACCATGCGCCGTCGGCGTGAGCGTGAGCTCAGCGTCGAAAGGCGCCGAACCACATGTCAGGGGCGGAGCGGTTGTGGTTGGCGATCACGCTGCGGCCGAAGTTTACTTCGAGCGTTTGCAAGGTCGTGACTGAGGGGAGTGACGTCACGGTCAGCGGCGCCTTCGGCTGCTGGCGCCAGCTGAGCTCGGCGAGGTCTGCGCGCTCGGGCGTGACGTACATCGAGCGCACGGCGGCGAGCGGACGGTCCGAGGGCAGCGCGCGATCGTGCGTGTACTCGAGCGCGATCTTCTCGCGGTCGACCTGCGCTACCTGCAGCGTGCCGTGGGCGCCGTCGCGGTATGTGAGGGCGAACGTCAGCGTCTTGGGATCGAACTCCACGCGCGTCAGATCGACGATGGGACGCACCTGCTCCTCCACCGGACCCACCAGGAACGACGTGCCGTAGACGCCGTAATTCAGCGGCAACGTGGGGATCGGCTTGGCGCGCCAGTAGCCGTCGGGTGGATACAGCACCAGGAACTGATGACGTCCGAGCTTGGGCTCGTCCTTGTCCTTCAGGTAAAGCTGCATCAGGTGGATCTGCGGCGTCACCACGCCGTTCACCACGAAGTCCGGCGTGTTGTTGCGCCAGAACGTCTCGTAGGTGTTGCCGACCATCAGGTACTGCTCTGTCTCCCAGAGGATCACGCGCTTGGGCTCGAAGCGGAACACCGGATCGGTCGGGTGCGCGTTGCCGTCGAAGTTGCAGCTCGTGAAGTCGGGCTCGTAGAGATCTTGCTGCACGTCTTTCATGTACGAAGGGTGGCGCGCCTCCACGCGCAGCTTGCGCAGGTCCTTGCCCACCAGCTTCACGTACACGTTGTCTTCTTCCGCGCACTGGCTCACGCGCGACGCGTTCACCACCTGCGCCATCGGCGGCGTGCAAGCCACCAGCATCATCAACCACCACCAACGCATCATCTTGCTCCACCCAACCTGAGATCGATCCACACCGCGAGCGCCAAGATCACGCCGCGCGCCATCAGCTTGTGCTCCGGCGAGACCGCCATCAATGTCATCCCATTCAGCAGCACCGCCATGATCAGCGCGCCGAACAACACCCCCAGCACCGTGCCGCGTCCACCCTTCAAGCTCGCGCCGCCGATCACGCACGCCGCCACCGCGTCCAGCTCCATCAGCTGACCGATCGTGGTGGTGCTCGAGCCCGCGTACGACGTCTGCAAGAACCCGCTCAGGCCCGCGATCGCGCCCATCAGCACGAACGCGGTCACGGTGATGCGCTGCACCTCGATGCCGGCCAGGCGCGCGGCCTGCTCGTTGCCACCGATCGCGTAGAGATAGCGACCGAGCGTGGTCTTCTCGCAGAGCACGTAGACCACCACAGTGACCGCGAGCAGGATCACCGCCGCCAGCGGCACGCCGCGATAGCGCCCGCAGACCACCAGCGCGAGCGCGAGCACCTGCCCCGCGACCACGGTCTTGAGTAGCCAAAGCTCGTTCTTATCGAACGTCAGATACGCGAACAGCGCGAAGCCGAGCGCAGCCACGCTCCATGCGTACGTCATCGGCACGTAGAACGTGGTGAGCGCGGAGATCGCGTTGCTCTGCCCCCCGCGTACCACCGGCACGGTGGCGTTCGCGATCACCTGCCAGTGCAGGCCCTTGAACGCGAGCAAGCCGCCGAGCGTGACGATGAACGCCGGCATGCGCTGGTACGCCACGCAGAAACCCATTCCCGCGTAGAGCAACATGCCCAGCAGCAACGCGAGCAGCATCGAAAGCGGCGCGGACAACGGCGCGATCGCCACGTGAGCCCCGACCAAGCGCGCGAGCAGCACACCCGGATCGATCGCGAACATGGCGGCGAGCGCGCCGATCAAGCCGACCGCGCTGCCCGCCGAGAGATCGACGTGGCCCGGTAAGATCACCAGCAGCATGCCGAGCGCGAGCACACCGCTGCTCGCCAGCTCGGTGCTCAACAACGACAAGTTGCGCGCGGTCAGGAAGCCCAGCTCGTGCCCACTCAGCGCCCCATAGGCCCCGAAGAAGGTGCCGACCGCGAGCAGCGCGCCGACCATGAACAACGTGCGCGGGTCGACCCTAGCTTGCACGCTGCGTCCCCAGCGCCGCCGCCAGCAGCTCTTCCTCGCTGGCCCCGCCTTCGAATCTCCCGCCGATGCGGCCCTCGACCATCATCATGATGCGATCGGACAGACCGATCAGCTCCGGCAGCTCGCTGGTCACCAACACCACCGCCACGCCGCGCGCGCACAGCTCCGCGATCAGCGCGTAGATCTCGGCCTTGGCGCCGACGTCGACACCGCGCGTGGGCTCGTCGAGCAACAGCACGCGCGGCGCAGAAGCGAGCGCTCTCCCGAGCACCACCTTTTGCTGGTTGCCGCCCGAGAGTGCCGCCACCGGCATGTCCAGGCGCGGCGGACGCAGCTGCACACGCTCCGCGAGTGAACGTTGGAGCTCTTGTTCGTGCTGCGCGTCGACCACACCGAGTCGCGCAAACGCGCGCAGCGAGGACAGCGTGAAGTTGAAGCCGACGCTCTGCTCCAGGACCAGCCCTTGCTCCTTGCGGTCCTCACTCACGAGCACCAAGCCGCGCGCGATCGAACGGGCGGGCGTCGACTGCGTGTAGGGCTCGCCGTTTACGCGCACCTCACCCCGCGTACGCTTGCCCCAGGCGCCGAACAGGTGCAGCAACA
>JBEVNG010000408.1:0-9240 GCA_040508235.1 Polyangiales bacterium | reverse complement strand
TGCCGCGCAGCGCCTCGAAGTCGATGTCCCAGCGCGTGTGCGCGTAGAGCTGACGGGGCAGCGCATCGGAGATCATCGTGGGTATGTGCCAGTGGCCCGAGCCCTCGATGCCCGTGGCCAGCACCACCCGGCGCGCGTACTTCACGCTCTCCTCGCGCGGGCTCTTGCAAGGCACCTCCCACGCACGCTCGGCCTCGTTCCAGCGCAGCGCTCCCACCTTGGTCTCGAACAGCGTCGGGAGCTTCAGCGTCTTGCGGTACCAGTTCAGGTAGCCGGCCCAGGTCTCCTTGGGGATCAGCCCGAGCGTGTCCCAGCTGCCGTCCCCGTGTTGCGCCTCGTACCAGGCGCGCGGCGTCAGGCTCGGGATGCCCAGGTCCGGCCCGGTCAGATACTTGGGCGTGCGCAGCGTGCGCATGCGCGCAAAGCGCAGCCATGGGCCCGCGAAGCCCTCCGCGTTCTCGTCGACCACCAGCACGTTCTTGATGCGCTCGCGCTGCAGTCCAAACGCGCCCACCAGGCCGCCCTGTCCGGCACCGACGAACAGCACGTCGTAGATGTGTTCGCCGCCCGACGTGCGCCGCGGCGTGAGCCACTCGCGCTGCGGGTAGCTGAGCAAGAGCAGGTCGCGCTCAATGCGCCGTTCGAGTTGCGCGAGGCCGTCGCTCATCCGCTACCGCCGTGTTTTCTGGAGCTCTCGGGCAGCCTGCCGTTCCCACGTTTCGTGCACATGCACAGGGCGTGTATTCCATGGCCGCACGCCATTCCCGCGCGAGCCCGCGCCCACGCGAGGTATGTTGCGAGGCATGGTGCGCTTCACGCTCAACGGCAGCCCGGTCACCATCGATGAGCTCGATCCTCACACGACGCTGCTCGCCTGGCTACGAAGCCGCGGCCTGACCGGCACCAAGGAGGGCTGCGCAGAGGGGGAGTGTGGGGCCTGCGCGGTCGCCGTGCTGCGTGCCGATGCGCATGGCGTGGCGCGCTACGAGGCGCTCAACAGCTGCCTGCTGCCGGTGGCGAGCGCCAGCGGGCGGCGCATCGTCACGGTCGAGGGCGTCGCCGCGCCGGACGGCTCGCTGCACCCGGTCCAGCAGGCGATGGTCGAGCGCGGCGGCTCGCAGTGCGGCTACTGCACCCCGGGCTTCGTGATGAGCTTGTTCTGCGAGTACTACCGGCCCGGTCGCGACGGCTACGACCCCGAGTCGATCAGCGGCAACCTGTGTCGCTGCACCGGCTACCGTCCGATCGCTGACGTGGCGCGTGAGCTGCAAAGGCCCGCGCCCAGCGACCCGCGGCTGCCGCTCTTGCAAGAGTCGGTGCCGGCGGTGGGTTCCGTGAGCTGCAAGGGCAGCGCAGGCGCCTTCCTGCGCCCGAGCTCGCTGCCCGCGCTGTTCGACGCCTGGGAGGCGAACCCGGACGCGATGTTGATCGCCGGCGGCACGGACCTGATGGTCTACGCGAACCAGCGCAACCAGCGCTGGCCGGCGTTGCTCTCGCTGGAGGCGCTGCCGGAGCTGCGCACCTTCGCGCTCACGGAGCGCGAGCTGATCGTCGGCGCGGGCTTCGAGCTGGCCGCGCTGGAGGAGCGCATGAGCCACGAGCACGCGGGGGTGCTGCCGCTGCTGGAGCAGCTGCTGCCGCTGTTCTCGTCGCGCCTGATCCGCAACCGCGCCACGCTCGGCGGCTCGCTCGGCACCGCTTCGCCAATCGGCGACTCGGCGCCGGTGCTGCTCGCACTCGATGCGGAGCTGACGCTGACCAGCCGCGCCGGCCAGCGTCGCATCCCGCTGAGCGAGTTCTTCACCGGTTACCGGCAGACGCAGCTGGCGCCGCGCGAGCTGATCGAGAGCGTGCACATCCCGCTGCCCGCCGCGCCCCGGCAGAGGTTCTACAAGGTGAGCAAGCGTGTGCTCGACGACATCTCCACCGTCGCGGCGGCGTTCGCGCTCTCGCTCGATGGCGAGGGCAGGGTCGTCACGCTGCGTGCGGCCTACGGGGGCGTCGCCGCCACGCCGCTGCGCGCGCTCGCGCTGGAGGAGGCCGCGCGGGGTCTGCCCTGGAACGCGGAGACCCTCGACGCTCTGCTCCCGACTCTCCACGACTTCGGCACGCCGCAGAGTGATCACCGCGGCGGCGCCGACTACAGGCGCGCGATGATCGGCAAGCTGCTCGCCAAGTTTCACGCCGACACCGCGGGGCAGCCATGAAGCAAGTGGGACGCGCAGTCAGCCACGAGTCCGCCGTGGGCCACGTCACCGGCGGCGCCAAGTACGTCGACGACCTCGCGCAGACGGAGCGCACCGCCCACGCGTGGCCCGTCTGCGCACCGTATGCACACGCGCGCGTGGTGGCGATCGACAGCGCCAAGGCCGTCGGCATGCCCGGCGTGCTGGCCGTGCTGAGCGCGGCCGACGTACCCGGAGAGAACGACACCGGCCCGGTGCGTCACGACGAGCCGTTGTTTCCGAGCGAGGTCTGCTTCCACAACCAGCCCGTGCTGTGGGTGATCGCGGAGACCGAAGAACAGGCGCGCCTCGCATGCGCCAAGGTCGACGTCAGCTACGAGCCGCTGCCGAGCGTGCTCACGATCGAGGAGGCCATCGCGCAGGAGTCGTGGCTGAGCGACGTCGAGCTCATGCAGCGCGGAGATGCGTCCAGCGCGCTGGGCAAGGCGACGCACCGGCTCTCGGGCGAGCTGTTCGTGCAGGGCCAGGAGCACTTCTACCTGGAGACGCAGGCCGCGCTGGCGTGGATCGACGAAGCCGACAGCGTATACGTGCAGTCCTCGACGCAGCACCCCGCCGAGACGCAGGAGGTGGTCGCGCGCGTGCTCGGGCTGCTCAAGAACCAGGTCGTGGTGCAGTGCCTGCGCATGGGCGGCGGCTTCGGCGGCAAGGAGACGCAGGCCAACGTGTGGGCGTCGGTGGCGGCGCTCGGCGCCAGCAAGCTCAAGCGCCCGGTCGCGGTCCGGCTCACGCGCTTTCAGGACATGACGATGACGGGCAAGCGGCACCCGTCGCTGGCGCGCTTCGAGGTCGGCTTCGCCGACGACGGCAAGCTGGAGGCGCTGCGGCTCCAGCTCTACGTCGATGGTGGCTACAGCCTCGACCTGAGCTTGCCGATCCTCACGCGCGCGATGTTCCACGCCGACAACTGCTACCTCTTGCCCAACGTGTACATCGAGGGCCGCGCCTGCCGCACGCACCACGTCTCGCACACCGCGTTCCGTGGGTTCGGGGGGCCGCAGGGCATGATCGCGATCGAAGAGATCATGGACCGCATCGCGCGCACGCTCGGCCTGCCGCCGCACGTGGTACGCGCGCGTAACTTCTACGTGCCGGGTGACACCACGCACTACGGCCAGGAGCTGCGCGACGCCGAGCGCATCACGCGCATCTGGGGCGAGCTGAGCGAGAGCAGCGAGTTCGCTTCCCGCTGGCACGAGGTCGAGCGCTTCAACGCCACCAGCCGCCACGTGAAGCGCGGGCTGGCGATCACGCCGGTGAAGTTCGGCATCTCGTTCACCACCGCGTTCTTCAACCAGGCCGGCGCGCTGGTGCTGATCTACAAGGACGGCAGCATCCAGCTCAACCACGGCGGCACCGAGATGGGGCAGGGCCTGCACACCAAGATCCTGCAGATCGCGGCGCAGGTGCTCGGCCAAGATCTGCGCACGATGCGCGTGATGCCGACGCGCACGGACAAGATCCCCAACACCTCGGCCACCGCCGCATCGAGCGGCACGGACCTCAACGGCGCGGCGGTGCGCGATGCCTGCGAGCAGCTGCGCGCGCGCCTGGAGGACGTCGCCCGGCGCATGTTCACGGCCGACGCGGTCGAGTTCGACGACGGGGTGGTCTTCCCTGCCGGCAAGCGCGAGGCGGCGCGGCCGTTCGCGGACATCGTCGGCCAGGCGTACCTCGAGCGCGTGCCGCTGTTCGCCTCCGGCTACTACCGTACGCCCAACATCCACTTCGATCGCGCGAGCGGCAAAGGCAAGCCGTTTCACTATTACGCCTTCGGCGCGGCCGTCGCGGAGGTCGAGGTCGACGGTTTCACGGGGCAGTACCGGCTGCTGCGCGCCGACATCCTGCACGATGTAGGCGAGTCGATCTCGCCGCTGATCGACCGCGGGCAAGTCGAGGGCGGCTTCCTGCAGGGGGTAGGCTGGCTCACGAGCGAGCAGCTGGTCTGGAGCGAGCGCGGTGCGCTCCAGTCGAGCGGCGCATCGACCTACAAGCTGCCCACGCTTGGCGACTGTCCGCCCGTGTTCCGCGTCGAGCTGCTGTCGCGCGCGCAGGAGCCCGGCGTCGTATTCGGCAGCAAGGCCGTGGGCGAGCCGCCGTTCATGCTCGCGTTCTGTGTTCGCGAGGCGCTGCGCGCGGCGGCGGCGGCGTTCGGAGGCGGCGCGGGGATCGTCGAGCTCCCGTCGCCGACCACACCGGAGGCACTGTTTTGGGCCATCGAACGCGCGCGCTCGAGTAGCCTGGCGCAGAAGCCTGACACACGGCGCGTAGCCGAATGACGGCAGCCGCGTACCTTGCCGACCTTACACGAGCCGCAAGGCTCACGGAGTCATGCAAGCGTGCGTTACGATCGTGCCGAGACAGGAGACAACGGGATCGCCGATTGAGTATCCTTAAGCAGACGCTCAACAGCGGCGAAAGAGGTTCGCGTCACTCTCGATGGACCGTCCCATCCTCGACAAACTTGAATCGTGCAAGACTCTGCCGACGCTGCCTGCCGTAGCGACGGAGGTCGTCCGTCTCAGCAAGAAGGAGACGACGGACCTCAACGAGCTGAGTCGCACCGTGGAGCGCGATCCCGCGATCGCCGCCAAACTGTTGAGCACGGCTAGCTCGGCCATCTACCTCACGCGCGCGGGTGCACCGACCACGGTGCCTCAAGCGGTGATGCGTCTCGGTGCGAACACGGTGATGACGCTGGCGCTCAGCTTCTCGCTGACGCGCGTGCGCGGCACGCAAGCCAAGTTCGACTACCAGGGCTTCTGGCGTCGCATGCTGGTCTCCGGCACCGCCGCGCGCGCGATCGCCGAGGTGACCAAGGTGAACCCGGAGGAGGCCTTCCTCGCGGGCATGTTCATGGACATCGGCGTGCTCGCGCTGCACGAGACGCTCGGCGGACCGTACGGCGACGTGATGGCGAACGCCGGCACCGATCACCTGCGGCTGGAGCGCCTGGAGCGCGAGACGTTCGGCGTCGATCACCGCGAGGTGGGCGCCTGGCTCGCGCAGCGCTGGAAGCTGCCCTCGTACCTGGAGCACACCACGCGCGGCAGCCACAACCCGGAGACGGTGAGTGGACCCGGCGCGTTCCCCGGACACATGCGCGCGGTCGCCGTCGGCGGCTACGTCGCGGAGATCTGGCTTGGCGCGCGCGACCGTGCGGAGGCCACCCAGCAAGCGGCCGAGGTCGCACGCATGTGGCTCGGCATGAACGGCGAGAGCTTCACCAGGGTGCTGACCAACGTCGGCAAGGCGATGCCGGACCTGTCGCGTCTGTTCGAGATCCCGATCGACGAGAGCGCCATCTTCGGCACGCTCGACGAGGCGCGCGAGGCGCTGGTCAAGGTCAGCCTCAAGAGCGCGGCCAACGCGTTCCAGGCCGAGGCCACGGCCACGCAGCTCGCGCGCCAAAAGGAAGAGGCCGAGACGCAGGCGCGCAAGGATGCGCTCACCGGGCTGTTCAACCGCGGCTACTTCGACACCCAGCTCGAGTCGGCGGTCGCCGCCGCGCGCGAGCTGGGCCGCCCGCTGTCGCTGGTGTTCCTCGACGTCGACCACTTCAAGAAGGTCAACGACACGCACGGCCACCAGGCCGGCGACGCGGTGCTGCAGGCCGTCGGTCGCTTGATCTCGCGCTGCATGCGCCAGCTCGACATCCCCGTGCGCTACGGCGGCGAGGAGTTCGCCATCCTGCTGCCCGCGACCGATCGCGCGGGAGGCAAGGTCGCCGCCGAGCGCCTGCGCAAGCTGCTGGAGAAGCAGGAGATCGTGATCGCCGGCGGTCGCGCGCTCAACGTCACCGCCTCGTTCGGCGTGGCGACGCTCGACGACAAGTTCCAGGTCGACGACCCCGCCGAGCTCGTGGGCGCCGCGGACGAGTGCGTCTATGCGGCCAAGCGCAGCGGACGCAACCGCGTGGTCGTGCGCGGCGAGTAAGGTTCCCGCGCTCAGTCGCGGCGCGAGCCGGTCAGGCGGAGCATGAACACGAACATGTTGATGAAGTCGAGGTAGAGCATCAGCGCGCCGACCAGCGCGAGGTTGCCGGCCGAGCCTTGCTGCGCGTACATCGCCTTGAGCTTCTGCGTGTCGTACGCGGTCAGCCCGGCGAAGATCAGGATGCCGGCGTACGTGGTGAGCCACATCAGCGCGGTGCTCTCCAGCCAGATGTTCACCAGCGTCGCGATCAGCAGACCGATCAACGCGAACAGCGCGAAGCGGCCGATGGCGGAGAGATCACGCTTGGTGGTGGCGCCGAACACGGAGAGCCCGGCGAACGCGCCCGCCGTGATGAAGAACGTCTGCGCGATGGACGCCGACGTGTAGATCAGGAACAGCACCGAGAACGTGACGCCGGTCAGCGCCGCGTACGCGAAGAACATCCCGGCGGCCGCCGCGGTGCTCACGCGGGGCGCCAGGCGCGTGAACGCGAGCACCAGACCGAGCTGCGCGATCATCAGCACGATGTACGACGCGCGGTTGCCGAGCAGCAGGTTCAGCGCCGCCTCGGAGTGGGCGACCAGCCAGGCCACGACGCCGGTCAGGGCCAGGCCCAGCGACATCCAGCGATAGGTGACCCAGAGAATGTCGTTTGCGGTCTCGCCCGTGCTGGTGCGAGAGGGCGCGTAGCTGTGGATGCGTTCCATGCCCCTCAAGGTAGCTCCCGCGCGGTCGACTGCAGGTAGCGAGTGCGCGGGTTTTCGCGGCGCCACAGCACGCTGTCCATGAAGTAATGGTGAATGTTCACGAATGCGTACAGGGCCGCGAACCAGGGTGTCGGTCCCAGCGGACCGGGGCGACCGCCGTCCAGCCAGTCGGGCAGCCCATGAAACAGCAGCCAGCCGAGCACGAGCGCGCCCAGCGCCAGCCGCAGCAAACGCGCGGGTGCGGCGGTCTCGAACCACGGCTCCTGCTCCCGCTCGCGCGCCTCGGCGCCCTTCAGCAGCCACACGAAGTACAGGTACTGCAGCGAGTGCAGCGCGGGGATCGCGTAGCGCACCAGCGGATCGAGCGCGGAGAAGATCGACCAGGCCCAGACGCTGCACAGAAAGCCCGTCAGCGGCGTGGTCAGCCGGCGCTTGTCGCGTAACGCCCAGAGCAGCGGCGGCACGCTCAGGAGCAGCAGCGTCAGCGCCAGCGGCTCCAGCCAGCGCGGGTGCGCGAAGGTGGCGTAGGGCACGCCCTTCTCCTCGAGCGAGCGGCCGGGGTCGTACGGGTTGGCCCAGGCGTAGAGCCAGCCGAACAGTGCATGCGCGAGCACGGCCGTTCGCTCGCGTGCCGTGAAGCGCACGCCGCGCCGCGCGCCGAGCACCAGCAGCACGCCGAAGCCCTGCTTCACGTAGTGCCAGCCCACCAGCAGGAACATCAGCTGGATCAGCAGACCGAAGGAGAACGCGGAGCCCGTGACCAGCGCCTGGCCCGCCCACGCGAGCAGCACCGCCGGCACCAAGAAGCCCGCGCCGAGGTAGCGCATGCGCTGCCCGCGCGAGAACACATCGCCGAACACGCGCGCACGTACGTCCTCGTAGAACAGCAAGTAGCTGACCGCGAAGTGCGGGTCGTTGAGCAGGTGCGCGCCGTAGAAGAACGTGAAGCCCACCGCCAGCTCCGCGTCGTCGAGGCCGAGCGCGCCGCGCAGCAGCCACGAGAACACGAACAGCAGCGGTGTGAGCCCGCCCACCAGCAGGAATTCCGCCACGCCTCGCCGCGGCCGCGGCAGAGACAGGGCGATGCTGGGCGAGATCATGCGACGCATCCTGCCTCAAGCTGGCCCGAGATGGAGCCACAAACCGGGTTGCGTCGAGGGCCGCGGTGCGCGATGGAGGGCATCCCATGCTTCTCTCACCGCGTGAGCTGACCGCGCTGGTGGCGATGCTGATGGCGATCAACGCGCTGTGCATCGACCTGATGCTGCCCGCGTTGCCCCAGATTGGCGCCGCCCTGAGCGTGCAGCACGCCAACGACCGCCAGCTGGTGATCGTGGCCTACGTGATGGCGTCCGGCATCGC
This sequence comes from Polyangiales bacterium, assembly GCA_040508235.1. Lineage (GTDB taxonomy): Bacteria > Myxococcota_A > Polyangia > Polyangiales > DASUME01 > DASUME01. The sequence continues at coordinate 989 of JBEVNG010000408.1, read as the reverse complement.
GCAGCTGGCGTACGGCCCGCTGGCCGACGCCTTCGGCCGCCGGCGCGTGCTGCTGGCCGCGCTGATGCTCGGCGTGATCGGGTCGCTCGGTTGCTACGGGGCGACCACGTTCCCGGCGCTCCTGGCGGCGCGCGCCGTACAGGGCATCGGCGCTGCCTCCACGCGCGTGGTCTCGACCGCGCTGGTGCGCGACCTGGTCAGTGGCGCGCGCATGGCGCAGATCCTCAGCACGTCGATGATGATCTTCCTGGTGGTGCCGATCGTGGCGCCCAGCATCGGCCAGGCGTTGTTGACCGTGTTCCCGTGGCGCGGCTTGTTCGGCCTGCTGAGCGTCGCGTTCCTGGCGCTCGCGGGCTGGTGCGCGCTGCGCCTGCCGGAGACGCTGCCGGTGGACAAGCGCGTGCCGGTGCGACTCGGCTCGCTGATCGCCGCCTACGGCCAGGTGCTGCGCTCGCGCGTGACCATGGGCTACACGCTGTCGCTCTCGGTGGTGTTCGCCGCCATGTTCGCGTTCCTGACCTCCGCGCAGCAGCTCGGCGTCGAGGTGTTCGCCCTGGGTACACGCTTCCCGCTCGCCTTTGCGTGCACCGGCCTCACGCTGGCCAGCGCACAGTTCGCGAACTCGCGGCTGGTGATGCGGCTGGGCACGCGCATCCTGGCCCGCCGGGCCGCGGTCGGGTTCGCGCTGTTGAGCGTGCTGCACGCGCTCACCCTGGCCGTGCTCGGCGGCGAGTCGCTGGCGCTGTTCGCGGCCTTCCTGCTGCCGGGCCTGTTCCTGTTCGGCTTCCTCGGCCCCAACTTCAACGCCATGGCGATGGAGCCGATGGGCCACGTGGCCGGCTCGGCGGCGGCGCTGGGCGGCTTCGTGTCCACGGTGTTCGGCGCCGTACTGGGCGGACTGATCGGGCGCGCCTTCGACGGCACCACGCGTCCGTTCGTGTACGGACAGGCGCTCCTGGCCGTGACGGCACTCGCGATCCTGATCGCCA
>JBEVNG010000118.1:0-18492 GCA_040508235.1 Polyangiales bacterium | reverse complement strand
TGTCTCGGTGCAGTTCATCGGCACGACCGGTCCGACGTCCGGTCTGCGCCTGGACGTGGCGGGTGGGGTCGTCGATGCGAACACAAGCAAGGATTTCGGGGGCACAAGCTCGGGCGACTTCCATGTGAGAGCGGAGCTTGAGGACGTGACTTGAGGAAGGACGAAGAAGATGACCACTCGCTATACATCCTTCATCGCTTTGAACACGCATCCGCGCAGCACCGAGAACACACTCTATTACGAGTCGCTCGATCTCTCCGACCCGGAGCTCAAGGTCATGTTCGCGAGCGAGTCGGCACATCGGCCTTCGAGCTTGCAACCTCCGCGCGTGTGGATCGCTCAAGGTCGAGAGAACGTCATCATGCCGCCCTCGACTTGCTCTTCCGGGCGGACAGGGTTCGTACGCGAGCTCCTGCACACTATGCAGCTCAAGGACACGGACTCAGGCAGGGAGTTGATCGAAAGAGCACAAGACCTGGAGGCGACCAAGCGCTACCGCCTTCCGGCGGATCACTGCATGCCGATTCGCGTGGGCCGACTCTCGGAGGTCGAGGCTGCTGCCCTCGTTCGCCCCAAGTTTACCTTCGAGTTCAACGATGCCGGTGATCGGCAAGTGACGCACAAGCCGCAAGGAAAGCCGCCCAAGGGCTTTGCTGAGTGGCATGCGAATACAGCTGCGCCGGTCGAGTTAGCGCACCGTGAGGCACGACAGATCCTGCTGCGCGTGGAGCTGGCTGGCCCGGCAGTGCTTCGCCTTCACGAGATCGCGATCGTCGGCAACGCGAAGCAGCCGATCGGCTCGTTCCTCGTCCCCTTCCTCGATGTCTAACCCGGCACGCGCTCGACTCGTCGCAGCACCAGGAACAGCAGCGGCAGGAAGACGCTGAGCAGGATGAAGAGCTCGTCGACGGCGGCGGGCCAGAGGCAGCCTACGAGGGCGACGGAGAAGGAGACGCCGGCGAGCCAGGGGCCGGCGCGGTGGTAGGCGGACATGGCGGTGCCGCCGAGTCCGAGGATCAGCGCGTCGGTGACCTGGACGTGTTCGGAGTGGGCGCCGAGCAGGTAGCCGGCCAGGCGGCTGGCGAAGCTGACGGCGACGGTGCTGAGGGCGATCTCGGCGATGCGGCGGTTGATGAAGTTCCAGCTGCCGCGGCGGCGCCACCAGGCGATGATCGCGCTCATGATCAGCAGCACGAACGCGCCCACCAGCGCGAGTCGACCGGTCGAGGGCGGCGAGAGGTCGCTCGACAACACGCGCTGGAGGGCGAGGCCGGTGGTCAGGACCAGCGTCGCGATCGCGACCATGCGATAGGCGCGCGTGCGGTCCGGTGCGCCGACGCGCGGGTCGCGGTCGCGCTCCATCGCGCTCAGGCGCGCCTGCTCGCGACCTAGCTCTTCCTCCAGCGTCTTGACGCGCGCCAGGCGCTCGACATCCGGTGCGGGCAGCGCGCCGAGCAGCGCGGCCGCGGCCTCCGGACGTCGACAGTTGAGCTCGTAGTCGATCATCACGGCGAGGCAGCGCGCGAGCCCCGCCAGCGCCTCGGGGCTCTCCGGCCACTGGCGCAGCGCGGTCTCGAAGCCGAAGCGCGCCTGCACGAAGCGCTGCTGGACCTCCGCGTTGCGCACGCTGCGATCGTCGACCGCGACGCGCAGCAACGCGAGCTGCGCCTCGGCGGCCTCGCTCAGCGTCCAGGCCGCGCGGTGCTCGCGGAACGCGGCCACGGCCTCGCGTAGCTCGTTGACGCTCTGGAAGCGCTCGCTCGGCGCGCGTGCACAGGCGCGGTTGGCGATCGCCGCCAGCTCCTCGGGCACGCTCTCGTACGCGTATGGGTCGACGTGCATCGCGGCGTACAGCACCTCCAGCGGCGACTCGCCGCGGTGGCGTGGCTCGCCGGTCAGCACCTCGTGCAGCGTCGCGCCCAGCAGGAACACGTCCGTGCGCGCGTCGACGCGGCTCTCGGCCATCTCGGGCGCCAGGTAGCGCGGTGTGCCGACGATCGCGTCCGACGGCGGATCGTCCACGCGCGTGGCCACCCCCCAGTCGAGCAGCGTGACCTCGCCGAACTCGCCGACCATCACGTTGCCGGGCTTGATGTCGCGGTGGAACACGCCGCGGGAGTGCGCGAAGGCGACCGCGTTCAGCACCTGCGCGAAGATCTCCAGGTGTCGCTCCAGCGACAGCTCGCCGCGCGCGATCAGCACGTCCCAGGTGTCGCCCGCGAGCCGCTTCATCACCACGGCGGGGCTGTTGCGCACGCCGATCAGCGCATGCACCGGCACGATGTTCGGGTGCTCCAGCTGGCCGGTGATCATCGCCTCGCGCAAGAGCAACAGGCTGGCCTCGGCATCGTCCGGGTTGCGCTGGCACTTGATGGCGACGTCGCGCGCGAGCGGCTGCTGTTGCGCGAGCCACACCACCGCCATGCCGCCGAGACCGAGCGGTCCGCGCAGCGCGTAGTCCGGATCCACCTCCTCCGGCGCCGGTGCGAGCAACGCCTGCGCGTCGCTGAGCAGCTGCTCGCGCCTCGGCATGAGCGTGTCGGAGGCGGAGGCGTCGAGCGCGATGCCCTGCGCGGTAAGGGTCTGCCGCAGTTGCTCCAGCCTCGGGTCGGTCACGGTTGCTGTTCCAGCTCGCTGCTTGGGGTGGGCGGGCTCTCCAGGGCACGTGCTTGCGCGAGCGCCTCGGCAAAGCGGCGCTCGTCCGCGACCGTGAACGCGTGCAGCTCGTGGTCGTACACCCACAGCCCTTCTTCGTCCGCGCGCAGCGGGTGATCGCGCAGCGGCTGCTTGAGCGGGCGGAAGCCGACGCTGAGCGACACCCCTCGCTCGCGGCGCACGAAGCGCGGACGCGCATTGACGTCGAGGCGCTCGACCTGACGTGCGAGCGTGCTGGCATCGAGCTGGTAGTCGTCGCGCACCACCAGCGACACCACGGGCACCTCGTGGCTCAGGCCCGGCACGCGCACGCCGTACGCGACGGCCTGCTGCACCTCGCCCAGCTCGTACAGCAAGTCCTCGATCGACTGGCTGGACACCGGCCCCTTGGGCGTCCTGATCATGTCGGCCGCGCGGTCGACGAACCAGTAGTCGCCGTCCTCGTCGCTGCGCAGCACGTCGCCGGTGACGAACCAGGCGTCGCCGTCTTCTTCGACGTTGCGCAGCATGCGCCGCGACGAGCCGCGCTCGTCCAGGCCGTCGAACGAGGCGAGCGCGTTGCTGGACTCGATGCGCGCCAGCAGCATGCCCGGCTGGCCCGCGAAGCAAGGCACGAGCTTGCCCTCGGCGCTCTTTACGAACGTGTCAGCCTCGAAGTCGTAGGCGACCAGCAGCAAGCGGCTGGTGCCGGGCAGCGGGCTGCCGAGCGCGCCCACCTTCTCGTCGGAGACGTTGGCCAGCACCGCGTTGCCCTCGGTGGTGGCGTAGAACTCGAGCACACCGGTGTCGAAGCGATCCTCGAGGCGCTTCCAGACGTCGACGCGCATGCCGGAGCCCGCGAACAAACGCACCGGGTTCTTCTCGTCGCCGAGCGCAGGCGGCGCGTCGACCAGCGGCCGGCACATCTCACCCGCGTAGAACACGACCGTCGCGCCGTAGCGCCGCACCTCGCTCCAGAACACGTCGGGGTCGAACGTGTTGGAGAGCGCGAGCCGGGCGCCGCCCACCAGCGCGCCGCCGACCGCGACCAGCATGCCGGCCGCGTGGTGCAGCGGCATGCACGAGTACACGGTGTCTTTGGACGTGAGCGTGCTGGCGGCTGCCGCGCCGTACGCGGCCACGGCCCAGCGCCGGTTGGTGATGCGCGCCGCGCGCGGCTTCTCGTCCTTGCCCGCGGTGAACAGGATCAGCGCCAGATCGTTGGCGCGACCGGGGTTCGCCACGAACCAGCTCGGCAGCTGCACCGCCTCGGGATCGATGCGCTCCATGTCGAGCACGCCGTCGATCAGCGTGCGATTCTTGCCGCCGCCACCGAGCACCAGCACCGGACCGGCGAACGTGTCGCGCGCGGTCTTCATGTGCTCGGGGTCGGTGACCAACTGCTCGACCGCGCCGAGCGTCACGGCCTGCTCCAGGGACACGCGCTCGCCCTCGGGGCTGATCAGCACCGCCACCGCGCCGATGCGGCTCACCGCGGCCACCACCGAGAGGTACGTCGGGCGTGCGCGCATGAAGATGCCCACGCGCGTGCCGACCCGCACCCCACATGAGATCAAGCCGCGCGCGATGTTGTCGACGCGCGTGTTGGCGTCCGCGTAGGTGTGCGCGCGACCCTGCCAGAGGAAGAACGTCTGCTCGCCGATCTTCTCGGCCTGCTCGGCAAGCTCGCGACCCACGCTGATGCGCGAGTCGTCGTCGATGCGCTCCAGGCGTGCCAGCCGCGGCAGCTGGTAGCGCACGTTGTCGAACAGCTCGGTCAGCCGATGGGTCGCGCTGCTGAGCGAGCGCTTGAGCACGTTCGCGGTGCCGCGCGCGGTGTCGAACAGCAGCTGCGCGTTGTACTCGACGTCCTCGAAGTTCGCCTCGATCACGTCCTCGATCAGCGAGGGACGCGGCGTGGCCCGGGGCGCGTCCGCGCCGTCGCGCAGGCCCGCGGGCTTGGGGCCCTTGTCCTCCAGCCAGCGCATCCACGCGATCACGGTGGGCCAGGTGTGCTTCATGGCCACCGAGCCGACCACCAGACCGAAGTGCCCCGTGCGCAGCGTCGCTTCGTACGTCTCCGCATGCGGCGCGGCCTCACGGATCGCCTGCACCGAGGGCGCGCGCGCGAACTCGTCGCGCTCGCCGTAGAAGTACAGGATCGGGCACTCGATGTCGGCCAGCGTCAGGCTGCGGCCGTCGATCACGAAGCCGCCCTGCGTGAGCCGGTTGTCGACGATGAACTCCTCGAAGAACGTGCGCAGGGCAGGGCCGGGCCAGTACACGAAGCCCTCGCCATGCAGGAAGCGGCGGCTGCTCTCGCCGCGCATCAGCGCCTCGCGATCGTGCAGGTTGGCCACGAAGTCGACCATCGACTTGAGCTCCTTGCGCGCGCTGAGCACGCGGAAGCCGATGCTGGAGAACGCACCCGGCAGCCCCTCCATCGCCTGCAGCATCTTGCGCGTGCCGCCGCTGAGCGTGTCGATCACGCGCGTGGCCAGCTCGTCCTTGAGCGCGAGGTTGCGGTGCAGGTCGACCGGCGAGCCGAACGTGATCAGCGAGCGAATGCCCTCGCCACGGCGGTAAGCCGCGACCTGGTAACAGAACATGCCCCCCTGGCTGTAGCCGGCGAGGTGCAGGTCGTGCCCGGTGGCGTGGCGCACGTGGTCGATGGCCTGGTTCACGGCGCGCACGTGGTCATCGAGCGTGCGGGCGAGGCCGCCCTCTTCTTGCTCGGGGATGCCGAAGTCGATCACCCAGACGTCGAGGCCCTGCGCCTCCAGCAGGCGCACCGCGCTGATGGGCGGGTCGATGTCGTAGACCTCCGGGGTCACCATCCGCGGCGGCACCAGCAGGAGCGGGTGGTCCAGGGTCTTGGTCGCGCCGGTGGTGCCGTAGTGGCGCAGCTTGTACATGCGCTCGCGGCGCACGACCGTGTAGGGCGCGTGGACCTCGGGAGAGAGCCGACCCACGCGTGCGATCTCGAGGGCGTTCTGCGCGCCCTTGGTCAGGTTGTCCCAGAGCGACGCGAACCGGCCCCCACGCTCCCCATCGTCCGTCATGATCCTCCGACCTTGAAACACAGGTAGTACGAGCCGCTGGTTGCCGCCAGATCCGGTCGATGGTATCGGCCAGGGCCTGGTGGCCGAGCTGACCGTCACGCCGATCGGAGTCGTGCATTCGCCCTTCCGGGAGCGCTCCGACGCGCCGCGCCAGCCGCGCGCCGACGGCACCGCGGACACCGAGGGCACCGTCGAGCTGTTCGCTGGCCGCGGCTACGAGGACGCGCTGAGCGATCTCGCGCTCTGGGATCACGTCTGGGTCGTGTTCTGGTTCGACCGCAACCGCGAGTTCCGACCCAAGGTGCAGCCCCCGCGCAGCGACGTGAAGCGCGGGCTGTTCGCGACGCGCTCGCCGTACCGGCCCAACCCGATCGGCATCAGCGCGCTGCGGCTAATCGGCGTCGACGGCCTGACCCTCCGCGTCGGCGGGCTCGACCTGCTCGACGGCACGCCCGTGCTCGACATCAAGCCGTACGTTCCGTACACGGACTCGATCCCCAGCGCGGGCCACGGCTGGCTCGACCCGGGCGAGCCGACCGATGCCGTGGTGCGCGACCCACGGCCCGCGTACCAGGTCGCGTACACACCGCTGGCCCAGGAGCAGCTGGCGTTCCTGCGTGAGCAGGGCATCTCGCTTCAGGCCGCGCTGAGCGCCCAGCTCGCGCTCGGCCCGTCGCCGCACGCCTACCGCCGCATCAAGCAAGACGGCGACAAGCTCCGCATCGCGCTCAAGGACTGGCGCGCCTGGTTCACCGTCCAGGATCGCACGATCACGGTCGAGCGCCTCGGCAGCGGCTACCGCCTACGCGAGCTCGCCACCGCCCCGCCCGCGCACCAGGCCTTCGTCGCGCGCTTCAGCTGACCGAGGGCCCGCGCGCACCGCGCCCTAGCGTCGTGATTACAGGAACGTACGGACCTGGACGCTGCTGATGCTCTCGCTGGCGCCGGCGACGTCGGAGACCACGACGATGGGGTCGCCCTCGTGCACGCGGTTGCGCACGCGCAGGCGCTCGAAGGCGGCGTGGATGGTCTTCTCGGGGTCGTTCGAGAAGTCGAGGCGGAGCGGCACCACGGAGCGATAGAGCCACAGCTTGCGGCGTGTGGTGCTCATGTTGGTGCAGGCGTAGATGATCGCCTTCTGCGGCCGGTAGCTGGCGACCAGCTGCGCGAGCGAGCCGCGGCGCGTGATCACCACGATCGCCGGCGAGTTGATGGCGTCGGCCAGCCGGCAGGCGCTGCGCGCGAGCTCGCCGCGTGTGCCCTCGCGAGCGCGCGCGAGGTAGAAGTTGTGGCCGGGCTCCTTCTCCGTGCGGCGCGCGATGCGGTCGAGGATCTGCACGCAGCGGTCGGGGAACTTACCCTGCGCGGTCTCGCCGCTGAGCATGATCGCGTCGGCCTGCTCGTAGACCGCGTTCGCGACGTCCGTGACCTCCGCGCGCGTGGGAGCGGGCGAGTGGATCATCGACTCCAGCATGTGCGTGGCCACGATCACGGGCTTGCCGGCCAGGGAGCACTTGCGGACGATCATGCGCTGGATGCGCGGAAGCTCCTCGATGGGCAGCTCCACGCCGAGATCGCCGCGCGCGACCATCACGCCGTCGGTGACCTCCAGGATCGCGTCGAAGTTGTCGACGCCCTCCTGGTTCTCGATCTTGGCGATGATGCGCGCGTGGCCACCCTTGGCCTGCACCAGCTCACGCGCATCGAGCACGTCCTGCGCCGAGCGCACGAAAGACAGCGCGACGAAGTCGAGATCGTTCTCGACCGCGAACTCGATGTCCGCGCGGTCCTTCTCCGTGATCGACGGCAGGTTCACGCGCACGCCGGGCAAATTCACGTGCTTGCGCGAGCCGAGCGTGCCGCCGTCGAGCACGCGGCACATCAGCCGGCCGGCCGTGACCTCCAGCACCTCCAGGTTGATCAAGCCGTTGTCGACCGTGACCTTGTTGCCGACCTTCAGGTCCTTGACCAGGTCGGGGTAGTGCACGTGCACGCTCTTCTCTTCCGGGTTCTCGTCCGTGAGCACCGTGAAAGAGAAGATCTCGCCGACCTTGAGGTGGATGTTCTCCTTGATCTCGCCGGTGCGGATCTCCGGGCCCATCGTGTCGAGCAAGATCGAGATCGGGTGCTTGAGCGTGCGGTTGAGGCTCTGAATGCGCTGCACGATCATGAGCGCGGACTTGTGCGTCCCGTGCGACATGTTGATGCGCGCGACGTTCATGCCGGCTACCGCCAGCTTCTCGATCATCTCGGAGCTGTCGCTCGCGGGGCCGATGGTGCAGACGATCTTGGTGTGGCGAAAATCTCGTCGCTCCTGCGTAGCCATGGTTCAGGAGCTTGGCACCGCTCAAGGTCGCATGCCAACTTCGGCCGCGTGAGTATCGACGCTTCTCCGGTGCCGGCGGCGCCCCCGCGACAAGGACGAAAAATCCTCGTCACCGCCATCCTCGCGGTGTTCGTCTTCGCGGGCCTCTCCTTCCTCAGCGACGTACGTGCCCTCGGCGACAGCCTGGCCACGTTTCAGTGGCGCATGCTCGGCATCGCCCTGGCGCTGGTGCTCGGCAACTACACCCTGCGCTTTCTGCGTTGGCAGTACCTGCTGAACCGCCTGGGCGTGGTGGTGCCCGCCGGGACCAGCGCGCTCGTGTTTCTGTCCGGCTTCATCATGAGCGTGACCCCGGGCAAGATGGGCGAGGTGTTCAAGTCGTTTCTGCTCTGGGAATACAGGGGGATCAGCATCGCGCGCACGGCCTCGGTCGTGGTCGCCGAGCGGCTCCTGGACCTGGTGGCGCTAGTGCTCCTGGTCAGCCTCGGGAGCACCGCGTTCGAGCACGGACGGGCGGTCGCCTTCGCCGGGGGCCTGGTGGTCTTCGGCATCGTGCTCGGCTGCACGGTGCGCCCGATCGGCGAGTGGGGCCTCGGCCTCCTGGGCCGCATCAAGCTCACCGCCCGCCTCACGCCCAAGCTGCGCGAGGCCTACGACGCACTACATGCCCTCACGCGACCCGCGCCCTTTTTGATCGGCGGCCTGTATGCGCTGCTGGGCTGGGCGCTGGAGTGCCTGGCGACCTGGTACCTGGTGCAGGGCTTCCAGGGCGCGATCATCGGCTGGGACGGAGCCACCTTCAGCTACGCGGCTGGCACGTTGGCTGGCGCACTCGCGATGCTCCCGGGTGGGCTCGGTGTCGCCGAGGTGGGGATGACTAGCCTGTTCCGTGCGGCCTCGCCCACACTCCCGGCGGCCACGGCGGCGGCAGCGACGATCCTCGTGCGCCTGTCCACGCTCTGGTTCGGTGTCGCGCTCGGCGCGGTGGCGTTGTTCGTGCTTCGCGCCACACACACGAAGCAAGTCGCGACTGACGCGCATCCGTCAGCGTAGATCGCGCGTCACGTGCCTCGTTGTGCGCACGCGCGGCACCTCGCACCAAGGCCGCGCACGAAAATGAAGCACGCGTGGAAGGTGCCGTTGTGACTGCCATGGATCGGCCGGCAAGATCGTCTGCATGGCAGTACCGACTTCGATCCGCGCCGCGTCCTTCGCGCTCCTGTTGTTGGGAGCGGGCAGTCAGCGTGTCGCGCACGCGGATGCGAACGGTGGCATCGCCGCCGCCGTCGGCCTGACCTCGGCGGATGGCAGCGTGCGCACACAGACCGGTGTGCGGCTGTCGATTAACGCCGCGCCCGGCGCGACGGATCGCGTGATGGCGATGAGCATGCCGGTGCAGGCGCGCATGGCCAGCGTGCGCGACTGCTTCGCGTCGGCGATGCTGCGCGCGCCCGGTGTCGAGGGCTTTGCCGAGTTCGAGCTGGAGTCGACGCGCGTCGGCGCCAAGGTTCGTGTGACGGCCAACGAGACCGGCGACGCGCAGCTGGTGTCGTGCATGAAGAGCTCGCTCTCGCGCGCGCAGTTCAGCAGCGTGCCGCGCGGCTCCAAGGCGCGCGTCGGGCTGCTGCTCAGCAACCCGGTGGCGGCCTTGCAGAAGAAGATGCAGGACGCGGCGCCCAAGGCGCAGGTCAAGGTCGCGGGCGGGCGCGCCGCCAGCGAGGGCGGCACCTCGGCCGGCGACATCAAGTTCCGCGTCAGCGGCACCGCGCAGTCGGCCAAGACGATCGGCTCGCTGCAGACCGACATCTCGGCCAACCTGGCCGGGCTGCTCGACTGCCGCCGCAAGGCGTCCAAGCACGGCGAGGCGACCGGCAGCGTGGAGATGGACCTGCGCGTGCGTCACGGCGCGATCGACCACGAGAACACCCGCTCGACGCTCAAGCGCGGCGCGCCGCAGTGTGTCGAGCAGTGGCTCGGCAAGCTCGACTCGACCAAGCTCGCCGACGCCGACGTGCAGCTGGCGATCAACTTCGCCGGCCGCTGATCACTTCAGCTTGAGCTTCGCCTTGGCGAGCTTGAGCACGTGCGCGAAGTGCTCGCGCGCGACCGGCTGCACGCTCAGGCGCTGACCGCGCTTGATCACGAGCATCTCCGCCAGCGCCGGGTCGAGCTTGAGCTCGTCGAGCGTGACCATGCGCGGGAACGTCTCCAGGTACTCGACCTCGACGCGATCCCAGCGCGGCTCCTCGCGCTTGCTCTTGGCGTCGTGGTACTCGCTCTTCTTGTCGAACTGCGTCGGATCCGGGTAGGCCTCCTTGCAGATGCGCATCGCGCCCACCACGCCCGGCGGCTGCACGCTGGAGTGGTAGAAGAGCGCGAGGTCGCCCTCCTTCATCGCGCGCATGTGGTTGCGCGCCATGTAGTTGCGCACGCCCTCCCAGGTCCCGATCTTCTCCTTGGCGAGGGTGTCGATCGAGTACACGTCGGGCTCGGACTTCATCAACCAGGTCGCGATCGTTCGCTTGGCCACGGCTATTCTTTACTGCACGCGGGCCGCGACGTCTCGTTGACCGGGGCCAATCAGGGCCGTACAGCGCCCGCCGGTGCGCCTCCTCCTGCCCTTGCTCCTCACGCTGCTCTGCGCGGCGCGCGCGTCGGCCCAGAGTGATGCCGGCACGCCCTCGGTCGTCGCCGAAGAGCCTCGGATCGAGAGCACGCCGCACTACCGCGAGCCCGGGGCGGAGTTCCGCTGGCAGCCGCCGGCGGAGGTGGGCAGCTGCCTCGGTGGCACTTGCGGCGTCGCGCCCCCCGCGCAAGCCGCGCCCCAGCTCGTGCCCAGCGGGGATCGGCCGCCGGTCGATCCGCGCCAGCGCTTCGCCTACACGGGCGCCGTGCTGGGTGTGGTCAGCGCCGGCCTGGTGCTCGGCTCGTCGGTAGCGATCGCCCTCGTCGACGACCAGCCCAGCGAGCGCATCACGCGCGGCGTGTGGCTCGGCTACTTCACGCTCAGCACCGGCGTGGTGGTGCTGTCTTCGATGCTCGCGCACCACGAGCTGGGCGGCACCAGCGAGCGCAGCAAGGCCACCCGCAGCGTCGGCTGGACGGCCTTCGCGCTGGCGCTCGCGGACGGCGCCATCCTGTGGGCGGGCGCCTTCCAGCGCTTCGAGAACGTGGACGCCCTCACCATCGGCGCGGGTGCGATCGGCGCCTGCGCGCTGCTGCCGTTCGCGCTCGATGCGTACGTCGCCGGCCGGGGGCTACGCGCGCGCAGTCTGGTCTCGCTGGAGCCTGCGCCCAACGGCCTGCGCGTACGGTTTTAGATCACGGTGATGAACTTGCTTTCGCAGCCGAGCAGGATCTTCACGTCCGTGTAGGTGCCGGCCTTGATCGCGTCGCAGGCGCTGGGGCACGCGATGATCTGGGTCGGGGCCTCGTTGTTGTCGTAGTACCAGGCGCCGTCCGCGCACTTGTCCGCGCCGGGGACGCGGCCGAGCGGCAGGCTCTGCGTGGCGCCACTGAGCGTCACGTTCACGCGGTCCTTGTCGAGCGTCTGGCCTGCGGCGGGCGCGGGCATCTGCCACTGGCACTCGAGCGGGCGCTCGGTGGTCTTGGTGACCAGCTCGGTGTGGGTGGTGACGGTCTTGACGCTGTCGCGGATCTTGGCGAGCGCGTCCGAGAGCTTGTCGGCGCCGCCCGAGACATCGCACGAGTAGCGCGCGGAGTTGGTGTCGCAGTCCGCCGCGTTGCCGGCCTTGGCGATCTTGTCGAGCAGGCCGAAGTCGGCGCCCTGCAGACCGACGGCGAAGGTGCGCACGCCGCTCTGATCCCAGGCGCTCTTCGCGATCGCCACGATCCGATCCTCGTTGTCGTCGCAGCTGATCTGCGGCTTGCCGTCGGTGACCAGCACCGCGACGCACTTCTCGCTCGGGTTGGCGGCCTGGAAGGTCTTGCAGTACGCGGTCACGCCGCGCAGGGCGCCTTCCACCGGCGTGCCGAAGCCGTTCGCGCTCTGCGCGTCGAGGCTGCTGGCGATGCCGGCCGCGCGACCGGGCAGGCGACCCATGGCGACCGCGGGCGTGCTGTAGCCACCGCCACCACACTGGCCGTTGTCGATCGGGAAGTACTGCAGCGCGACGTCGATGCCGGCCGAGCGCTCGTCGTTGACGAAGCTCTTGATCGCCGTGCGCGCCGGGTTCCAGAGGTTGCTCCAGCCCATGCTCTGCGAGCGATCGAACATCACGTACAGCGCCACCGGTGCGGGTGCCTCGGTGACCACCTCGACCTGCACCTCCTCGGTGACCACGACCTTCTCGGCCGCGACGGAGGTCGCCGCGCAGGCGTTGTCTTCGTTCAGGCTGCCATCGACCGCGGGCAGCGCGCCGTCGCGCTTGACCACCGGGTTGCTGGCGTCTTCCACCTTACTGTTGGAGGCGTCGGACTCCAGGCCGGCGTCCGGCACTTCCATCTCGAACGGTAGCTCGGGGAGCTTGTTCTCGATTCCGTCGTCGGAGCCACAACCCACGGCCAGCGAAGCCGAAAGAACCAAGCAACCAAGCCCTGAACGCACCGCGATCCTCCTGCACACGCCATCCTGCGTGCAGTCAGATCTTGCGGACGCCGCGCGCGCGGCACAACGGGCAAGCCGTCTTTCGCACCAACGCGTAAGAGCGCGAGCGATCCGTAAGATCACCCGCGCTCACGTTCGTGTACTTAGGCGTCGAGGCGACGGGGTGGCACAGCCCTCGACTCTGTGACACCCCGCCGCCCGACTATCGACGGGCGCATGGAGGTCTTTACGCACCCGTCGTTTCAGTGCATCAGCCGCCGGGGCAGGCCGCGGTGACGCGGTTGCTGCTCGCGGGCAGGCTCTTGAGGAAGGCGACGACGTCCGCGACCTCGCTGGCCGTGAACTCGTACTTCTGCATCAGTCCGCACAGCTCGCCGTCCGGACCCATGCCCTCCGTGATCGCATCCGCGATCTCGTCGTCGCTCCAGTTGCCGATGCCGTTGGTCTTGTCGGGCGTGATGTTCGGGTAGAACCCGCGTCCGGCGTAGTTGGTCTGGTGGCAGGAGACGCACACGTTCTCCGTGGCGAGCGCCATGCCGCGCATCGCGGCCGCGCTCATGCCACCGGTGCTGCCGGCGTCCGTGCCGGTGCTGGCGTCGACCGCCGGCGTGCCGGCGTCGGCGACGGTGCGCCCGCTGTCGACGGCCGCGTCCGCGACCACGGAGCCGCTGTCGGGCGTGCTGCCCGCGTCGAGGCTGTCGTTGCCCGCGTCCGGCGTCGCCACCGGTGCGTCCTCGTCGCCGGCGTCGTCACCGCAGCCGACGGCCATCAGTGCCAGCGTGCTGGCGAGCACGCCCAGCTTGCGCCAGGGACGGCTGCGACGAAGCGCGAGCAGGGTGAGGCCCAGGATGAAGAACACGCCCGAGCTGGTGCGGTGCTGCTTCGACCCGGAGATGCTGCAGCCCTCGTCCGCGTCGCGGTCGTCGTCCGTGCCGGCGTCGCCGCCGGTCGGAGGAAGGCCCGCGTCGACGTTCGTGCTGGGCGTGCCCGCGTCGAGGCCGGTGCTGGGCGTGCCGGCATCGGGCGCGGCCGGCGGCTTCATGCCGACGGTGAGCTCGAAGCCGTCGGCGCTGCCGATCAAGCCGCCGTGGTCGATCGCGCTGGCCGTGACCTTCACGATCGTGCCGGCCGACTGGGCGGGCAGCACGGCGCGGAAGATGTCGCCACCGATGAACACGGCGGGCTCCATCTTCTTCTCGCCCTCGATCTCGTACTCCACCGCGACCGACTGCACGTGCTCGCCGGTCTCGCTGGTGTACGAGTCGCTGACCGCGACGCGGATGACGATCGGCTCTCCCGGCTTCGTCATCGGGCGCTCCACGGAGCGGAACTTCGGCGGCGTCGTATCCGCCACGGACATGCCGTAGCCGGAGTAGATGCGGTCGATGCGCGGACGGCCTTCGCCTTGGCCGGTGACGACGTCGAGGAAGCCGTCGCCGTCGAAGTCGGCGGCGTCGATGCCGAGCGACGGGTCGCGGATCTCCGGGAAGCCGTTCGGCACGAAGTCGAACGTGCCGTCACCCTTGTTGAGCAGCAGCTTCTCTCCCGAGTACGTGAGCGAGGCCGTGACCAGGTCGAACTCGCCATCGCCGTTGACGTCGAGGCACTTGACGGCGTTGTCGTCGCCACCGGGCTCGCCGCGCACGCGCGCCGGCGTCTGGTCGCTGAAGAAGCCCTTGCCGTCGTTGATGTTGACCTGCGTGATGTACTGACCACGGCCGACCACGCCGCCGGAGTTGTCGACCATCATGTCGAGGTCGCCGTCGCCATCGACGTCGCACAGCTCCTGGTTGTACTGATACGGACCTTGCTTCGGCGGGTAGCCGGGCGTGCCGTCCGAGAACACGAAGTTCCCATCGTTGAAGAAGATGCGGCTCTGGCCGTTGCGACCGATCACGAGCAGGTCGAGATCGAAGTCGCCGTCGATGTCGTGCATGTCGAGATCGAGCGGACCCGAGCCCCACAAGTAAGGTTGGATCAGACCGCCGTCACCGTAGTTGCCGGCATCCGCGAACACGGTCGGACGCGGACCGGGCAGCGGCACGGGCGTGATGCTGAGCGGCAGCGCGGTGAACACACCCTTGCCGTCGTTGCTGTAGATGCGGACCAGGCTCTCCGTGCGTGGCGAGCCACGGTTGTCTCCCCAGTCGCCAATCGCGAGGTCCATGTCGCCGTCGCCGTCGAGGTCGCCGAAGTGCGCGGCGGCCGCCTTGGAGCGCAGGCCGGGCTCCACCATGCCGGCGTCCGGCGGCAGCGCGACGGGCGCGAGGCCACCGTCGAGCAGCAGCATCTCGCCGGGCAAGCGCGTGCCCGCCTGGTCCTCGAACACACCGGGCTTGGTCTGCACCCAGAGCTTGTCGAGGTCGTAGCCGTAGCCGCCGGGCTGATAGATATCCTTGTCGCCGTCGCCATCGATGTCGGCGACCGCCACCTGACGCAGGCGCGAGGTGGCACCCTCGAACGCGGTGGCGGTGGCGTCACGGAAGCCGCCCTTGCCATCGTTGAGGTAGACGCTGGACGGCTCCGCGTTGCCGACCTGGTAGTAACCACCGCCGTTGGCGAACACGAGGTCCATGTCGCCGTCGCCTTCGAGATCCGAGACGACCAGGAAGTTGGTGTAGCAACCCTCGTTGTTCGGCGCGGCCGGGTCCCAACAGGGCGGCGTGGGGAAGTTGAGTCCGGTGGTGTCCTGGAAGAACTTGGACATCACGGGCGTCGCGGCGTCGAGCCCGCCATCGAGCGTGATGGCGGAGCCCGCGTCCTGCGCCATGCCGAGCGCGGCAGGAGCGGTGAGGGCGGTGGTAAGAATGGCGCCGAGCGCACGCTTCTGACGGTTGGCCTTACTGCGTAAGGTTCGGGATCGTGTCTTGTTGTACTTCATGTTCGGCACCATTCAGCGAGGGGTTGAAGCGAGACCATTGAGGGAGAACGAGCCATCCGCGCTGCACGTGAGCTTCAGCGTGGGCGGAAGCGTTGCAGCGACCTGCTTGCAGATGGACGCGTAGTTGGACGACACGGGCGTCAGCATGGGGACCGCGCGCGAGTCGGGGGGCGTGAGGCCGGCCAGCAGGAACTGCGGGCTCGACACCAACACACCGCAGATCTTGCGGAGGCTGCCCGCCGGGTCCGACAGCGTGTTGCCGTCTTCGTCCAGCGTGACGCCCAGCATCTCCTCCAGCGCGGGGCGCTCGGTGGCCTCGTCGATCGTCGCGCGTCCGACCAGGCGGTCCTTCAGCGCGAGGATCAGGTCGCGGACGGTGCCGCGGTCGGGTGCGCTCGCGAAGCTCGCGAGCTTGTCGATGAAGTCGCTGCCCTCGAAGCCCGGGATCTTGGCGCAGCTGCCAAAGCGGTTCTCCCAGCCGAGGCGGGCCTGGAAGTCGAAGCCACGGAAGCCGGGCTCCGCGTTCTTGTGGAAGAAGCCCACCTCACCCTGGAACTGACGCTCCGCCTGGATCAGCGCGCGCAGCGGGTTGGTCGCCGGCACGCCGACGATGTCGGGGTACATGGCGCGTGCGATCGGCGTCCACTCCAGCGCCTTGTAGATGGCGTTGACGGCGGTGCGCGCCGGGAACGAGACGATCGCGTCGGTGGCCGCGTTCTTGTGGCGGATGGGGTCGGTATCCGCGATCACCCAGGGGTCGAAGATGGCGGGCATCGCGTAGGCGGTGCCGCAGCCCGCGCTGGGCGCGGACACGTTGACGTAGGGGCTCGCCAGCACCGCCTCGATCAGCGCCTGGTTCGACCAGCCGGAGTCGATCAGCGTGTTGGTGAGGTAGAGCAACTGGTCGCGCGCGGCGGCGTTGCGTGGGAAGCGCGTGGGGATGGTGAGCGGCGTGCCGACGATCTGCAGCCACACCTTCTCCGCGATGTTCATCGCGACCAGATATGCGAAGGCGCGGTCGGGATCGGGGACCTCACCCGCCTCGTCGACGCCGAGGCCGTCGAGCGCGAGCTTGTCCATGCCCGCGCGTAGCGTGCGCGTGAGCTGCCACTGCGAGCTGCGCACGCCAGTGACGTTGCCGAACTTGCCCTCGACACCGGCGATGTCCGGACCGATCAGGTCGGGACGAATGAACAGACCGCAGCCCGGCGCCATGCCCCAGGGCGAGCTGGAGTTGGCGTTGCGCTGGCGGTACTCCGTCTCGCACAAGAGCTCGCCGTTGCCGCAGCGGTAGAGCAGCTCATCGGGCGTGGCGCAGGGCTTGAACGCCGTGTTGGCGGTGGTCGCCGCGGCCTGCGTCTGCGTGCGCGTGGTGCAGTCGTTGACCACCCACTTGTAGCGCAGCGCCGCGTGCGAGCGGTCTCCACCCTCGAAGCCGCCAAAGGTCGCCGGGCCGGTCGACAGACCGAACAACGACTTCTCCAGCAGACCGGGCAGCGGGTAGTGACGGTTGGTGGCGGGGTCGTCGGTCTGCGTGACCGAGAACTCGCTGTTGTGGCAGTTGAGGCAGACCGTGTCGCGGTTGATGTAGGCCGACTCGAACCAGGCGCCGAAGTCGGCGCGGCGTCCGAGCTCGAGCGCGGCGGGCTCGGCGTTGGCGCCGGCGTAGGTCTGCGACAACATCGGCATCACGTTGCCGGTGTAGATGGGCGAGACGTCGTCGAGCGCGATCGAGCCAGCGATCACGTCGGCCATCGTGAACTTCTTGGCGCCGAGCTCGAGCGGGTCCTTGTCGCGCACGAACTTCGCGGCCTCCAGCGGGTCGCCGCCGCTGGCTTCGAAGCAATCCGGGTTGAAGTTCTCGTCGACGCGCTGGACGCGGATGAAGTCCTTGTACAGCTCGCCCCAGAACGTCTTGTATTCGGCGGACGAGAACATCGCCTGCAGCACGACCTTGCGGGACGCCGTCAGGTCGGACTCCGGCGCGGTGTCGCGGTCGGCGGTGGTGGTGCCGTTCTTCTTCTCCACCGTGGTCAGGAGGTCGGTGTAGAAGTTGACCTCGGCCTGCGAGTAAGGACGACGGCCGAGCACGGCCATGATCGCCTTACGCACGAACGTCTGATCGGACACCTGACAGGTCTGGTACCAGGCGAGCGGAGCGGGGCCGCCGTCTTCTTCCGGGGTGCCACCGTCCGTTCCGGGAGGCGGCTCGCTCGGCGGTTGCTCGTCGTCGTCGTCCGGATCGACCATGCCGGTGGGCGGCGGTGTGCCGTCGGGCATCATGCCGGGAGGCAGGTCGTCGACCGGAGCCGGGATGCTGCCGTCGCTCTCACAGCCGTAGGCCGTGCCGAGCAGGAGGGACAGGAAGAGGGTGGTTCTTCTGTTCGTCATACGGTGATCCCCAAGACTCGCTTCGTAACGTCCTTGATTGCGGCCGCGTCTTGGCCCTGGCCCTGCACCTCGCTGTTGCTGTATCCGACCGCGGAGAACGGGTAGATGCCCATGGCCAGCAGCGAAGCGATGCGGTTCTCGGTCGGCGTGGTGAGCGTGGTCGCCTGACCGTTCTCTTCGATCGTGCCGAACACGCCGGCTTCGTTCTTGGTGATCGGACCGCCGAGGTAGACTTGCATGTACCCGTAGGGCCAGTGGTTGCGGCCGTTGCCTCCGTTCTGCGCATAAGGCGTGCGACCGAACTCCTGGTTGAGGATCACCATCGTCTTGTCGAGATCGATCTTGTCGGGGTTGCCTTCACCCGGCAGGTTGATCTTCTCGAGCAGGTTGACGAGCAGGTTCTTCAAGTTGCGCGACTGCGTGTACGTCATCTCGCGGTGCGTGTCGTAGCCGCCGCCGCCGTCTGCTTCGCGCAGGCCGGTGTCGACCACGCAGCAGTGACGCGCGGGGTTGGTCGGGTGCGTGAGCAGGTGGGTGGCGATGTTGAGGCTCATCGCCGGCACGTTGATCGTGTTCTCGGTGCCGCAGGACTCGCCGGGCACACGCTCGAACAAGCTGGGGTCGAGCACAC
>JBEVNG010000361.1:0-11783 GCA_040508235.1 Polyangiales bacterium | reverse complement strand
CTGGTGATCACCAACTCGATAGACTTCCTGCCCGGCGTAGAGCCATACGAAGCGGACATCACCATCGACTTCTTCGTCTCGGATGCGAACGTGCGCATGGTGGTGACGCTCGATCCACTTCACAGCGAAGAGTTCTCGCGCATGCAGCTCGAAGGCTTCACCAGCCAGCTGCGCAAGCTCGAGCGTCGCTTCGCCGCTTCGTAACCAACCTCCGCGAGCGCGCCGACGAGCGCGCCCGGCAATGCCGACGCCGCGCTGCATCGTTGTTCGCTCGCCGTACGTTCCGGCTTGCAGCGAATGCAGCGCGCGCGGGCGCACTGCGCCACTTCATCGGCATTACGAATGCGCCATGGCAGGAGTCATGATCGATTCATGGCAAATGCATCGATGGGATTCTCGTCGGCGCCTAGCGTTCTGCCCGACGAAGATGGAGAGACGCGCTCGATTCGCTGGACGATCACGGCCGTGACGGCGGCCATGGTGGTGGCGGCGATCGCCTACGCAATCTATCGCAGCTGGCTCGGTCCCGTGGCGGTGGTCGACACCATCGGCACGCTGCGAGACGGCTCGACACACACCTGGAAGCTCGCCCCTGGCACCTACGAGATCGCGGTCGTCGGCAACGGCGCGCTCACCGTCGCCCTGCCGGGCAGCAACTGCGTCGCGAGCATCGGCAAGACGTACAGCCACACCTGCGAGCTGCACCTCGCGGCGACGCTGGCGCTGTACAACCCGCCGGCGCACGAGGCCGTGACCTACTCGATCAAGGCGCAGCGCCTGAAGCGATAGCGCTCACCCCGCGGGGTGAGCACCGTGACAGGCCGCGGGGCGATAGAGGGTCGTGCCCGATCCCATCGCCTCTCGCCTCGATCAACTCCACGACCAGTGGGTCTCCTTCGCCGACGACGCCCATGCGCGCATGCTCGTGTGGCGCGCCGAGCCGGACGAGCGCTCGTTCGTCGACGCGTTCCTGACGCGCGAGAGTGACGCGGAGCGCGCGGAGACGCCGGACCTGTTCCTGCGCCTGGAGGCGCCCTACCAGGACGAGAGCACGCACGACGCCGCACTCGCCGCGGAGCTGCTCGCTCTCGCGCGCGAGTCGGACGTCGAGCTCGGAGCGCACTCCTCGTTGCTCGGCGCGCTGCACGCATTCCACGCGCGCTTTCGCCCGCAGGCGTTGGTGGTCGTGTGGCTCGACCCAAGCGCCGTCGCCGCCGACACGTACAAGTTGTGGCTGCAACGCCTGGTCTACGCGACGCCCGACTGGATGCGCGTGCTCGCTATCGCGGGCACCGAGCTCGACGCGCTGGCCGCCGTGTCGTCGCGCGTGCGCACCATCGACTGCGAGCTCGACGTCGTCGACGCGATGGATGCGCTGACGGATCGCCCTGGAGCACGCGGGCCGGACGACCTGCTGCGGCGTCTGCTCGTGCGCATGCAACGCGAGCCGGAGCACGCGCATGCGATCGTTCGCGAGGGCATCACGCTCGCCGGTACGCAGGGCTGGAGCGAGGTCGTGGGTGCGCTGCAGCTCGCGCTGGCCAGCACGCTGGCGGCGCGGGGGGAGCTGGTGCCGGCCCTCGGCGCCTACGACGCAGCCGCGGAGGTCGCTTCGCTGCGCGCGATCGCACGCCTTGGCCAGGGCGCGCTGTGGCTCAACGCGAGCGAGTACGCGCGAGCACGCGACGTCTACCTCGGGATGACGGAGCACGAAGACCTCACGCACCAGCTCGACTCCTATCGGCTGGCATCCTTCTGCTGTATGCAGCTAGGCGATCGTGAGCGTGCATGGCAGCTGGGCCTGCGCGGCCTGGAGGTCGCCACGCGCATGGACGACACCCAACGCGAGCGCTCGACCCTGCCCTACCTGGCGGATCAGCTAACGCGCGTTCGCGGCTCGTCCGTCGTCGAGGCGAAGCTACGCGAGCTCCTCGGCACACGCTGGCGCGCTCAGCTCGCCACGGTCGCCTGATGACGGGCCTGCCCGCGCTCAAGCAGTTCGATCTCATCGCGGGGATCGACGTGCACCTGACGGTCTTGCCGGGACCGCCGCCGCTCGTCGCGCCGATCCCGAATCCGTTCGTGGGCATCTTCTTCGACCCGGAAGACTATTCGCCCGACGGCGCGAGCGTGCGCGTGCAGGGCTTCCCTCGTGTGTGCGCAGGCTCGGCGGCCAAGGCGGTGCCCCCGCACCTTCCGTTGCTCGGACCGTTCTTCAAGCCGCCCTCGAACGATGGCGAGCTGTTCATGGGCTCGTCCACGGTCGGCGCCGACGGCAACCCGCTCGGCTACGGCGGCCTGATGGTGCTGACGTGCTCGGACTTCGGTCAGCCCGCACCGCTGCGTCCTGGCAAGAGCACGCGCTCCTCGCTCTACGTGCCGTTCTGCTCGTTCGCGATCCCGATCCCACACGGTGCGCCGGTGCTCGTCGGAGGCACGCCGACCATCACGTTCGGCTCGGTGCTCCGAATCGCCAAGACCGTACAGGGTCGCACGACGCGTTGGCTATGGGACGCCGATGTTCCCCTGCACGAATGGGACCCGGACGACGAACCGATCACATGGCTCTTCGACCCGAAACGTTCACCCCGGCCGCGCGCCTGCAAGGCGATCAACACGAAGTGATCTTCTGCGATCACCTCGGCACCCCGGTCCTCGCCGTGACTGACGCCGGCGAGTGCACGTGGTCGCAGCGCCTCGATTGCTTCGGACTCAGTCGAGCCACATCGCACGTCCCCTTCCGCTGGCCAGGCCAGTACGCAGCCCCCGAGACCGGCCTCCACTACAATCGCCATCGCTACTACGACCCAAGCACCGGCCTCTACGCGAGCCCAGACCCCATCGGCCTCGCGGGAGGACTCGCGCTGTACGCGTATGTCCACGACCCTCTCGCCTGGATAGATCCGACAGGATTGAGCGGCGAGTGTCTCAAGAAGGCGCAGCGCTCCAAACTTCGGAAGATCGAGCTGCTCGCTCAGGACTCAGGAAGGAGTTCGTTGACTGCGACCATCAGCAGAAACCGGGGTTCAAGCTAATTTTCACGAGCGAAGAAACGTCGGCGCGGATTGGTTTGAGTCGCAGTCATCCTCGAACGTGCATCTTCACGTGCGCACCTGAAATCAGAAAGAGCTACGGAATGCTAAAGCTCAAGATTCGTGGAGTCGGGAGCGCCAGCTTTCCCAGCTCTCAAAGCAGCGCGCCGGCAACGACCGATCACTTCTCAAGCGTGGTCTTGGTCGACATCGGGACCAAGCACAAATCACAAAGCGAGACGTTTACGCTTCGTGTCGCGACTCCGTCTGGGCTCGCGGCCATGGAAGACCTGAACGGCGTCATCGCGGGCTCGCCGCTGCTTGTGCTTCGGCGCTTCGATGTCGACGTTCTAACGGCATGGTTGGAACGGACCGTAGCCTCATGCGCAGCACTCTCGTGGAATGAATGCGTCGACAATCTGCGCATGCACTTCGACCACGAGTTCTCGTTTCTGGATGACGCGCCGCCTCCAGGGAAGACGCACTCCGTTCTAATCGGACTCGACGTGAAGCGCATCGCAGGCGCGGATGGACGCAATCTGCATCGCATCGACGGCGAAGAAGCGGAGCTGTTTGGGCAACGTGTGATCGTCGACATCTCCACGCGCGACGGAGTAGTGAGTGAGCGCTTCAGTACGTATGTGGCCACACCCGAGGCGCTGACGACGCGCAGTGACGACCGCGGCGTGATCGCCTGCCGTCCGGTCGTCGTCGTTCGCCGCTTCGCGTTCGACGAGCTTCGCTGCTGGCTTGAAGAGACGGCAAGCTCTTGCCGAGCAGCAACGTGGAGCGAATGCGTCCAGCGGCTCAACCGACACTTCGACCGAGAGCCGTGACCACTAGCCCAGCAGCACAAAATGGTGAACCACCTGGCAACTACGCCGTCGCGCGCAGCAAGAACCGAGACATGAAGTCGGGTGATCCGTCTAGACCGTCACCTGGCGCCTACCTCGTGCGCTCTCCGGTGATCCGCCGAGCACTGCGTCAGGCCCCTCGACAGCAACTGGAGCCGGCCGTTGCCGTGGACCTCGTAATACATGTCGAGGCCGTTGATGCGGGCGCTGTCGGCTATCCAGCAAACGAAAGCGCGCGCGGTGCGTGCGTTCGATTGCGCAATCTGGATAGCCGGGCATCCTGAGTGTCGAGAGGACCTGCCATGACGCTGCGAGATCTGCTCCCCAACAAGATCGGTTTTGGCTCCGCACCGCTGGGCAACATGTTCCGCGACATCCCGGAGCAAGAAGCCGCATCGACCGTGCAAGCCGCGTGGAACGATGGCATCCGCTTCTTCGACACCGCACCGTTCTATGGCGCGGGGCTGGCCGAGCTGCGCATGGGCGCCGTGCTCGCGAAGCACCCGCGCAGCGACTACGTGATCAGCACCAAGGTCGGCCGCGTGGTGCTCGACGAGCTCGACCACGGCGCCAAGCGCGCAGGTGATCCGTTCGAGTTCGGGCGCCGCAACAAGGTCATCAACGACTACACCGCCGACGGCACGCTGCGCTCGCTGGAGGGCAGCCTGAAGCGCCTGCAGACGGACCGCGTGGACATCGTGTGGGTGCACGACGTCGCGCAAGATCACTACGGCGACGAGTGGCTCGGCGTGTTCGAGACGGCGCGCAAGGGCGCGTTCAAGGCGCTCGATCTCCTGCGCGACGAGGGCGTGATCAAGGCCTGGGGACTCGGCGTGAACCGCGTCGAGCCCATCGAGCTGTTGCTTGCACTCGAGGGGCCCAAGCCCGACGGCTTTCTGCTGGCCGGCCGCTACACCCTGCTCGACCACGAGCGCGCCCTGCAGCGGGTGATGCCGACGGTCGCGGAGCTCGGCCTGGGCATCGTCGTCGGCGGACCTTACAGCTCGGGCGCGCTGGTCGGTGGCCCCAACTTCGAGTACGCGCCGGCCAAGCCGGAGATGCTGGCCAAGGTCGCGCACATCAAGTCGATCGCGGACCGCCATGGCGTGAGCATGAAGTCGGCGGGCCTGCAGTTTGCGCTCGCGAACGAGGCCGTCGCGGCGGTGATCCCGGGCGCGAGCCGACCCGACCGCATCGCCGAGGACCGCGCCGCCCTCGACGCCCGCGTGCCCGCCGCGTTCTGGCGCGAGCTGCACGCTGAGGGCCTGGTCGACGCGCGCGCTCCCTTGCCGGGCTGAGCCCCTTGTCGCGCTGGCTCGAAGTCGAGCGCTCGCGAGCGCGCCGGAGCAGGCGACCCTGCGCGCGCTGGACTCCACGTGCGAGCGCATCGAGGATGGGCGGCCGTGCGGGTCAGTCCTTACGCTGCCTTCTTGATCGCCTGGTGCGCGTGTACGGATGCGCCGAGCGAAGCGCCCATCGAGTCGAGCATGGACGCTTCCGCCGTCCAGGAAGACCCTGCCGCGGAGCCCGTCCAGGACGCGCGCGTGCAGCTCGATGCGCGCACCAGGAACGACGCAGAGGTCGTGACGGCAAGGTCCGACGACGCGGCCCTGCCCGCGCCGGAGGAGGCCGCAATCCCCCCCGCACGCGACGACGAGCCGCTGTTTCCGGCACCCGGCTCGCAAGGCGTGTGTCCGGATGCACCCCTGCGCATTCGCTTCGGCGGCAAACCATCGCTCGGCATGCGCGGCATGATCCGCGTGATCGATCGCGACAGCGACCGCACCTTCACGATCGACATGGCGCGGCCGACCCTCCAGGTCGAGCGCGGCGGCGTGATGTTCAACAGCGAGCGGCCCGCGTACGTGGTGGGCGACAGCGCGGTGTTCTACCTGCCGCCCTTCGAGGCCGGACACCGCTACAGCGTCGAGGTCGACGACCAAGTCGTGCAAGGGCCCGCGCGTCCCTCGACGGAGCGCTGGAGCTTTCAGGTCGCGAGCTCTTCGTCGCTGCGTGTCGCCCGCGATGGCGGCTACTGCACATTGCAAGGGGCGCTCGACGCCGCGCCGGACGGCAGCACGATCACGCTCGCCGCCGACACCTACCACGGCATCGTGTACACGC
This sequence comes from Polyangiales bacterium, assembly GCA_040508235.1. GTDB lineage: Bacteria > Myxococcota_A > Polyangia > Polyangiales > DASUME01 > DASUME01. Next base: position 5,773 of record JBEVNG010000361.1, on the reverse strand, counting down.
GAGGCAAGCGCGGCATCACCATCCGCGGCGACGACCGCGAGGCGACACGACTGATCGGCACCAACAACGAGCGCATGAACCCCGGCACGGCAAAGCGCGCGCTGGTCGGGCTCGACGAGAGCAGCGACATCACCTTCGAGCGGCTGACCATCGAGAACCTGACGCCGCAGGGCGGCACGCAGGCCGAAGCGCTACGCATGCAACGTTGTGATCGTTGCGTGGTGCGCGACGCGACGATCCGCAGCCTGCAGGACACGCTGCTCTGGAGCGGCCGCGTCTACGCCGAGGACTGCACCATCTCCGGCAACGTCGACTTCATCTGGGGCACCGGCACGGCGTACTTTCGGCGCTGTGAGATCGAGACGCGTGGGCGCGGCGGCTACGTGGTGCAGGCGCGCAACCCGGCCGGCGCGTTCGGCTACGTGTTCGTCGACTCCCGCTTCACCGGCGAGCCAGGGGTCGGAGCCAGCGTGCTCGCGCGCATCGACGCCGGCGTCTATCCGGCGAGCCACGTCGCCCTGATCGACTGCACGCTCGGCGCGCACATCGACCCGGTGGGCTGGCAGATCATGGGCGACAGTCCCGCGCTGCGCTTCTGGGAGCACGGCAGCAAGAACGCGAGCGGTGCGCCCATCGACGTCTCGCGCCGGCATGCACGCAGTCGCCAGCTCGGTGCCGAGGAAGCCGCACGCATGCGCGACCCGAGCCAGGTGCTGGCCGGCTGGGCTCCTTAACGCACCGCGCCAGGTCTTGACGGGGCGTTACCGGGTGATAGTAGACGCACGTCTACGAATGTAGACATGCTCACGACCGCGCCTTGCCGCGGCCGCGAAAGGCGTCGCTTTGCCCAAAATCCGTTATGTGCACGTTCTAACGGTCGCGTTGCTCGCGTCTGCCCGCTCGGCTCATGCGCAGTACGACGGCGGCGTCCCCGCGTCGGACACGAACGCGCCGCTGGTGATCAGCTCGTTCGACGCCGGCTCGCCGCCCGAGGGCGAGGTCGCGTATGTCGAGGCCTCACGGGACGAGAGTGCCGAGGAGGTCAGCAGCGAGAACGCACTCGGCTCGATCGTCGTCACCGCGCAGCGCCGCGAGGGCAACATCCAGAAGACGCCGATCGCGATCACCGCGTTCGGGCAGGACACGGTGCAGCAGCAGAAGATCTCGACCTTCCGCGATCTCGCCGGCCGCGTGCCGGGCTTGCTGGTGCCGCAGCGCTCCACCGCCTACACCACGCAGATCTACTCGATGCGCGGCATCGGCGAGACGGACACCTACCCCGAGCCGTCCGTCGCCGTGTACATCGACGACGTGTACCTCGCGCGCAGCGTGGGCTCGATCTACGACACGCCCGATCTGGAGCGCGTGGAGGTGCTTCGCGGACCGCAGGGCACCCTGTACGGACGCAACTCGAGTGCGGGTGCGATCCGCTTCATCACCAAGAACCCCACCGCCGAGCGGCAGGCCGGTCTGTCGGTGCGACTCGGCACGTTCCGCGACATGGAGATCCGCGGCCGCCTCAACGGCGCGATCCTGCCCAACGACAAGCTGAACGCGTCTGCCAGCCTGATCCGGCACACCCGGCGCGGCTACACGTACGACGTGCCGCTCGACAAGTGGGTCAACAACATCGACGTCTGGTCGGCGCGCGTGAAGCTGAAGTCGCAGCTGACCAACAGCTTCAACATCGTGCTCAGCGGCGACGTGATGTTCGACCGCTCCAACCAGAGCTACTACACGCCGATCAACCAGCCCAACGGCATGATCACCGGCCGCAAGCCCGACCCGGACAAGACCTGGTCGCTGGTGCAGCCGTTCAACGAGACCACGGTCTACGGCGGCTCGCTGACGATGACCTGGGATCTGAATGACGAGCTGACGCTCAAGTCGGTGACCGCCGCGCGCGGCATGAACGGCCCGATCTACTACGACAATGACGGCGTCACGCAGATCAAGGGCGACAGCTACGCGGGCTTCGATCAGCACTACGAGACGCAGGAGCTGACGATCAACGGCGACTACGATCGCTTCAACTTCGTGGGCGGTCTGTATTACTTCCACGAGTACTTCCACAACCACCGGCTCAGCCAGGCGGCGTCGAGCCCGATGGACGACGTGGGCGTCATCAGCCACACGAACAACCGCATCTACACGCACAGCATCGCGGCCTTTGCGCAGGGTGACTACCGCATCCTGGACCCGCTGACGCTGACGCTCGGATTGCGCTACACGGCGGACATCCGCAGCTTCGACAACGTGGGCGAGCAACAGGGAAACCGCCCGCTGGTCTACCCGCTGCCGAACAACTTCGATCCCAAGCTGTTCGGCACGCTGTTCACGGACGCCGCCACGCGCTTCGACGTGAACACACCGTGGAAGACCTTCGACGCGTTCACGCCCAAGGCGGGGCTGCAGTGGCAGGCCACCAAGGACCTGCTGCTCTACGGCAGCTACGCGCGCGGCTTCAAGAGCGGCGGCTACGACCTGCGCGCCAACAACCAGGAGTCCTCCATCACGCCGTTCCGGCCGCAGATCACGGACGCCTACGAGGGCGGCATCAAGTCGAGCTTCCTGGACCGGCGCCTGACCGCGAACCTGGCGGGCTACTACAACGACATTCAGGACTTCCAGGTGCGCGCCACCAACCCCGGCGCGCTCGGCAACCCGGTCAACCGCCTGATCAACGCGGGTGATGCGCACAGCTACGGCGGAGAGCTGGAGGTGGCGGCGATCCCGGTCAGCGGGCTGACGCTCGGCAGCTCGCTCGCGTACCTGCGCACGGGCTACGACACCTTCACCGCCACGCTGCCCAACAACGTCGCGGGCCGCACCACGCTGCTCGGGCTCGACTTCCCGCTCGCGCCACGCTGGCAGGCCAACTTCAACTTCAACTACAAGCTGCCGATCCCGATGCCGGGCGTGTGGCGCATCGGCGCGGACGTGCCGGTGGAGACCAAGCGCTACGTCGACATCTACAACACGCGTCAGACCGCGATCCGCACGCAGACGTTCGTGAACGGCACCATCAACTACACGTCCGAGGGCGAGCTCTGGTCGGCCGGTGTGGCGATCACGAACCTCACGGACCTGCGTCGCCCGCAGGCGGGGAACTACGCGCCCACGAACGCGGGCGTCGAGCCGCTGCGCTACGCCGCCTACAACCCGCCGCGCACGATCATCTTCTTCCTGAACCTCGGGAAGATCTGAGCTGTTCACGCCGCAGCAGCTCGCGCGCGAAGCTCAGGTTGTGCCAGGCGGCGCCGCGATCGTCGGCGACCAACCCCAGCAAGCTGGACGCGCAGGCCGATGCGTGCGTCGGTGTGCCGCATCCGAGCTCGTGGCGTAGCGCCTCCGCGTCGCGCGCGAGCTGCATCGCGGCCGTGCGCGTGGTCTCCATGATGCCGGCCTCGTGGCACTTGCTGCACGTCTCGGCCGCGACCTGAAAGCTGTGGTCGAGCTTGCCGGAGTCGTTGGCGCCGTGGCAGCTGGTGCACGACAGCTCGCGATGCGCCGAGGCATGCTCGAGCTCCGGCAACCTGCCCTTCACGAGCCCGAGCTCGTGGCACGACGCGCACACGGGCTGATCCTCGACGACGCGTAGCAGTCTGTTGGTGCTCGGGCCATGCGGTGCGTGGCAGACCGCGCAGGTCAAGCCGATGTGCAGTCCATCCGGATCGCGCGAGAGGTCGCCTCGCTTGCGCACGCCGATGCGATCGAGGAAGCCGCCCGTGGTGTGGCAACCCGCGCACTCGCCGGCACGCGTGCGCTCGTCCGCATCCGCGCGCGCCATCGCGGAGCGCTTCCAGTCGCCGACCTGTGTGTAGCGTGGCGGTGCGTCGTGGCAGGTCGCGCAGACGTCCGCACGCAAGATGCTCGCTCGACCTTGCTCGGTGGGGATCGCACCGGGTCCATGGCAAGCGGTGCAGCGCACGCCTGCGAGGCGCTGCAGCGGTCGCGGAAGGTCTTCGAGCGCAACGGGCCCCTGGGGCGCGAAGCCGTGTTCCTCGAGCAGCCGCGAGAATCCGCCGTCGTCGATGCCTGGCTCCCCGGTGGTGTGGCAGCCGAACATGCAGGCATCGGCGCGCGCGAGGTCGAGCGTGCCACCCGTCGCGCGTGCCAGCGCGTGGCTCATCGGACTCTGCGCGGTCCACTGCGCCTCGGATGCGTGGCACTCGGCGCGCCCGCAATCCATGGGCGTTCGCTCGTGCGTCAGCACCCGCAGCTCCAGCGGCTCGCTACCCTCGCGCGTGAGCTTGTAGGAGCCGACGCGGTCCGCGCGGAAGCTTTCGAGCACGCCGCTCTCGATGTGCACCTCGGAGCCGCGCGGCTTGCTGGCGAGCTGCCAGCCCTTGGCGCCGAGCAACACCGTCTGCTCGGTGGCCAGGCTCGTCATGCCGGTGGCGCGCGCGATCGACGTGATCACCACGCGCTCGCGCAGCGTCGTCTTGCCCGGCTCTTCCAGCGTCACCTCGATCACGTACCTGCCCTGCGTGCGCGGGGAGATCGGCACCAGCCCCACCGGCAGCTCGCCTGGAAAGTAGCTCTGCAACGGCAGCGTACGCGCCTCCAGGGTCGCCCCCCGTGCGCGCCACGCGGCCAGTGGAAGACCTTCCAGCTGACGCCAGCTCAGCGTGGCGTTCTCGGGGCAGCCAAGCTCCGCCCGCAGCGTGATCGGCGCATCGTAGCCAACCTGCGACGTCGACCCCGTCACGTGCAAGCGTGCGCGAGCCCGCACTTCCTGCGCGAGCTCGATCGGACACAAGGACGGATGCGCGACCGAGCGCGCACCGCCGAGCGTGAGGTGTCCGTTGCGATCCGCGCGCACGGTCGAGGCCTGCACCGACCACGCCTGCGGGTCGAGCGCCACCCCCGCGGGCAGCACCACCGTCACCGCTCGCTCGTTCGCACACGAGGACGACAGCAGCAGCGCGAGCCCGCACGCTCGCCGCGCGGTCAGGATGCGCATGTGCCCCAGCGACAGCGCTCGCCCTGCTCGCAGTCCGCATCGAGCCAGCACTCGGGCTTCGGGTGACCCGGCACACAGACGCGCTCGATGCAGCGCGCACCGTCCACACACCGAGCGTCGTCTTCACAGGCGGCGCCCAGCTGCGCGCGTGCGCTGCGCGCCGGCTCGCAGAGGCGCTCGGCGCGCCCGCGCGTGCGCTCCATGCGGCAGCCCCAAGTCCGTGTGGAGTCGGGCACATCGGGCGCGAAGTCGACACAGATGCGCTCGCCCGCATGCCGACGTCGCACTCCACAGAGGAAGCCCGGGTCGACGGGGCCCGACGCCACGCCCGCGGCGGGTCCTTCGCTGCGACACACGCTCGCGCCTTGCAGCGCGACGCAGTCCCACTCCGCGGCGTCCGGGAATCGCGTGTTGGTTTGCAGGCAGCGCTCGTCGGTGCAGGTGAAGAGTCCACTCCTGTTCGTACGTAGTTCGCAAAAGCGGTCAGCAGACTGTCCGAAACAACGCCATCCCCCCGCTGGCACAGGTCCAACCGGCAACGTTCGCGTGGCGAGCTGGCGCACGGTTCCACTCCAGCACGCGCGCGACGTCGCGAGGTCCAAGCACAGATCGCCCTGATCTTCCGGCGCGGGAGCGTGCACACGCTCCTCCTCGAAGCGTGGCGAGACGACGCACGCAGCGAGCGACAGCGTCGCGATCAGCCGCGCGTACCGATCAGTCCTGGGCAACGTTGATCTCCCACCCGCAAACGGCACCTCGGCACTCCTTACTACTGCAGTCTGATCATCGATCGGAACGCTCCGCTGT
>JBEVNG010000276.1:0-7281 GCA_040508235.1 Polyangiales bacterium | reverse complement strand
CACGGCCGCGAGCATACCAGCGGACGGCGGTGGTGCTCGGGGGCAGGGCGCTATAGTCACCACGATGGCGGTGCAGGAGAGAACGGGACGGGTCGTGGCGGCGCGCGCGCTGTCGCCCTCGGTGCGGAGCTTGGCGCTGGAGCTGCCGGCCGAGTTCACCTTCGCGGCGGGTCAGTGGCTGCACCTGCATGTGCCCACCGAGCAGGGCACGCTGGAGAAGCGCGCCTACTCGATCGCCAGCGGTCCCACGGAGCGCCCGGTGGAGCTCGCGGTCACCCACGTGGTGCAGGGCGTGGTGTCGCCGCGTCTGTACGCGCTGGAGGCCGGCGCGGCGCTGCGCGTCGACGGTCCGCACGGCTTCTTCACGCGCGACGACCCGGCCGCGCCCGCGCTGTTCGTCGGCACCGGCACCGGCCTGAGCCCGCTGCGCAGCATGCTGAGCGAGCTGCTCCAGGACCCGGCCCATCCTCCCGTGACGCTGCTGTTCGGCGTGCGCACCCAGGCCGACATCTTGTGGCGCGAGCAGCTGGAGCAGTGGACACGCGACCCCAAGTTCCAGCTCGAGGTCACGCTATCGCGCCCCGACGCCGGCTGGACCGGTCGCACCGGCTACGTGCAGACCCACGTCGCGGAGCTCGCTCGTTCGCTCGGAGAGCCGCACGTGTTCATCTGCGGGCTGTCGCCGATGGTCAGCGCCGTGCGCACGCTGTGCAAGCAAGAGCTCGGCTACGACCGCAAGCGCATCCACAGCGAGCGCTACGACTGACGTTCAGCGCGCGACCGAATAGCTCATGATGGTGCGCTTGCCGAACTTGGTGGCCGGGAACTGCACCGACTCCACCAGCGGGCGGGCGCAGGCGGCCGTGCTCTCCGGCAGGGCACGCACCTCGACCACCTTGCCGTCGCCCTCGATCACCAACGTGAGCCGTGCGCTCGCAGGATGCTCGGGCGCCTCGCGTACGCAGCGCGCGAGCTTGGGGCGCACCGGAGACAGCGCATCTTCCACGTGCTGGGTGGTCAGGTGCGCGGGGGGGCCGCCGTCGCTGGAGGTCGGCGCCGTGGCCGCCGCCACCGGCGCCTCCTCGTCGCTCTCCGGCCCGAGCTTGGCCAGCCGCTGTTCGGCGGCGATGCGCACGCCGCCGCGTCCCTGCGTGTCGGTCGAGAGCGGCGTCAGCACCTGACGTGCGCGCGCGGGGTCGAGCTGGATCAGCGCGTCCATGCCCGACACCAGCGCGCGCTCGAACTGATCGTCACCGGCATCGGCGTGGTAGAGGCGCAGGAAGCTCGCCAGCGGCACGGCGCCGCTGCTGTCACCGAGCCCGGCCAGCGCCTTGAACACGCGCGGTACATCCTCCATCAGCAGCGCGGGCTCCGAGAGCTGCGCGCCCAGCAGCGGCACCGCGCGCTTGTCGTTGGCGTGCAGCGCCGCCAGCGCCAGCGCTCCCACGGGCGGCATCGGCGTGCGCTCCAGGTAGTTCGGATGTTGAGCGAGTGCGTCGAGCACGGCCTGCGAGGCGAACGTACGCTCGCTCAGGCTGGCGCACGCTTGCTCGGTCACGCGCGGCGGGCTGTCGCCCTCCGTGCACAGCTTGATCAGCAGGCGCGCGGCCTCGTCGTCCTCGATGGGACGCAAGAGCTGCGTGGCGTAGGCGCGGCTCGGCACCAGGCGCGTGTCCGGGTTGCGCGCCGCCTTGTCGAGCTGCGTCGTCAGTGGCTCGGTCTCGCCGCCGGCGCTGCTTCCCGGCAGGTGCTCGGCGCGGATGCGCGCGGCGATCGGCTTGAGCCCGAGCTGCGTCTCCAGCGTGGGCCGACCGTCACGGTCGAGCGCGGTCAACACACCGTCCGCGTCGAGGGCGAGCAGGCCGCCGGGCACCGAGCGGATGCCGACCACGTCGGTGTCCGTCTGGTACACCCAGTGCGCACTCGCTCCGTCGGGCGCGAGCGAGAACAGCTGCTTGTAGAACGCGAGGTAGAGCGCGTCGTCCGCCAGCCCGAGCGCGCCTTGCTGGGTCTGCCCCGGCAGCGCACTCAGCGCGACCCGATGCAAGACGCTCTCGACCGGAGGCGGCGGCGCGTTGCTGTCCATGAACAGCGGCGGTGCACCCGGCAGCTTGAGCGTGGGCGCGAACTTCCAGTAATGCGCGCCCTGCGCGGGACCGCGCTCGCTGTCCTCGTCGAGCCTGTAGAAGCCGTGCTCGCCGAAGTAGACCTCGCCGTGGTGGCGGAACGCGTGGCTGGCGACATCGTCGCCGATGCGTGCGCGCGCGATCTCCTGGCCCTCGGGATCGATGACGCTCAGGTGCACACGCTGGTGCGGCACGAACGCGAGCCCGCCCATCACCGCCGGCGAGCCGAGCGCGCGGGTGGTGGTGCGATCCGAGCGCACCTTCTCGCTCTCGAAGATCACCAGCCGCGAGTGCGTGTTGATCGAACCCCCGGTCGACAACACCACCGCCGCGAACGCGCCTTCTCCATCCGCGCCCACCAGGTGCATGCCGTCGAGCGGCAGTTCCTTGATGATCGCGCCGTCGCGCAGCCTGCGCACGGTGATGCGCGTCGCCTCGGGCACCACGGCCAGCTCGCCCGCGATGCTGGGGATCGCGTTCACCTGTGCCGCCTCGCGGAACAGCAGCTTACCGTTGTCGATGTCGTACGCGAACACCGCGCGCGGCTGGTCGCTGACGCCGAGCACCACGCTCGCTTGCGTGTGGGTCGGCTGCGCGTGGGCACGGTCGAGCGCGTCCTTGAGCCGCGGCCCGCCGTTGGGGAACATGGGCGTGAACGGCGCGCTGCCAGCGCAGCCCGTCACCAGCGCCAGCACGATCGACAGTCGCTTCATGGGTTCTGGGCTTTCTGGATCGCGTCCGCGAGCACCTTGCGCACCTTGGGCGAGGCGTCGGCGGGCAACCCGCTCTGCAGGCTGGAGAGCGCGTCCGCCGTGTCGTCGCCGCCGCGGGCGATCAAGCGCTCCAGGGCGCGCAGCTTGTCGGCCTCGGGCAGGTCACGCCGCGACAGCAGCGCCAGGAAGAACGGCTGCCAGCGATCGAGCGAGTAGCGGTCGAGCGACTCCAGCAGCGGGTTGATGTCCTCCGGCTTGGCGAGCTTGCCCAGCGCCGGCGCGGCCCCCGCCACGTCGCGCTCGAACGCGCGCGTCAGCAGCGGCACGCTGGCGCGGTCACCGAGCTCCGCCAGTCCCTCGGCCGCCGCGTTGCGCACCTCGGGGGCGAGATCGCCCAGCGCGTTCACCAGCGCCTCGCGCGACGGGCCCGCCTTGAGCCGCGCCAGCGACTCCAGCGCACGCACGCGAACCTCCACCCGACGATGGTGCGCCAGCTCGGCCAGCAGCGCGCTGGAGCTCTTGTCGCCGAGCAGCAGCAAGGAGTCGATGGCGACGTCGAGCAACGTGCGCGACAGCCCGGTGCGCACGCGATCCTCCAGCATCGGCACCACCTCCGCCGGCGGCAGCAGCGGCGCGGACTCGATCGCGCTGCGCACTTCCTCCTCGTCGTTGGAGGCGAGCATCACGGCCACCTCCTCGACGGTGATCTTGGGGGTCTTCTTCGCCGGGGCTGCCTGCACGAGCGCGGCCGGGGCGAGCGTCGCGATCAGCATCGTCGGCCACACTGCGCGCATCGTGATCCTTTCCAGAGAGCGGGTGCGCCATCATCGACGCTGCCCGCCGCGCTGGCAATGTTCTCGCGGACTCACGGGTGCTCTGGCAGAGTCGGCCGGGATGAGAGCCAGCCTGCTCGTGCTCCTCGGAGCGCTGATCACCACGCCGGTCCTCGCGGGCGATACGTTCGCGTTCACCGATCCGTGCGACGAGCTGGCCCTGGCGCGCGCGGCCGACGCCGCCGGCGATGCACGGCTGGCCACGAGCATGCAGGCCGGACGCTACGAGGCCGTGCTCGCGATCCGCGCCAGCGAGCACGCCCAGGCTCCCGAGCTGCTCGTGCCGGCCCTCGCCGCGCACGCGTGCGGCCGCGACCCGACGCTCGCACCCGAGGCCGCCGCCACGCTGCGCAAGCTGGTGCGCCGGTTGGCTCCGTCCGAGCTGGCGCAGCGCGAGGCCCTGCATGGCGACCTGGAGCGCGCCCGCGCCGCGCTGCACTGCGAGCGCGCCCCGCGCGCGGACATCGCCGCGGCGCTGGCGGAGCTGGCGGCCTCGATCGCGCCTTAGCCAGCCAGGTATCCGTCCCGGTCAGCGCGCTGTCCCAAGCTGAGCGCGCCGTGGCAGGGCGGGATCCGCTTTGTGCGCAATCATCCCGTCCGACTGAAAAGCTACTTGAGAGGGAAGTCGGCGCTGCACTAGGGTCGCGCGAGCATGACGTGGCAGCGCCTTTCCCTTGGCTTCGTGTGGTTCGTCGCGAGCTGTACCCTCGGGGGCTCCGACGAGGACCCCACCAACGGCATCGTGCCGGAGGACGCCAGCGCGCCCCTCGACGCGGCGACGCTCGATGCCCGCGTCGAGCTCGACGCCAGCACGACGCCGCGCGACGCCAGCCCCGCCGACAGCGCGCAGGCGCCGGTCGACGCCGTGGTCGAGCAGGTGTGCGAACCCAGCCCCGCGCCGGCCGTCTGCGACCCCGTGAAGAACACGGAGTGCCCGCCGCTGATGCAGTGCGAGATCGATCCGGAGGCCACCATGCCCTCCGGGCGCTGCGTGTTCTGGATGCTGCAGATCCTCGATCAGTGCAGCTCCGACGGCCTCAACACCACCTGCGAGGGCCCCAGCAGCTGCGTCGACGGAACCTGCCGCAAGCCCTGCTACTGCGACGCGGACTGCGACATGGGCGCCTGCTGCAAGGGCGCCGCTCCGGGACCGGCTGGACCTATCAAGCTCTGCGAGCCCTGCTAGAGAGCCGAGGCCAGCGACGCGAACTCCTCGCCGCTGAGCGTCTCGCCGCGACGCTTGCCGTCGATGGAGACGCTCGCCAGCGCGGCGTCGACGACCTCGGGTGGGCGGATGCGCAGCAGGGCGTTGCGCAGCGTCTTGCGGCGCGCCTCGAACGACGCGCGCACCACGCTGGTGAACGCGTCGGTGAGCTCGATGGCGCTCGCGCGCGGCGTCAGCGCGACCACGGCGCTGTCGACACGCGGCGCGGGATGGAACGCCCCGGCCGGCACCACCACCACCGAGCGCACGTCGAACACCGCGCGCGTGAACACGGTGAGCGCGCCGTACTGCTTGGTGCCGGGCTCCGCCACCAGCCGGTCGCGGACCTCCTTCTGCACCATCAGCACCGCCCGCGACACGCGCGTGTACTGCTCGACCAGCCGACGAAAGATGCCCCCGGTGACGGCGTAGGGCAGGTTGCCGCAGACGGCGATCCGGTCGAAGCCGAGCGCCTCCAGATCGAGCTGGGTGGCGTCGCCGAAGCGTGCCTCCAGTGCCGGGTAGTCCGCGAACTCCAGGGCCAGCACGCCGAGCATGTCCTTGTCGGCGTCGATCGCGAGCACCTGCGCGCCGTGACGCAGCAGCGCCGCCGTCAGCGTGCCGAGCCCCGGCCCGAGCTCGATCACACGCTCGCCCTCATGGATGGCGAGCGCCTCCGCGATCTTCTCGACCGCGTGGCGCGAGGTCAGGAAGTTCTGCGACATGCCCTTCTTGGCGCGCAGGTTGTGGCGCCCCAGCACGCGGCGCGGATCTTCCCAGGCCGGCAGCTCGTTCACGCGACCCTCGCGCTCTCCGGCAGCTTGCGGCTCGCCAGCTGCGCCAGCTGGTCGGGCGCCACCCGGCTCAGCGTGACCCCGAGTGGTCCGAGCTTCTCGGTCGCTTCGCGCAGCCTTCGTTGCTCGGCGCGGCCATAGATCGCGCGCAGATCGGTCTCCAGCTCGTCTTGCGTCGCGGGGGTGATCGCCTCGGCGTGCGGCACCATCACGTGCAGCGTGTGGCCACGCCGCGTCAGCAGCCGCACGGCGGCCAGGAGCGGCGCGTAGTCGACGATGCCGTCGAGGTCGGTGAGCAGCACGATCGAGCGCGGCACGCGCGTGTTGCCCGCGGCCAGCTGCAGGCTGCTGGCCAGGCAGTGCGCCTTGTCGCCGCCCGGCGGCCCCGCGCGATGGGGCAGCTCGATGCCGCGCTCGCGGCAGAAGCGCCGGAACACCGCACCCGCCTGCGTCGGCGCCACCGGCAGCTCGCCGCTCTTGGCGGGCGCCATGCTGCGCAGGTAGTGGGCCAGCTCGGCGGTGTCGAACGTGCCGCGTCGGCCATGTGCGAAGTCGACGCCATCCTGCTGCCGCACGTAGCGCGCGACCAGCGTCGCCACCTCGTGGTCGTCCAGCGTGGTGAGGTCCGCGTCGACGACTTCGGTCGAGGCCAGCAGCGCGTCGTAGATCCGGATCAGGTGCGCCGCGCCGTCACCGGGCTGCACGTGCGCGAGCACGCGCCCATCGACCGTGATCAGACCGACGCGATCGCCGCGGTCGAGCCAGGCGCGCGCGTGCGCGACACAGAGCTCCAGCGCGAAGTCGAGCTTGCGCTCGCCGGGTGTGCCGCCGCGCATGGAGCCACAGGCGTCGAGCACCAGCACCAGCGTCTGTTGCACTTCCTGATCGACCTCGCGCACCAGCAGCCGCCCGGTCTTGGCGCTCGCCTTCCACGCGATCGACTTGAACGGGTCCCCCGGCAAGAATTCGCGCAGCTCGTGCAGCTCCGTGCCGCCGCCACGCCGACGCATGCGATGCCGTCCGCTGCGATCGAGCGGCAAGCCCGTCAGCACGCCGAGCGTGGTGGAGCGCACCGCCACCGTGCGAGGCAGCACCTTGATCGCGAGCGCGTTGGGGAAGTACAGCGGCACGTCGAACAGTCCGAGCGGCCCCCGGAGCGAGACCGCGAGCCCGTGTAGCACGATTCGCCCCGCCGCCTGGGCCGAGAGCGTGAACGTGAACTCGTTGCGCGCGCGCGGCTGCACGGAGATCGCGTACGGCTCCTCGTCGAGCACCTTGGCCCCGTGGGTCAGCACGGGCGTCACCCGCGTGAGCTCGATGCCGTGCGAGCCGCGGTGGCGCACGTAGCAGCGCACGTGCACCGGCATCTGCGGCACCACCGCGCCGCTCACCGACTGGTCCCGCGACGCCAGCCACCAGGCGAACTCCAGCCGCTGCGCGCGCACGCGCCGCCCGAGCGGCACCGTGGCGGAGAACACCGCCACCAGGCACAACGCCAGCGCGGAGCCGAGCGTCGCCGTCGCCCAGGAGCGACTCCACAGCGCGATCAACCACATGCCGAGGCAGCCGAGGAAGGCCGCGATCGCGCGCGTGGTGGGGATCGGCAGCATG
>JBEVNG010000268.1:0-7702 GCA_040508235.1 Polyangiales bacterium | reverse complement strand
AGACGCCGCCGTCGCCCACCGGCACGCCCGCAGGTGGCGAGCCGGCGGGTCATGGGGCGGACGATGGCCACGAGCACGGTCGCGATGTGCACGCGGCGTTCAACGAGCCGACGATGCCGGTGGCGGAGCCGCTGCGCAGCCTGCCCGTGGGCTCGATCCAGGTGGTCGTCACGGGGCAGAACGGCGAGCGGATCCCGAACGTCGACATCGTGCTCGGCGTGATGCAGAGCCTCGGTGGTCGCACCGAGCAGCGCGCCAAGGCCGACGAGCACGGCGAGCACCTGTTCCAGAACCTCGCGGTCGGAACGCAGCAGGCCTATCGCGTGAACGTGCTGCGCGACGGCGCCAAGTTCAGCACCACGCCGTTCCGCCTGCCGGACGACATGGGCTACGTGGCGCGCGTACCGCTGCTGCCGACCACCACCGACACCAAGATGCTGTTCCAGATGATCGGCCAGACGGTGGTCGAGCTGCGCGACGATCGCTTGCACGTGAGCCAGCAGGCGCGCGTCGCGAACGCCGGCCAGCGTGTGATCGTGCTGCCCAAGGACGGGCTGGAGATCCCGCTGCCCGAGGGCTTTACCGCCTTCAGCTGGCAGGATCAGATGACCGACCAGAAGGGCGAGGAGCTGGCGGGCAAGGGCTTCCGCATCCGCGGCTCGCTGCCGCCCGGCACCGTCACGCTGACCTGGACGTTCGATCTGCAGCGCAGCGGCGACAGCGCCAAGATCCAGATCAAGCAGCCCTGGCGCACGTACCAGTACCGCGTGATCAGCGAGGCGCCCCCCGGGCTCAAGCTGCGCGTGACGGACTTCCCCGAGGCCGAGGCGGTGAAGGACAAGGACCGCGACCTGCTGTTCACGCAGAAGCAGAACAGCCCCACCGACGTCGCCGCGGCCGCGTTCACCATCAAGCTCGATGGCATCCCGTCGCCTGGACCGGGGCGCTGGATCGCGCTGGTGATGGCGGTGCTGGCGATGGGCGTGGGCCTGGTGGTCGCGCGCAAGCCAGCGGACGACGCGAGCGATCGCAAGCTCGCGATCGTCGCGCGCAAGCAGGAGCTGCTGGCGCTCGCCAAGCAGACCGAGGCGGAGCTTCTGCGCGGCGAGATCGGCCCGCAATATCGCGCGGAAAAGCTCGAGGAAATCGCGACCGAGCTGGCGCTGGTGCTGCGCGACGAGGCGACGCTCGCCAAAGCCTGATGCCCCACACCTGTGCGTAACAGTCACGTGCCCGGGGCCGTGATAGGGTACGCCCAGAGAGTGAGGGGCAGATGGCTGAGGGGCTCAATCGCGCTATTTTGGTCGGGAATCTCGGGATGGACCCCGAGCTCAAGTTCACCCAGGGCGGCCAGGCCGTGCTGCGTATTCGGCTCGCGACCAGCGAGTCGTACATGAACAAGGCGGGCGAGCGCCAGGACCGCACCGAGTGGCACACGGTGATCGTGTGGGGCAAGCGAGCCGAGGCCCTCAACAAGATCTTGTCCAAGGGCCGCACCATCTGGGTCGAAGGCCGCATCCAGACGCGCAGCTGGGAAGACAAGGACGGCGGCAAGCGCTACGCGACCGAGATCAACGCCAACAACATCGGCCTCGTCGGTGGACGTGGTGGTGAAGGCGGCGGCGGGGGTGGCTACGGCGGTGGTGGCGCTGGCGGCGGAGGCGGCGGCAGCTACGGCGGCGGCGGCGGAACCGGTGGCGCGGGTGGTGGCGGCTTCGGCGGCGGTGGCGGCGGCGGAGACTTCGGCGGTGGCGGCGGAGACTTCGAAGGCGGCAACGACGACGACATCCCGTTCTGAGCCGTGCCGCGTGAGCGCGTCGATCGCTTGCTGGTAGCGCGCGGGCTCGCTCCGTCGCGGACGCGAGCGCGGGCGCTGATCGAGGCAGGCAAGGTATTCGCCGCGGGCGTCGTGCTGAAGAGCGCGAGCGACCTCGTGGCCGCGGACGTCGAGCTGACGCTCAGCGAGCTCGATCATCCGTACGTGTCGCGCGGTGGGCTCAAGCTGGAGGGCGCGCTCGAGGACCTACAAGTCGAGGTGCGCGGGCTGGTGGTGGCCGACATCGGCGCGTCGACGGGCGGCTTCACGGACTGCGTGCTGCAGCGTGGCGCCACGCGCGTCTACGCGATCGACGTCGGACACGGTCAGCTCCACGAGAAGCTGCGCACGGACGCGCGCGTGATCGCGCAGGAGGGCGTCAACGCGCGCGAGCTGACCGGCCTGCCGGAGCCGATCGATCTGGTGGTCGTCGACGCGTCGTTCATCAGCCTGACCAAGCTGCTACCCGCGCTCGCGCCGTTGCTGCATTCCAACGGGCGCCTGCTGGCGCTGGTGAAGCCCCAGTTCGAGGTCGGGCCCGAGCACATCGGCAAGCGCGGGGTCGTCAGCGACGATGCACAACGCGAGCGCGCCCTCGCCGAGGTCGTCGCAGCCGCGGCCACGCAGGCTCTCCGGTTCGCGGCCAGCGCAAACTGCCGCATCGAGGGCCCCGAAGGCAACCGCGAGATCTTCGCGCTGTTCACGCGCGGATCCCGGTAAGTCCCGCCCACGCCGCCGCGGCGATCCCACTCGCCAAGCTGCGTCTGCCCGCGTTGGCGTTGGTGGTGGGCACGCAGGTCCCAGACCTACCGATGATCTTCCCGGGCGTCACGCCCACGTACGCCACCACGCACGCCTACCTGCTCGGCACGCCGCTCAACGTCTTGTACGGCGCCGTGCTGCTCGCGTTGTGCGTGGGGATTCGACCCGCCGCGCTCGCGAGCCTCGCGCACGCTAGCCTGGCCACCCGCAGCCACCACGACCTGGCGTTCTTCACGATCACTAGCGTGATGCGCGCGGAGCTGCTCGCGCTGGCTGCAGCGCGGGCCTGTTTTGGCGTTCTTCGCCGTGCAGGCCCCTGAGGGGGTGGATCCCTGGTACGGTCGAGGTTCCGCACGGCCGTCGCCGCCCGGCAAGAGAGGGTGGCTCGAGATGACTCGCTGGATCGTTGGGTTGCTGGATGCGCAGATCGCCGCGGCGCGAGCGCGTGGAGACTTCGAGGACCTGCCGGGACGTGGGCAGCCGCTCGTGCTCGACGACCTGGAGGGGCTCACGGGGGAACAGCGCTTCGAGGCGCTGCTGCTGCGCAGCGTGGGCGAGGTCGCCCCGGAGGTGGCGTTGATCCGCGGCCTTCGCGCCAGGCGTCAGCGCATGGTCGATGCGGACTCCGCACCGGCGCGCGCCGTGCTGGAGGGCGAGCAGCGGGCGCAGCTGGTCGAGCTGATCGCCGCGCTGGAAGCTCGCCGGCGTGGTTAGCGCTTGGGAGGGATGACGGGGCCGCGCGGCAGCACGACCTCGTCGATCAGGCCGTACTCCTTGGCCTGCTGCGCGGTGAGGTAGCGGTCGCGCTCGGTGTCGGCGCGGACCTGCTCCACGCTCTGGCCGGTGTGCGCGGCCATGATCTCGTTCACGCGCTGGCGCACGTTCAAGATCTCGCGCGCGTGAATCTCGATGTCCGTCTGCTGACCCTGGAAGCCACCGAGCGGCTGGTGGATCATCACGCGCGCGCTGGCCAGCGCACGGCGCCGACCCTTGCTGCCCGCGCACAGTAGCAGCGCGCCCATCGAGGCCGCCTGACCGACGACCACGGTCGCGATCGAGCAGCGCACGTATTGCATGGTGTCGTAGATGGCGAGCCCGGCCGTGATCGAGCCGCCGGGGCTGTTGATGTAGAGCGTGATCTCGCGATCGGGGTCGTCACTCTCCAGGAACAGCAGCTGCGCCACGATCAGGTTGGCGACCGTGTTGTTCACCTCGGTGCCGAGGAACACGATGCGGTCCTTCAGCAGCCGGCTGTAGACGTCCCAGGTGCGCTCGCCGCGATGTGTTGTCTCTACGACCACCGGCATCGGGATGCGGATGGGCTGGTCTTCGTCGTCCGACATGAATCTCCGAGCGTTTGTGCGCAGCTCCAAGGCTGCACCCGTTGGCCCCCCAAGTCCAGCCCGCGCTAGGCTGTCCTGGAAGGGGGGGCACGCTTGTTTCGGATCCGGCGTATTCACGACGACGTCTCGCCCGCGAACCAGCGCGCCCTGGTGCGCGTGCAGGAGATGCTGCGCGAGCAGTTCCCGCTGGTGAACCCCGCGCTGATCGACGAGCTGCAGGGCAGCCTGCGCGATCCTCTCGCGCACAAGCTGCGCACGGTGGTGCTGGTGGCCGAGAGCGCGCGGGGCTTGCGCGGCTTTGCAACCGTGATGCACGCGCCGGATCTCGAGTTCTGCTACCTCGACTTCATCTCGGCGGGACCCGGCGAGATGGGGCGCGGCATCGGCGGCGCGCTGTACGAGCGCGTGCGCGACGAGTGCCGCGTCCTGGGCGCCAAGGGCCTGTTCTTCGAATGCCTGCCCGACGAAGCCAACGACGTCTCCGACCGCGCGCACCTGGCGCAGAACGCGGCGCGGCTGCGTTTCTACGAGCGCTACGGCGCGCGCCCGATCGCGAACGTGCACTACAACCTGCCCGTCAACCCGGGCGACACGGATCTGCCGTACCTGGTGTTCGACGACCTGGGGGTGGCGCGGCCGCTGCTGCGGGGGGAGGCGCGCGCGATCGTGCGCGCGATCCTGGAGCGCAAGTACGCCTGGCTCTGCCCGCCGGAGTACGTCGACGAGGTCGTGCGCTCGTTCCGCGACAACCCGGTCAAGCTGCGCCCGTTCCGCTACCAAAAGCGGCGCACCAAGAAGCCTGCCGCCACCGAGCTTCCCGAGGACGAGCGCATCTTGCTGGTGGTGGCCGCGCAGCGTGAGGCGCCGTATCCAAAGGACCGCGGGCACGTCGAGGCGCCGGCTCCCACCGAGGTGCTGCGACGCGAGCTGGCGCGCATGCAGATCTTCCAGACCAAGCGCCCCAAGACGTTCCCGGACACCCACGTGCAGGCCGTGCACGACGCTCGTTACCTGGGCTTCTTGCGGCGCGTCACCAGCACGCTGCGCGCGGGCGAGTCGTTCTATCCATTCGTGTTCCCGGAGCGCACCACGCTGCCGCCGGCGGATCTCGCGGTGCGCGCGGGCTACTTCGCGCTCGACTCGCTGACGCCGCTGACGCGCGGCACCTGGCACGACGCGCGGCGCGCGGTCGACTGCGCGCTGACCGGGGCGCAGGCGCTGCTCGATGGGCGCACGTTTGCGTACGCACTGACGCGCCCACCTGGACACCACGCGGGACGCCGTCGCTACGCGGGCTCGTGCTACCTCAACAACGCGGCGATCGCGGCGCAGTTCCTGGCTCGCCACGGCAAGGTGGCGTTGCTCGACCTCGACTACCACCACGGCAGCGGCAGCCAGAACGTGTTCTGGGACCGCGGCGACGTGCTGACGCTCTCGATCCATGCGCATCCACGCGCGGCGTACCCGTACTTCTCGGGCTTCGCCAACGAGAAGGGCGAGGGGGCGGGCGTGGGCGCCAACCTCAACTTCCCGCTGCCCGAGCGCGTGGAGGGGGAGCTGTACGCGCGCTACCTGCAGAAGGCGCTGCTCGCGATCAAGCGCTTTGCGCCGCGCTTCGTGGTGGTCTCGCTCGGCTTCGACACGGGCAAGGGCGACCCGACTGGCTCGTGGGATCTCGACGCCGACGACTTTCAGGCCCACGGTGCCGCGATCGCCAAGCTAGGGTTGCCGACGTTGTTCGTGCAAGAGGGTGGCTACCCCACGCGCAGCATCGCGCGCCACGCCCGCCGCTTCTTCATCGGGCTCGTGCAGCCCGAGCGACCCGGCCTCAAGGTTCGCTAGTGACGAGCGTGCTGTACTTCGGCGACTGTCGCTTCGACCCGCAGCGTGAGGAGCTGTGGCGTGAGGACACGCTGGTGCCGCTGCGCCCCAAACCCCTGGCGCTGCTGCGGCTGATGCTGGCCGCGCCAGGTCGTCCACTCGGGAAGGCGGAGCTGCTGGAGCGCCTCTGGCCCGGCGTGGTGGTGGGGGAGGGCGCGCTCACGGTATGCGTGAACGAGCTGCGCAGCGCGCTGGGTGATCGCGCGCGCACGCCGCGCTACATCGAGACGCTGCACACGCGCGGCTATCGCTTCCTCGGCGTGCCACGCAGCGCACCGTCGGTGATCGCGCCGACGAGCGGCTTCGTGGGACGCGAGCGCGAGCTGGAGCGGCTGCGCGCGCTGGCCAACGAGGCGCTCGCGGGCCGCAAGCGCATGGTGGCGATCGAGGGTGAGGCGGGCATCGGCAAGACCACGCTGATCGCGGAGCTGCTGCGCGAGCTGCGCGAGCGCGCGGATGTGGCGGTCGGTCGCTGCGTGGAGGCCTACGGCGCGGGCGAGCCGTACATGCCGCTGCTCGACGCGCTGGCCGCGCTCTGCCGAGGTGTGCAGGGCGCTCGCGTACGCGCGGCACTGCATCGCTACGCGCCCACGTGGTTGGTGCAGATGCCCGCGCACGTGCCGGAGAGCGAGCAGCCGATGCTGGCGGCGCGCGCGGCGGGCAACTCGCAGCCGCGCATGCTGCGCGAGCTCGCCGACGTGATCGAGGTGCTGACGCGCGAGCGCCCGCTGGTGCTGGTGCTGGAGGATCTGCACGACAGCGACACCAGCACGCTGACGCTGCTGCGCTACCTGATGCAGGAGCGCGAGGCCGCCCTGCTGGTGCTCGCCAGCTTTCGCAGTGCGTCGTCGTTGCCGTTGCGCAGCCTGGTCGCGGAGCTGCTGAGCCACCGCCAGTGCGAGCTGCTGGAGCTGTCGCCGCTGACGCGCGACGAGGTCGCCGGCTACCTCGCGACGCGCCTCGAGGTCTTCGACGAGTCGCTGCTGGAGACGCTGCACGCGCGCAGCGGCGGCAATCCGCTGTTCATGGTGACGCTGGTCGATCACGTGCTGCAGCAAGACGGCGCACTCGCCCAGGGCATGCCCGCGCGCTTGCGACCGCTGATCGAGCTGCAGCTCGCGCGCTTGAGCGCGGAGGAACGCGAGCTGTTGCTCACCGCCAGCGTGGCCGGCCAGCAGTTCACGGTCGCTGGCGTGGCGGCCTGCCTGCACAGCGACCGCACGGAGCTGATCGAGCGCGAGCTGGTGCGACTGACGCGCGAGAGCCCGCTGCTGCGCATCGCGGATGAGCAGCGCTGGCCGGACGGAACGCTGACGCAGGGCTTCGCGTTCCGGCACGTGCTGCAGCACGAGGTGATCTACGGGCTGCTCGCTCCCGCGCGCCGTCGTGTGCTGCACGACCGGCTGGCGCAGTGTCTGCTGCGCGCATTTGCCGGCGAGCCGGCCACGATCGCCGCCGAGCTGGCGGTGCACTTCGAGCGCGGGGAACGTCATGCCCTGGCTGCCGGCGCGGTCGCGGATGCGGCGGCCAGCGCCCTGCTGCGCTCGGCGCAATCGGCCGCGCTGGCGTACACGGCGCGTGGCTTCGCGCTGCTGGAGCGGGCGAACGACGTGGCCCTGCGCAGGCAACTCGAGCTGCGGCTGCGGCTGGCCGAGGGCGCCGCGCTGCTGGTGCTGAACGGCTTCGGCTCCAGCGAGGCGGAGCGTGCGTATCGGCAGGCGCACGAGCTGTGCGCGCACAACGACGACCCCGCGCTGCTGGCGCCCGCGCTGTGTGGCCTGTGGCACCACGCGCTGACGCGGGCACGCTACGCGGAGGCGGAGCGCATCGCCGCCCAGCTGACGGTGCTCGCGCGGTTGTATCCGGACCCCATCCTGCGCATGCAGGCGAGCAACACCTC
>JBEVNG010000267.1:0-18421 GCA_040508235.1 Polyangiales bacterium | reverse complement strand
CGCGGCGCTCAAGGACGGCAGCATCGACTGCATCGCCACCGATCACGCACCGCACAGCTCGCTGGAGAAGGACTGCGAGTTCTCCGAAGCGTCACCGGGCATCAACAATCTCGAGACTACGTTTGCGGCCTTGCTCCCCCTGGTCACCAAGGGAGACATCTCGGCCCTGCGCTTGGTCGAGGCCCTCTCCACCGCCCCCGCCAAGGTCGCCCGCGTCGAGGGCGGCACGCTGGCGGTCGGCGCGCGCGCGGACTTCGTGTTGATCGACCCCGCGGTGAAGTGGACGGTCGGCCGCGACACGCTGCGCAGCAAGTCGCTGAACACCCCCCTGCTCGACCGCGAGGTCACGGGGCGCGTGAGCATGACGGTGGCCGGCGGGCAGATCGTGTGGCAACGAGGAGACACGCTATGAGGCAACCTGCAAAGCTGGTTCTCGCGGACGGCCGCGTCTTCGAAGGCGAGGCCATCGGCACGGGCAAGGGCACCGTCGGCGAGGTGGTGTTCACCACCGGCATGACCGGCTACCAAGAGGTGCTCAGCGACCCTTCCTACGCCGGTCAGATCGTCACCATGACCGCGCCGCAGATGGGCAACACGGGCGTCAACGACGAGGACGACGAGACGCCGAAGCCGTTCGTCGCCGGCTTCGTCGTGCACGAGCTCAGCTCGGTGGTGAGCAACTGGCGCTCGACGCGCTCGCTCGATGCGTACCTCAAGGGGCACGGCATCGCGGGCATCGCGGGCGTCGACACGCGAGCGCTGACGCGCCACATCCGCACCACCGGCGCACAGACCGGCGTGATCGGCACGGAAGACGTCGCCGTGCTGCTGGAGCGCGCGCGCTCGGCCCCCAGCATGGAGGGCCTGAACCTCGCCGACGGCGTGAGCACCAAGGAGGTCTACGAGTGGACCGAGGGCTCCGGCGTGTGGGCACCCGAGAGTGAGAAGAAGGGCCAGCGCCACATCGTGGCGATCGACTTCGGCGTGAAGCAGAACATCCTGCGCTCGCTGGTCGACACGGGCTCCAAGGTCACGGTGGTGCCCTCCACCACCAGCGCGGACCACGTGCTCGCCCTCAATCCAGACGGCGTGTTCCTGTCCAACGGCCCCGGTGATCCCGCCGCCGTCACGCACGCGCTGCCCACCATCCGCACGCTGATCCAGAAGAAGCCGGTGTTCGGCATCTGCCTCGGCCACCAGCTGCTCGGATTGGCCGTGGGTGCGAAGACCTTCAAGCTCAAGTTCGGCCACCGTGGCTTGAACCAGCCGGTGAAGGACCTGACCACCGGCAAGATCGAGATCACCACGCAGAACCACGGCTTCGCCGTCGACGTGCCGTCCACGCAGGGCAAGGCCGTCACCACGCACATCCATCTCAACGACGAAACGTGCCAGGGCATCGAACACCCGGAGACGGGCGCGTTCAGCGTGCAGTATCATCCGGAGGCAGCCGCGGGGCCGCACGACTCGCGCTACTTGTTCAAGCGCTTTGTCGAGCGCATCGACGCTCGCCGGTAAACTCCCGCATCGACG
This sequence comes from Polyangiales bacterium, assembly GCA_040508235.1. GTDB lineage: Bacteria > Myxococcota_A > Polyangia > Polyangiales > DASUME01 > DASUME01. The sequence continues at coordinate 16,888 of JBEVNG010000267.1, read as the reverse complement.
CTCGACGCTGAGCACGGAAGAAGGAACGGATGCTGACTCGTGAACAGATCGCTGCCCGTGTGGCGCGCGAGCTTCCTGATGGAGCGTCCGTTTCGCTCGACCCCGCGTGGGCCGATGAGATCAAGGCAAAGCTGCCGGCGGGCGTTAGCCTGCAGGAGCCGGCCCAGGGTGAGGTCGACGTCGCGGTGATCGCGCCGGAGTCGATCACCGTCGCGGGCGAGTTCCCCGGCGACGTGCGCGCCGCCAAGACCGTGTTCGCGATCATCGCGCAGCATCGCAGTGCCGACGGCATCTCGCGCGTGCTCAAGGCCGACGCCTCGCTGCCGAACAAGGCCCAGCGCGTGATCAGCAACCTCGCGTTGTTCGACGTCACGCCCGAGGGCCTGGTGATGCGCGAGGTCGCGCAGGGCGTGAGCGCGCTCGAGGTGCAGCTGGAGAGCGACTCGCCGCTGCTGGCCTCGGACGAGCTCAGGCTGATGAATGTCTGAGCCCGGGCGCAGCACCCTGCTGCTCGGCCATCGCGACGTCTCCGCTCTCGCCGACATGCGCACCGTGTTCGACGCGGTCGAGCGCGCGTTCGCCGAGCACGCCCGCGGCAACGCGCGCATGCCGAGCAAGGTGTACCTCGACCTGCCGGAGTTCCAGGGCGACTTCCGCGCCATGCCGTCGCTCATGGGGCAGTACGCGGGCGTGAAGTGGGTCAACGCGCACCCGAACAACACAGCGAGCTTCGGGCTGCCTACCGTGATGGGCACCTACGTGCTCAGCGATCCGCGGACCGGCTTCCCGCTCGCGATCCTCGACGCCACGCTGCTCACCGCGCTGCGCACGGGCGCGGCGGCGGCGGTGGCGACCAAGCACCTCGCGAGCCTCCCGCTGACGCAGGTGGGCTTCGTCGGCACCGGCGTGCAGGCGCGCTACTTCCGCGACGCGCTGCGCGTGCTGGGGGAGTTCGAGGTGCTCGCGGCGGACCAAGACCCGAAGCGCGCGGACGCGTTCGCGCAGGAGTCGGGGGGTCGCGCGGTGTCGATCACGGAGGCCGCGGGCGCGCCGGTGGTGTGCATCGCCACTCCGTCGCGCACGCCGGTGATCACGCGCGCCATGGTGAAGCCCGGCGCGCACATCAACGCGATGGGCGCCGACGGCCCTGGCAAGCAGGAGCTCGACCCCCAGATCTTGCTCGACGCCCGCGTGGTGATCGACGAGCTGGAGCAGTCGACCCACGGCGGCGAGCTGAACGTGCCCATCGAGCAGGGGCTCTACGACGCCTCCCGGATCGGCGCGACGCTGGGCCAGGTCATCCTCGGCACGCAGCCCGGGCGCACGCAGGCCTCGCAGATCACCGTGTTCGACAGCACCGGGCTCGCCATCCAGGACGTCGCCGTCGCCGCCGCGCTCTACGAGCAGGCCCGTCAGCGGGGCGTGGGCCAGGCGTTCGAGCTCGTTCCCGCGCGCTGACGCTTTGTCATCGCCCCCTCGGGCGCTCGCGCGTGGGTATGCCAAATTGTCCGCATCGCCGGGCAAAGCGCTGTACTTTCGCGGCTGCCGCCATGGACTGGGACTTGCTATGACCGATCGCACCATGAGACCCGCGCCGTACCTCGCCCTCGCGATCGCCGTGCTCTCCGGCCTGTTCGCGGCCAGCCGCGCCCAAGCCCAGGCGATCAGCGGCAACATGACGATCCGGATCGACGGCGGGAAGGCGCTGAAGAACGGGTCGAACGTGTTCATCGATCGCGAGCAGTGCCTCGGCAGCTGGAAGATCGACCTGCAGGGCTACTCCGTGTCGGTGCCCTACCTGGAGCTGTGGGCCACCAACAACCAGGCCACCAACTGCGCGGACCAGGCCAACCGCAACAGCCAGAACACCTCGAACACGATCTGCTGGGGACCTATCGCCACGCAGAACCAGATCAACGGCAAGACCAGCTTCACGGTCGAGGGGCCGAAGCTGTTCAGCCGCGATGCGTTCGCGGGCAAATCGGGTGCAAGTTGCGATCTGGTGAAGGGCACCAAGTACAAGTTCCAGTTCGTGACGCTGGACGCTCCGACGCAGCCGGGAACCGCGACGGTCACGGCCTCCAACGGCAACCCGAACCAGGTCTCCGCCATCCTCACGCTCTACAGCGAGGTGCCGGACCCGCCGCAGAACCCCGCGGCTCGCTCGGGTGGCAGGACGCTCGGCATCGAATGGACGAAGATCAACAACGACCCCCTGACCGAATATCGCGCCTACTTCGACCACGCGCCCGAAGCGCCGCAGGTCTTGATGGACGGCGGGCTGAGCGAGTTCGACGGCGGCGTCGTGACGTGCGGCACGGGCCTCTTCGATGATCAACGCTTGGCCGACGGCGGCGTGACACGCCCCACGGGGTCGAGCATCGAGGACAGGGTCGACGGCGAGTACGTCTTCCGGTCGGGCAAGACCAAAGGCTCCAGCATCTCGATCGGCAGCCTCGAGTCCAAGGGCATCGACATCAACACGTTCACCTCCGTCTCGGTCGCCGCGATCGACGGCGCGGGCAACATCGGCGAGCTGAGCGCGCCCGTGTGCGTGCGGCGCGTGAACACGGTCGGCTATCTCGGCCTGTGCAAGGATGCGGGCATCGATTGCGGTGAGCTGGAGACTTGCAGTCTGTCGTCTCGCAATACAGGAAGTGCGTTCTGGCTGAGCGTGGGTACGCTCGCCCTATCCGCTTGGGCGCGGCGCCGGCGGAGGAGCAACTAATGCGCAAGCTGGGCTTGATGATCGTGGCACTCGCATGTCTGTCCACAGCGAGTGCGAGTGCGCGTGCACCGGATAACTTCGAAGAGGATTACCACCCGCCGCTCGAGGTCGACTCGCCCATGTGGATGGGTCTGGAGCTGCGCGTCGGCCCCTATCGGCCGGGCACCACCAGCGCGTTTCGGGAGACGTACCAGAACGACCGCGGCTGGATGCTCAACGTCGAGTTCGACGTCACCCTCTACCACATCCCGTGGGTCGGCCAGCTCAACGCCGGCCTCAACTGGGGCTGGGCGAACTACGACGCGCGCGCCATCGATGTCGACAACCCCGGCATGCGCGCCGACGAGAAGACCAAGTTCACGGTCTTCCCGATCGGGCTGCTCGGCATCCTGCGCGTCGATGCGCTGGCGCGGCACACCGTCGTCCCGCTGACGTTCGCAGGCAAGATCGGCTACGAGCTCGTGCGCTGGAAGGCGGACCTCGGACCCGACGATGAGGGCAAGGGCCTCAACAAGGGCCTTCGCTACGGCGCCCAGGCGGCCATCGAGCTCGACTGGTTCGATCGCGGCACGGCCCGCCGCATGGACGAGGACTGGGGCATCAACCACACGTACCTGTTGTTCGAGTGGTACGAGTCCAAGACCAAGGGCGTCGGCGACAGCACCTTCACGTTCGGCCTTGGCGCGCAGTTCTGAGGCATACCCGCACGGCGTGTGCGTGGTGGTCGCGTACGACGGCAGCGACTTCGCGGGCTACCAGGTGCAGCCAGGAGCGCGCACCGTGCAGGCCGTGCTGGAGGCCGCCGCGCAAGTACTGACCGGGCACCCGGTGCGCGTGCGCGGCGCGGGGCGTACCGATGCGGGTGTGCACGCGCTCGGGCAGGTGGTGGCGTTCGACAGCGCACGCGACATCTCGACGCGCGGCTTCCTGCTGGGCCTCAATTCCAACCTGCCGCGGGACGTGCGCATCCAGGAAGTCACGCGCGTGGCGGCGGGCTACGACCCGCGCCACGACTCGCTGGCCAAGACGTATCGCTACCTCGTGCAGCTCGGCGAGCGGCAGAACCCGTTGCTGCGTCAGCGCGCCTGGCAGCTCGGCAAGCACGCCACGCTCGACTTCGTGGCGATGCGCGCCGCGGCTACGCGGCTGGTGGGCACGCACGACTTCCGCGCCTTCCGCTCCGCCGACGACGCGCGCGAGAACAACGTGCGCACCATGTACTCGATCGACCTGATGGAGCAGTACACGGGCGACCCGACGCTGTTCGCGATCGAGGTGCGCGGCACCGCGTTCATGAAGAACATGGTGCGCATCATGGTGGGCACCCTGGTCGACATTGGACGCGGGCGACTCGCGCTCGACGACGTGCCGGGCATGCTCGGCGCGGAGGCAAACCGCGATTTGACCGGCTTCACCGCGCCGGCCCACGGCCTGACGATGGTGAACGTGGAGCTCGGCCGCAAGGCGCGCATGCTCGAGCTCGGCATGCCGGTTCGTTAGCCGCTGAGTTCGGCGAACGGCATGCCCGCGAGCTCGCTGATCTGCTGGCGCACGTGATCCGAACACAGCAGCTGGTTCTCGAACGAGGTCGCGTACACCGGCTTGCCGACGTGCACCTCGACCTTGCCAGGGCGGATGGTGAGGTCTTCCTTGCCCATCACCTGGCGCGTGCCGCGGATGCCGACCGGGACCAGCGGCACGTTGGCCTGACGCGCGAGGTGGAAGCCGCCCTTCTTCAGTGGTTGGATCACCTCACGAGAAGCGCGCGTGCCCTCCGGGAAGATCACCAGCGCGCTGCCGCTGGCGACGTCGTGCGCGGCCTGCGCCATCGAGCTCACCGCGCTCGCGTTGTCCTGGCGATCGATCAACACGTGCCCGCCGGCGTAGATCGCCTGCGCCAGGAACGGCACCTTGCTCAGCTCCTTCTTCGCGAGGAAGCCCACGTTCATCGGCAGCGCGACCATCAGCGCGACGATGTCCGCGTGCGAGAGGTGGTTTGCCATGAACACGTAGGGCTGGTTCGGATCGAGCTGCTCCGTGCCGTGCGCGCTGACCTCCATGCCCCAGGCCTTGGCGAGCCCGTCGGCCCAGAAGCGCTGGAATCTCTGGAAGGTCTTTCGGTCGCCCGTCACGGAGTAGACGGGGAACGCGACGCTTACCATGAAGGCGGTCCAAGCCAGGGCGTGCCCGGCGTTGGCGACCGAACGAATCGAGGGCATGTGGCGCGAGAACGTACACCGCTCGACACCGTGCGTCGAGACCAGCAGGCGACGCGCGCAGGCCACGTTGGCGAGCGCTTTTCCCGCTTGGACCCGGAGCAAGCGAGCGCGTGACGGTGTTAGGCTGTGCTCAGCGCGTGGGTGTCGGTGGTGTCATGAGTCGGTGCAAGGACGAACCCTCAATGTCCAAGCAGCGCGCCTGTGTGGGCGCGTGGGTGGCGGTGATCGTCCTGCTCGCGCTTGGCGGCGGCTCGGTGCGCGCGGATGCAGACGACGATCCAGCCGACGTCGTCACCGCGAGCGCGCTCGACGTGCAGCTGCCCGCGCTGCCGCAGGGCTTCATCCAGAAGCAGGTCGGCACCGTCAACTGGGCCTACCACGAGCGCGACGCGGAGCTGGTGCGCGGCCTGCAGAGCAGGATCGGCGCGAGCTGGCGCCACGTCACGAGCGAGCTCGGACGCCAGGTCGGCAACCAGCTCACGATCCGGATCGCGCGCGGGCCCGACGACATGCAGAGGCTCGCGCCCAAGAACAACCCGCCGCCTGCGTACGCGGTCGGCGTCGCGTATCCGAGCATGGGCTTGATCCTGCTCAGCGTGGTCAGCCCCGACAGCTGGTTTCCGCCCGACCAGGCCGCCGTGCTGACGCACGAGCTGTCGCACGTGGCGCTGCATCGCGCGGTCGATGGACGTCCGCTCCCGTTGTGGTTCGTGGAGGGTCTCGCCACGCATCAGGCCGGCGAGCACCGGCTGGCTCGCGTGCGCGCGCTCTGGGAGGCCACGGTGTCCGGCGACGTGCTGCCCCTCGAGCTGGTGTCGCGCAGCTTCCCGAGCCGCCCAAACGCAGTGAACCTCGCCTACGCGCAGAGCGCGGATCTGGTGCGTCACCTGCTGCAGAGCTCGGCCGACCACAGCCGGCTGTCGCATCTGCTGGCCCAGGTCGCGACCGGCGTGGGCTTCGAGCAGGCGCTGCAGTCGGCCTACCGGATCGACCTGCCGTTCCTGGAGCGTGAGTGGCGCCAGGGTCTCAACGAACGCTTCCGCGTGCTGCCGCTGGTGCTGACGGGAACCGCTCTGTGGGGCGGCATCGCGCTCCTGGCGATCGTGGCCTTTGCCCGCCGCCGTCAGCAGACGCAAGAAAAGCTAGCGACCTGGGAAGCCGAAGAGGCCGCCGATCACGCGAGCACGCTGGCCGTCGCCAGCACACCCACGGTCCCGGCGCAGCCGCTGACCGTGAGTGAACCCCGCATGATCCACGTGTACGCTCTCCCACCTCCCGTGCGTGAAGCGGGTGTTCCGACGGTCGAGCACGACGGTCAGCGCCACACGCTGCACTGAGTCTCACCGACTGGTGTAAAAAGCCTTTAGAAGGCCACCGCACAGCCGTTGACTCTCGATGACTGGTTGGCCCAAAGTAAGCCCCAGGCAGGTCTAGGTGACAGCGCGCACACGCACTTCGTTTATGTTGGCCCTCTGGCTCGTCGGCATCACTGCCGCGTGGTCCGAGATCAATCCGCGCTCCGTCCGCGCGATCGCCCCCAGCTTCGATCTCACGTCGAAGCTCAGCGGTCCGCGCGCGAAGGCCGCACAACGCACGCCGGCGGACCTCGTCGTCGTGGTGTCGATCGATGGCCTGCGGCCCGACGTCATCACGCCGAGCATGAAGGCGCTCCATCGGCTCTACCTGCAGGGGTCCAGCGCGAAGAACGCGCGCACCATCGACAAGTCGGCCACGTTGCCGTCGCATGCATCGATGGTGAGCGGCGTCGACTCGTCCGAGCACGGCCTGGAGTTCAACGCGTACAAGCCTGACCGCGGCACCATCGCGCGCCCGACCATGTTCTCGGTCGCGCACTCGGCCGGCCTGCCCACGTACATGTTCGTTGGCAAGGCCAAGCTCAAGCACCTGCTCGGCAAGCCGAGCGACGCGGAGCTCAAGGTCGCCGGCTTCAAGTGCGGCAAGCTGGTCAAGGAGTCGGTCCCGCAGCTGCAGAAGCAGAAGAAGGGCCTCCTGTTCATGCACTTCGCGGATCCGGACAGCGCCGGGCACCGCTACGGCTGGATGAGCAACCAGTACGTCGAGGCCGCGCACGCCGCGGACGAGTGCCTCGACGAGGTGATGAACGCCATCGAGCACGGCGGCAACATGGACCGCACGCTGTTGCTCGTGACCGCCGACCACGGTGGGCACAACCGCAGCCACGGCACGCGCATGGAGGTCGACGCGAAGATCCCGTGGTTCGCCTGGGGTGGTCCTGCCAAGAAGGGCCGCACCAAGCGCGACGTCTCCACCATGGACACCGCCGCCACCGCGCTCTCGGCGCTCGGCCTCAAGCTGCCCGACCACATCCAGGGCGCGCCCGTCAGCGAAGCCATCGGCGGTCTCGCCGCGGGCCCCGCCGGCATGCCGCTGGTCGGCAACGCCGTCGAAGCTCCCTGAGCTGCTGACTCCGCTCCACGCAACGCGCGCCCTACCCGGCGCGCGTCTTCGTTTAAGCCGGCTCGTTCTGCTTGCTCAGTCGACGGATGGCGCTGCCCAGCAGGAGCACCAGCGTGCCCTGGGCGGCGACCGGGTCGCGCGTCGAGCGCATGACCATGACATTCGCGAAGCCGAGGCCCGAGAACGGCATCAGCAACGCGGTCACGGCGTTGGCGGTGGCGAAGCGTCCGAACTCGGACGGACCGAGGCCGCGCGCCAGCAGCAAGAACGTGAGCCCCTGCAGCAGGCCCCCTGGGCGCGCGGCGCTACCGACTCACTCCGCGGGAGTGGACTCGGTGGCCTTGGTCGGGTCGATCGGGAACTTCGGGGTGCCGGCGAGCATGCGCTGACGCTTGTTGGCCCGGCCAAGATTGCGCTTGCGATTGCGGCGGCGCGCCTTGGTGATGGTGGTGTTGGACGGCATTGCAGCTCTCCGTTGTGGGCCGCGTATTTAGCTCGCGAAGTCGCCGAGTCAACCGTGGCCGCGAGGCGAAATCACAGCCGTTCGACGAGGGATTTGTAAGTTTCCGCGATCTTGCGCGTAATTGGGCCGGGTTCGCCCTGCCCCACGCGCTGGCCGTCGACCTCGGTGACGGCGATCACGAGGCGGATCGAGCTGGTCAGGAACAGCTCGTCGGCGCGGTAGACGTCGCCGATGTGGAGCAGCTTCTCGCGGGCGGGGATGCCGGCCTCGCGGGCGCAGGCGAGCACGCGGTCGCGCGTGATGCCGGGCAGGATGCCGAGCGCGAGCGGGGGCGTCAGCAGCTCGCCGCCGCGCACCAGGAACGCGGAGCTGGTCGCGCCCTCCAGCAGCTCGCCGTGGGCGCCGAGCAGCAGTGCGTCGTCGCCCCCCTGCTGCTGCGCGCGCCCGATCGCGAGCAGGTTGTTGAGGTAGGCGGTCGGCTTGGCGCCGGCCCAGAGCGGCGACGTCGGCGCGGCGACCGAGAACACCTTGATGCCGCGCTCGTACAGCGCCGACTTGGCGGGCGTCAGCGCACGCACCAGGATCACGCGGCGCGCCTGCGTCGGTGCACCGAACGGCGGCAGCGACTCCGGCTTGTCGCCGCGCGTGATCACGATGCGCACGTAGCGCTCGGGCACCTCCAGCGCGTCGATCGCGGCCTGCACCTCGCGCGCGAGCTCGGCGCGCGTGATGCCGATGTCGATGAACAGCTTGGCGCACGACTGCTCCAGCCGCGCGAGGTGCGCGTCGAGTCCGTCGGCGCGGCCGCGGTACGTGCGCAGCGCCTCGAACACGGCGTCGCCGTACTGGAAGCCGCGGTCGAGCACGCTGAGCTGCGCCAGCTCCAGTGCGCTGAGCTGTCCGTCGATGCTGGCGATGCCTTGCATCGACGGAAGCTAGCTCGACTTGAGCTGGGTCAGCAAAGCGCGCGCGCGCTGGTGGCTCGACTGCTCCGCCAGGGCGCGCTCCAGCATCGAGATCGCCTTGGGCTTGTCGCCCTGCTGGCGCGAGATCTCGCCCAGGAAGAAGTACACGTCGGCCTTGGTGATCGGCGCGTCGCGGTCGAGCTTCTGCAGCAGCAAGCCGCGGAAGGTCTTCTGCGCGCGCTCCAGGTCGCCCTGCTCGTAGGCGAGCATGCCGAGGTCGGCCAGCACGCCCACGTTGGTGAGGTCGACCTTGTACGCCGCCTCCAGCTCGACCAGCGCCTTGTCGACGTTGCCGCCGTGTCGGTACGCCTTGGCGAGCAGGCGATGGTAGACCGCCAGCTCCTTGCTGCGACGGCCGCCGTACGACGCGACCACCTTCTGCAAGGTCGGGATCGCGTCCACCTCGCGGCCGCTGGCCAGGTACAGCTCGCTGAGCGGGATCAGCACGCTGCGGTCGTCGGGCACCAGCTGCGCCGCGCGCTCCAGCAGCGTGGCGGCGTTGCTCGGGTCGTTGAGCTTGTCGCGGTAGAGCTCGGCGCCCTTGCGCAGGAACGCGACCTTGTGCGCGCTGTCGGGCGCGCGCTCGGCCTCCTCCGCCAGCAGCTTGGCCAGCTGCGCGAACGCGCCCGTGCGCTCGTACAGCTGCAGCAAGCGCTCGCGCGACTCGGGCGCGCGCTCGCCCACCTCCAGCGCCGTGCGCAGCGCCGCCTCCGCGCGCTCGGTGTTGGCCAGCTCGCGCTCGCTGATCTCGGCCAGCGCGTAGGCGGCCTCGACCTTCTCGGCGCCGCTCAGCTGAGCGAGCAAGCTCTCCAGCTGCGCCGCCGCGCGCTCGGCTTCGCCGTTGATCAGGTAGAGCCGCGCCAGCGAGCGCAGCGCGTCGACGTTCCGCGGCGAGTGCTCGGCCGCGCGCTCGTAGAAGCCAAGCGCGCGCGCACGATCGGCGAGGCGGTCCTCGACCAGCCCACCGAGCCGCAACAACAGCGCCAGCTCGCCGGCCTGATCTCCCGCGTCGCGTGCCAGGTCGACGCGACGTTCCAGCTGATCGACCAGCGGGCTCCAGCGCTGCTCCTGCTCCAGCAGGCGCTCCAGCGCGCGGTTGGCCTCCTCGTGCGCCGGCTCCTCGGAGACGATCTCGCGCAGCTCCTCGATGGCGCGGTTGCGATCGCCGAGCTGCTGCTCCGCGACCAGCGCCAGCCGCACACGCACGCGCGTGCGCTCGCCGACGCTGTCCGCGACCTCCAGCCTGCGCGCCAGCAGCTTCACCAGCTCCGGGAAGCGCTCAGTCTCGCCGAACAGCGTCTCCAGCGCGTCCATCGCCTCCAGGTTGCTCGGGTCGTCGTCGAGGTTGGCGAGCTCGAAGCGGATCGCGCCTTCCTTGTCGTCGAGCTGCTCGCTGCGCAGGCGCGCGGCCTTGTGGCGCAGCCCGACCCGCGCGTGCGGATCTTCCTCGGCCTCGATGCGGCGCTCGTACAGCTGCACCACCTTGCCCAGCTTGCCGCCCGCCTCGTAGATGCGGATCAGCGCGTCGAGCGCTCCCAGCTGGCCGGGGTCGAGCGACAGCACGCGCTCGTAGCCGGCGAGTGCACGCTCGGTCTGACCGGCCGCGGTCTCGGCGATCACGGCCGCCTCGGTGAAGCGCTCGATCGCGATCACCCGGTCCTGCTCGCGCTCGGCCCAGGCGAACAGCGCGTCGACAAGGTCCGAGTGACGCCCTTCGGTGCGCAGCAGCGACACCAGCGAGTCGTGCGCGGGCTCGTAGTCCTGGTCGATCTCGATGGCCTGGCGCAGCGCGGCCTCGCTCTTGGGCAGCTCGAACAGCCGGTCGCGGTACCACGCCGCCGCGCGCATCCACAGATCGCGTCGGTCGTTGCGCGGCAGTCCGTCGCCCTGCGTCGCGGTCTCGACCAGGCCGGCCAGCACGTCGAAGCGACGCGCCGCGTGCGCCACGCGCTCCACCTCGTCGAGCACGCCGAAGTCGCTCGGGTCGGCCTCGAACGCGCGCCGCAGCGTCTCGGCCGCCTTGGGCTTGTCGTTGAGCTCGTTCTCGTACAGCGACGCCAGCTCCCCGAGCAAGCGCGCCCGATCGCTGGAGCTCTCCGCGAACGACAGACGCGCCTCGTACAGGCCGGCCACCTTCGCGATGTTGTCGGTGTTGCGGTAGGCATTCTCCAGCAGCTCGACCACCTCGGGCGCGAGCGTGCGATCGGAGAGCAGGCCCTCCAGCTTCTCGGTCACGCGCGCGTCGCCGGGCGCGCGGTCGAGCACGTCGCGGTAGGCGTTGAGCGCCGAGCGCGGATCGTTGAAGCGCGTCTGACGCAGCTCGCCGAGCCGCACCAGCAGCTCGATCGCCTCGTCCTGGTTGGCGACCGCGACGCGGCGCTCGATCACGTCGGCCAGCGCGTCGTTGCGCTCGCTGCTGGCGTACAGGCGGTCGAGCTCGCTCAGGATCGTGGGCTCGTCGCCACCGCGCGCGAGCGCCTGCTCGTAGTGCTCGATGGCGCGCGGCACGTCCTTGAGCTCCCGCTCGCTGATCGCACCCATGCGGCGATACAGATCGCGCGCCTGCTCGGCGTCGCCCACCTTGGCGGCGCGCAGCGCGAGCACGTCGACCGCGCGGTCCCAGGTCGAGAGCTGGCCGGCCAGGCGCTCCAGCTCGTCGGGCAGCGTGGGCTCATCCGCGTCCTGCACCAGCGCCTCGCACACGGCATCGAACGCCGCCGCCAGGTCGTTGCGGCCGCGCTCGTGGATCTCGGCCAGCCGCAGCAGCCGCTGCTGGCGCTCGTGCGCGTCGTTGACGCCGACCACCGCGCGCGACAGCACCGTGGCCAGGTCGTCCCAGCGCCCGCCGTTGCGCAAGATCGGCTCCAGGATCTCCTCGATGCGCGCGCGCTGCTCGGCCTGCTCGCCGATGCGCATCAGCGCGCGGATGCTGGGCTCGTGGCCGGGATCGATCGCGAGCGCCTCGCGGTAGCACTCGATCGCTTCCTCGAACTCGGCGAGCCGCTCGTCGTGCACCTGTCCCATCGCGTACAGCAGCGACAGGCGTGCGGCCGGCTCGGCGGCGAGCTCGAACTGGCGGCGCAGGTTCTCCAGCAGCTCCTGCCAGCGCGACTCGCCCGCGTACAGGTTGCCCAGCGCGACCAGCGCGTCGAGCCGCGAGGGATCGTCCTCCAGCACGCGCGTGAAGGCGTCGATCGCGTGCAGCGGCTGGCCGAGCTTCTCGTGCAGCAAGCTGCCGAGGCGCAGGTTCACGTCGACGCGCTCGCTCGGCTCGTTGAGCACCTCGGCGCGCCGCTTGAGCACGTCGACCAGCGCCATCGAGTTGCCGCCGCGCGTGTACAGGTCGTCGAGCGCGGCCAGGCTGGCGCCGTCGTCGTCGACCTCCTGCAGCGCCGCGTCGTAGGCGCGGATGGACGCCGCCTCGTCGTTCATCAGCTCGTCGAGCACGGAGCCTGCACGGCGCCACAGCTCCGCGCGCTCGTTGGCGTCGTAGGAGCGCTCGACCTTGCGCTTGAGCAGGTTCACCAGGCCCTGCCAGTCGCCGACCATGGTCAGCAACCCTTCTAGCGAGTCGAAGGCGGCCGGGTCGTCTGCGTCGGTCTGGACCAGGCGCTCGTAGGCGTGGATGGCCGCGCGCGGGTCGCCGCGCTTGTCGTCGTGCGTACGCGCGATCGCGCCGAGCAGCGAGCCCTTGAGCTGGCTGTCGCTGGTCGCCGCCGCCGCTTCCTCGAACGCCGCCACCAGCGCGTTCCAGTCGCCCAGCTGCGCGGCCAGGCGCTCCAGCTCCGCGCGCGCGTCGGCGTCGGTGGGATCGCTGACCAGCGCGCGTCGGTAGGTGCCGAGCGCCGCCGCCGCGTCGCGCCCGCTGCCTTCGTGCAGCTGTGCGATGCGCCGGAACAGATCGGCGCGATCGGAGCGCGAGCTCTCGACCGAGACCAGCTTCTCGGCCAGCCAGACCTCTTTCTTCCACTCGCGCGCCTGTGCGTAGAGCGGCTCCAGGATTCCGGCCACGCGGCGCAGCAGCTCCGGCCGCGCCGACAGTCGCTCCAGCGCCCCGCGCGCCTCGCTGTTGTCGGGCGCCAGCTGCGCGACCTCCTCCAGCGTGTCGAGCGCGCGATCGATGTCGTCGAGCCGCGTCTCGTACAGCTGCGCCAGGCGCAGCTTGAGATCGATCTCCAGGCCGGTGCCCGCGGCGCCGTCGATCTGGTGGCGCAGGTGCTCGGCGAGGTCACTCCAGCGGTTGGCGTCCGCGAGCAAGCGATCGAGCGCGCTGGTGGCGTCGGCGTCGCGCGGCGCGATCTCGATCACCTCCTGGTGCGTCTTGATGGCGCTCTCGACGTCCGACAGCTCGTGCTCGAGCAGCAGCGCCAGCTTGCGCAGGGTCTTCAGGCGATCCTGCGCGTCGCCCTCGACGTCGGCCTGGCCGCGGTAGAACGCGCGCAGCTCCTCGTGGGCCTTGCGACGCTTGAGCAGGTCCTCGACCGCGTTCGCGAGCAAGTGCGAGCCCGGATCGTAGGCCAGCGCGCGGCTGTACAGCGCGGTCGCCTTCTCCAGATCGTGATCGTGCTGGTCTCGGATCTGCGCCGCTTGCACGGACAGCTTCACGCCCAGCTCGTCGACCACGCCGCTGCTGTCCAGCTGCGTCTCCAGGATCTCCGCCAGCTTGGTCTGCTTGGCGAGCACGCGCGCGAGCCGCGTCAGCGCATCGAGCGTGTGAGTGTCGCTGGGATCGACGTGGAACAGACGCGCGTAGGTGTCGAGCGCCATCTCCAGGTCTTCCAGCTGCACCTCGTGCAGCTGCGCCAGGCGACCGAGCAGCTCCTTCTTGCGCTCGGGCACGTCGGCGGCCTCGACCTGCGCCTCCAGCGCGCGGGTCAGCTCGCTCCAGCGCTCGCTGCGCAGGTAGAGCGGCTCCAGCAGCTCGGCCGCGCGCGGGCGGAAGTCCTTGTCGTCGAGCCACTGCTCCAGGGCGGTGCGTGCGCCCTCGTGCACCGGCGAGCGCTCCAGCACCTCGCGGTACAGGTCGAGCGCGCGCTCCGGGTCGCGCAGCTTCTGGCGGTTGAGCTCGGCCAGCTTGAAGCGCGTCTGCACGGCCTCGCCCACGCTCAGCTCCAGCTGACGCTCGTACAGGCTGCCGAGGTCGCGCCAGCGCTCCGCGCGCTGGTAGAGCGGCTCGATGCCCGCGAACACCTGCTGCGTCGGTGCCTCGTCGAGCAGGCGCTCGTAGGCCTCGATGGCGTGCGGCACGTCATCCAGCTTGTCGGCCGACAGCTCGGCCTGGCGCACCAACAGGCGCGTGCGCACCGCGGCGTCGCCCGCCAGCTCCGTCTTCAGCGCCACCACCTTGAGCAGGCTGCGGTAGTCGCCGGCCTGCTCGTGCAGCACCTCGAGGGCGTCGAGCGCGGGCGCGTGATCGCTGCGCAGCGCCAGCGCACGCTCGTAGAAGTCGCGCGCCAGCTCGCTGTCGTTGAGCTCGCCGCGCGACACCTCGGCGGCGCGCAGGTAGAGCTCCAGCGACAGCTGCTCGTCGGAGAGCTTGGGCGCCAGCGACGACAGCAGCTCGACGTAGGGCTGGAACGTGCCCGCCTTGCGCGCGAGTCGGTCCAGCTCCTTGAGCAGCGACGGCAGCTCGTCTTCCGCGAGCGCGGCCTCGGCCGCCTGCGCGATCAGCTTGTAGGCGCGCGGCAGATCGTCGAGCTGGGTCTCGGCCACCTCGCTCGCGCGACGCAGCGACTCCACCCGCTCGCGCGCCTCGGGGCTCTCGGCCTGCACCTCCAGCGTGCCGATCAACGCGGCAGGCTGCTCCAGCTGTTGCGGCGCCAGCGCGCGCGCCGCCTCGACGCGCAGCGCGCCGCCGGCATCGATCAGAGCCTGCAGCGCGGCCAGCGTGCCCGCGTGGCCGGGGCTCTCCTCCAGCACGGTGCGGTACGACTCCAGGGCGGCGTCCGGAGCGTTGGTGTGCAGGCGCTGCAGCTCGGCCGCGCGAAAGCGCACCTCGGCGCGATCGTTGGGCTCGGCGACCAGCTCCAGCTCCTGCTGCAGCACCTCCAGCAGGTCCTGCTTGCGGCCGGCGCCGTCGTACACGCGGGCCAGCGCCATCAGCGTGGGGCGGTCGTTGCCGAAGCGCCCAAGCACGTCTTGGTAGGCCGTGATCGCGGCGTCGAGATCCTTGAGCTCGCGCTCGTAGATCACGCCCACGCGGCGCGCCAGCGTGCGCGCCTCGTCGTCGTTGCCCGCGTTGGCGTCGCGGCGCTGCAGGATGCCGATCAGGCGCGGGAAGTCGCGCCGCGTCTCGTACAGGTTCTCCAGCGCGAGCAGCGTGCCGGCGTCATTGGGATCGAGGTCGAGCCGCTCGACGTAGGCCTCGATGGCGCGCGGCAAGTCACCGAGCTTCAGCTCGTGCAGCTCGGCCAGGCGCGTCAGCAAGCGCGCCTTGTCGAGCGAGTCGCGCTCGAAGTTGATCTGCAGGCGCAGGTCCTCGGCCAGCTTGGCGTGGTCGCCCTGCTCCACGTGCAGGCGCTCCAGCGCGCGCGCCGCCGGCAGCACCTGCTCGCCGTCGTGCGGGTCGACGTCGATCAAGCGCGTGTACGCATCGAGCGCGCGTGCGCGATCGGACAGCGCGACGTCGTAGAGCTGCGCCAGCTCGATCAGGATCTCGCTGCGCACGCGCGTCTCGCTGACGCGCGGCAAGACCTGCTCCAGCAGCGCGGCGCGCTGGGCGACGCGGTTGGCGGCGGGCGCGATGCGAGCCAGCTGCTCGCGCGCGTTCGGGTCCGCGGGATCCGCGTCGACAGCGCGTGCGTAGGCGTCGTAGGCGCCCGGGAGGTCGCGCAGCTCGCGCTCCTTGATCTCGCCGAGCCGCATCAGTACGTCCGTGCGCGCGCCCGGCTCCGGCAGCTGCTCCAGCTGCACCTCGAGCACCTTGGCCAGCTCCGCGTACGCGCCCTGGGCCGCGTAGATGGGCGCCAACAGACCCGCCACCCGCTGACGCTGCGAGCGCTCGTTCAACAGCCGCGACAGCGCCTCCTGCGCGCGCAGGTGCGTGGGCTGCTCGTCGAGCACGGCCGCGTACAGGTCGACAGCCTGCTGCGGCTCGCCCAGCTTCTGCTCGTGCAGCTCGCCGATCTGGAAGCCGAGCTCGATCGCGTCCTTGCCCTCGGCGTCCTGACGCTCGACCGCGTACAGCTCCAGCAGCGAGCGCCAGCGCTCGGCGCGTGCGTACAGGCGCTCCAGGGCGCGGCGCGACGTGCTGTGCGCCGGGTCGAGCGCGAGCACCGCCTCGTACGACACGATCGCTTGCTCGACGTCGTCGAGGATCTCTTCGTACAGGAAGCACACCTGGAGCAGCAGCTCCAGCCGCTGCGACGGATCGAGCGTGTGCTCGATGCGCTGGCTGTACAGCTGCTTGAGGTCGTCCCAGCGCTCGCGCGTGGTGTACAGCTCGCGCAGGCCTTCGTAGGCGCTCTCGGAGCCCGGGTCGTGGGCGAGCACGCGCTTGTAGTACGGCTCGGCCTTCTCCGGCTGCGCCAGCACCTCGTCGTAGAGGCGCGCGGTGCGGGCGCTCAGCTCCTGCTCGTCCGCCGGCGGTAGCTGCGCCATCTCGACCGCGGTGCTGAACGCGACCGCCAGCTCCTCGAGCGCGCCCGCCTTCTCCGCGATGTTGGTGATGCGGTCCCACAGATCCGCGTTCTGCGGGTTGTCGAGGAACGCCGACTCCAGCGTCTGGTAGGCGCTGCGCGGGTCGCCGAGTGTGCCCTCGATCTCTGCGAGCCGGAGCTTGAGCTGACGCTTCTCGTTGCTGTCGGTCGCCGATTCCAGGCGCCGCTTGAGCACGCGCGCCAGCTTGTCGAGCTTGGCGGTGCGCTCGTAGACGGGCTCCAGCAGCAGGCCGATGCGCGCGGCCTCGGTCGGGTGCGTGACCGAGATGGTCTCCAGCTGCTCCACCGCCCGCGGCTCGTTGGGCTCTCCCTCCAGCACGAGCGCCAGCGCGTCGATCGCGCGCGAACGATCGGAGAGCTCACTGTCCGCGATCTTCGCGAGCCGCAGCGAGAGCTCGACCTTCTCTTTCTTGTCG
>JBEVNG010000232.1:0-12615 GCA_040508235.1 Polyangiales bacterium | reverse complement strand
CAGCGCGTTCACGTCGACGTCCGCCAGCTCCAGCTCCAGCCGCCCCGCACGAGAGTAGTCGAGCAGCGCATCGATCAGCTCGCGCGTGCGCTTGACCAGCCGGATGATGCTCTCGCCACGCTGCGTGTCCTCGGGCGAGAGCCGGTCGCCCGCGTCCTTGAGCAAGAACGCGGCGTGGTTGTACATCGCGCGCAGCGGCTCCTTGAGGTCGTGCGACGCCACGTATGCGAACGCATCCAGCTCCGCGTTGCTGCGCGCCAGCTCCTCGTTCAGCCGCTCCAGCTCGCGCGTGCGGCGCACCAGCAGCTCGGTCGCCGACGAGCGCAGCTGCTCGGCCGCGCGCTGCTCGTCCTGGGTCCACGGCTCGGAGCGCCCGCGCACCGTCTCGGTCCACAGCTCGAACGACTTGCGCGGGGTCAGCCGGTCGCCCATCGGTCCGTAGCTGACCGGCTTGTTCGGGTCGCCCGCCCACTTGACGGTTCGCGTGATCTCGGGCCGGAACCACATCAGGTAGTCGCCCAGCACGCCCGGGATCGGCATCGCCAACACGCCGCACGCCAGCTCCGGGAACACCGCCGCCTCGGGGTAAAGCTCGACCAGGTTGTCGGTGGCGACCACCTCGTTGCGGCGCGTGCCGCTCAACATCGCGGCGATGCGCGCGACGTGCTGGTTCAGCGGCACCACGCCCTCGCTCGCCACCCGACCGTTGTGCACGACCGCCACGCCCTGGCACTCGACTAGCGTCTTGACGACACCGGGCGCCTGCGAGAGCGCGAGCGAGGGATCACCGCCGGTGGCAAAGGCCTCGATCAGCGCGGAGTGCGCGGCGGCGATGCGCGCGCGGTAGCTCGCCTCGTCCGCGTGCAGCTTGTCGATGATCTGCAGGGATGCGACGCGCGACAACAGCTCACAAACCAGGCGCACGCCGTGCGAGACGCGGCGCGGGCTGTAGTGGTGGCAAGCGACCAGGCCCCACAGCTTGTCGCGATCGCTGAGCGCCAGCGTGAGCGAGCCGGTGACGCCCATGTTGAGCAGGTACTCGGTGTACATCTGCGACGCGCCGCGCAGGAACGCGTACGACAGGTCGAGCGGCTGGCCCGCGCGCAGCTCCGGCACGATGCGCGCAGGCGTGTACGCCGCGTCGACCAGCATGCGCACCGAGTTCTTCAGGAACAGCGCGCGCGCCTGCGCCGGGATGTCGCTCGCCGGGTAGTGCAGGTCGAGGTACGACGACAGGCCCTTGTCCGGCACCATCGACTCCGCCCAGACGTGACCGGACCAGTCCTGCGCGAAGCGATAGATCATCACGCGGTCGTAGCCGGTGAGCTCGCGGATGGTCTCGGCCAGCGTCTGGCAGTGCTCGCGCGTGGTGGCGGGCGCTCCCGCCAGGCTCGACACTGTCTGCGACGCGAAGCTGTAGAAGTCGGGCACCGCGACGTCGCTCCGCAGCGCGGGCTCCGCCTCCACGATGCCCAGCGCACCGTTCGCGTGCGCGATCACGTCGAAGGGACCCAGGCCCGCGATCGCGCCGCAGAAGGCGTGCGTGGCGCGCTCGCGCTGGAACGCGCGCTCGATGCTGCCCATGTCGGCGACCAGCGCGTCGAGCTTCTCGCCCAGCACCTCGCGGCCGAGGTAGTGCGCCACGTTGTCGCTGGTCTGCACGATCTCCAGCGTCGCGCGCTCGACCGCCAGCAGGAAGCCGTGCGGCTGGATCTGCCCTGGGATGTGGATCGGCTCGCGATCGCAGTTGGTCAGATCGATCGGCTGCCCGTACGGGACGAACTCGCTCATCGTGCGGCTCCAGGGGGCGAGGGCGTCATGGTCAGGCGCTGCGTCCAGCAGTCGCGCGGCAGGCGCAGCGTGAACGTGGTGCCGCCCGCGTCGGAGCTTACGTCGACCTCGCCGCCGAGGCCCACCACCGTCTCGTGCACGATGTACAGGCCGAGGCCGGTGCCACGCGACTTGCGACCGCGCGCGAACGGGTTGAACAGCTGCGGCAGCTGGTCCTTGGGGATCGGCGTGCCGAAGTTGTGCACGCTCAACATGGTGGTGTCCTCGTGCGCCGTGTAGCGCACGGTCACCGGCGCGCTGGCGTCGCCGTGCTGCAGTGCATTGCGCACCAGGTTCGTGACCAGCTGCGAGAGCCGCACCGGGTCGCACGACTCCGGCTCCGGCATGTCGATGCTCAGCTCCAGGCGGCTGCGCGGGAAGGCCGCCCGCAGCTCGTCGATCTGCTCGCGCAGCACGGTCTCGCTGTCGGCCAGCGCCTGACCCTCGACCTCGCGCCCGCGGCGTAGCTCGGCGCGGCTGAGGATGTCGCTGATCAGGTCGCTCATCGAGCGCACGCTGCGCTCCAGCCGCGTCAGCACCGGGTGATCGGGCGCCTCGCTGCGCATGATGGTGATGCCGAAGTTGATCGCGGACAGCGGCGTGCGCAGGTCGTGTCCCACGATCGCCAGCAGGCGCTCCTCGTGCGCCGCCGCCGCCTGCGCGTCTTCGTAGTAGCGCGCGCGGATCAGCGCGTCGCTGATGCAGCCGCCGACCAGCTTGAGGTACTCCAGCCACGCCCCGTCGGGCAGCTCGTCGGTCTGGAAGCGCAGCACCAGCACGCCCAGCTTTTGCTGCTCGCGCACCAGCGGCACGGTCACCCAGCTGCCTTCGAGCACGGACAGCTCCCCATACAGCGCGTTCAGCGCGGCCAGGTTGGGGATGCAGACGATGTCGCCGCTGTGCACGGCATCGCCCAGCGGCGTGTGCGCGCCGAGCGGCACGGTGCGCCACAGGTCGAGGTGCTCTTCCTCTAGGCCGAAGCTCGCGCGCAGCTGCAGCTCGCTGCCAACGAGCTCGAACAGCGCGCCGGCGTTGGCGCGCTCGTAGATCAGCGTGCCGTCGCGCAGCGCGGAGGCGGTGACCTCGTCGCGGGTGGTGGCCACGCCGAGCGCGGCCGTCAGCGTTTGCAGTGCGCGCACGCGAGCGAGCGCGACGTTGGCCTCGGCCAGCGCCACCTCCGCGTCACGACGTGCTGCCTCGGAGCTGAGGCGCGACGCCTCGACCTCGGCCTCCAGCGTGCGCCGCGCCCGTGCATGCGCGCAGGCGCGACCCAGGGCGCGCGCGGTGAGGTCGTCCTTGGGCAGGAAGTCGGCGGCGCCGCGCTCCAGCACCTCGGAGCCCTGGTTGGGCTGCTCCTGCCCGGTGATCACGATCACCGGCAGGTTCTGCCCGACCACTTGCGGATGGCTGGCCAGCTCGACGCCGCTGCCGTCCGGCATGCTGTGGTCCGTGATCACCAGGTCGAAGCCGCCGCGGCCCAGCGCCTCGTCCGCGCTCGCGAGCGAGTCCGCATGCTCGATCTCGCCCGCGACGCGAGCCTCACGCAGCAGGCTCACCAGCCACTGTCTGTCGTCCGCGCTGTCGTCGACGATCAGGACGCGCGTGTCTGCCAAGCCTGGTGCTGCCATCGAAGATCGAGCCTGTGGTCTGCCTCTTTAGCAGGGCTCGCGCCAGCGCGACTTTTGCGGGAAAACGCACGGGTCGCGACGGGCGCCGGTGCGGCGATTACGCCGTGCTGAGGCGGAATTAGACGCCGAGTCGGGACACGTTGAGGTGCGTGATCGCGATCGCGAGCGCGTCGGTGGCGTCCACGCCGGGGAGCTCGCGCATGCCCAACAGCGTGCCCACCAGCAGCGCGACCTGCGTCTTTTCCGCGCGCCCCGAGCCGACCACCGCTCGCTTCACCACCGACGGTGGATAGGTGGACACGCTGAGCCCGGCCTGCGCCGCCGCCAGCAGCGCGACACCGCGCGCGTGGCCCAGCACGAGGGCCGCCTGGGCGAAGCGCGCGAAGAACACTTCCTCGATGGCGACGGCGTCCGGCTTGTGCTCGGCCAGCACCGCGCAGACGCCGCGGTGGATCGCCTCCAGTCGCTCCGCCAGCGGCGCCGTCTCCTTCACGCGGATCACGCCGGCGGCGATGCCGCGCTGACGTTGCCCATCGCGCTCGACGACACCCCAGCCGGTGCGCACGCTGCCCGGGTCGATGCCGAGCACACGCCGCGGAGCGGGTGCCGACGGAGCCAGGGGGATTGCGAAGCTGGGCTGCCTACGTCTCACTGCCCCAGATTCTGCAACGCTTCTTCGGAAAGCTCGAAATCCGTGTAGACCTTCTGCACGTCGTCGTGCTCCTCGAGCGTCTCGACCAGGTCGACCGCGGTCTCCGCGTCCGCGCCGCCGAGCGTCTTGGGCGTCTTGGGCAGCTTGGCCAAGTTGGCGCTATCGACCGCGATCTTGGCCTGCGTCAGCGCCTCGCGGACGGCCTCCAGGGCCTCGACCGGGGTGGTGATCACCCAGTTCTCGCCGTTGCTGACCACGTCCTCGGCACCGGCGCCGACCGCGATCTCGAACAGCTGTTCCTCGCTGGCCGCGCTCTCCGGGAGCGTGATCAGGCCCTTGGCGTCGAACGCCCAGGCCGCCGAGCCCGCCGCGCCGAGCACGCCGCCGTGCTTGTCGAACACCTTGCGGAGCTCGGCCGCCGTGCGGTTGCGGTTGTCGGTCATGATCTCGCACAGGAACAGCGTGCCCGCCGGGCCGACGCCCTCGTACAGCAGCTCCTCGTACGAGACGCCCTCCAGCTCGCCGGTGCCCTTCTTGATGGCGCGCGTGAGGTTGTCGGCGGGCATGTTGCTCAGCCGGGCCTCGTCGAGTGCACGCCGCAGCCGGAAGTTGGCCGCCGGGTCGCCGCCACCCATGCGCGCCGCCACCGTGATCTCCTTGATCAGCTTGGTGAAGATCGCGCCGCGTTTGGCGTCCGCCGCGCCCTTCTTGCGCTTGATGGTGGACCATTTGCTGTGGCCGCTCATGTCGTCTCCTCGAGGGCCCGGTGTTACCACGCGCCCCGGCGGACGTGTAGTCCGCGGCTCAGGTCCGTACGGGCGCGATCATCGGGGGCACGTCGCGCAGGCGCGGGAACACCTTTCGTGGGAAGCGCTCGCAGATCGCGCTGAACGACCTGCGCAAGTCGTGCACGAACGCGCCGCGTTGTCCATCGACGTCGTCGAGCCAGCGCAGATGCAGCATGGCACGTAAGGGGCGACCCGAGCCGCATCGGTGCTAGCTGATCCGCATGCAGATCGAACATCTGATCTCGGGGCGGCTCTCGGGGGCCTCGCTCGCGCTGGCGGCGCGCGCGCTGCGCCAACCTCAGCTGGCCGCGATCGGCGCGGACGTGATGCGGCGTGAGCTGGGCGTGAACTCGCTGGCGGCGCTGGTGCAAGGCGCTGAAGCGCTGGAGCCGGATGTGCTGCCGCGCTCCGCGCGCCCGCCACGTGCGCTGGCTTCGATCGCGAACGTACCGGAGTCGCCGCTGTGGGCGACCACCAGCGAGGCGCTGACGCGCGCCTATCGCGAGCGTCGACTGACGCCCGAGGACTTGCTGGAGCAGATGCTGGCGGAGGCCGATCGACTCGCCGAGCGTCAGCCCTGGCTGCGCTGTGTGTGGATGCGCGACGAGCGCGGAGCACGCGCCGCCGCACGCGCCGCGGGCGAACGTTATGCGCGCGGACAGCCGCTGGGCCCGCTCGATGGCGTGCCGGTACTGGTCACCGAGCAGCTCGCGGTGGCGGGCTTGCCGCGCCGGCTCGGTCACGATCTGCCGCACGATCAGCCGATGGCGAGCGACGCCACCGCCGTCGCGCGGCTGCGTGCGGAGGGGGCGTTGATCGTCGGGCAGACCGCGATGACGGAGCTCGGGCTCTCGCCGCTCGGCATCAACCCCAAGCGCCCGGCGCTGCGCAACCCGCACCACATCGAGCGCACCGCGGGCGGCGCGTCGACGGGCTCCGCGATCGCGGTCTCGGTTGGGCTCGCGCCGCTGGCGATCGGCGGCGACGGCGGGGGCGCGATCCGCGTGCCGGCCGCGCTCTGTGGTGTGTTCGGCTTCAAGCCCAGCTTCGGCCGCGTGTCGCGCCATGGCGATGCCGTGACCGGCAGCCTGCATCACGTGGGCCCGCTCGCGGCCAGCGTGCGCGATCTGGCGTTGTTCCTCGACGCCGCCTCCGGCCACGACCCGCTCGACTCGCTCACCTCGCACGCCGGCAAGTCGCGCGTGTCGTTCGCGGCCGCGCTCGGTCGTGGCGTGCGCGGGCTGCGCGTCGGCGTCGACGAGGGCGAGTGGGGCGACGCGGATCGCGAGGTCCAGCGCGCCGGCCAGCAAGCGCTGCGCGCGCTGGAGCAGGCGGGCGTCGAGCTTGTGGACGTGAGCATCCCGCTGGCGCGTTACGCGGCGCAGATCGGCTTCGTCACGATCGCGGCCGAGGTGCAGACGATGAGCGCGGCGACGTTCGCGAAGAAGCGCGACGCGTTCGGGCTCGACACGCAGGTGCTGCTGCTGCTGGCCGCTCAGCTCGACGCGCGCGAGTACTTGCGCGCGCAGTCGCTGCGCGAGCGCCTGCGCCGCGAGGTGATGGCCACGCTCGGGGTGGTCGACGCGCTGGCGCTGCCGACCACGCAGCGCACCGCCCCGCGCGCCAACGACGCCGACGATCGCAACGGCCGGCTCGACTCCGCCGCCGTGCGCTCGCTGTGTCGCTTCACGTTCCTCGCCAACCTCACCGGCCTGCCCTGCGGCACCGCACCCGTGGGCCTGGACGCCGAAGGCCTGCCCATCGGCATGTCGCTCGTGGGCGATGCCTGGGACGAAGCCACGGTGCTGGCCCTGATGGCCGAGCTAGAACGCAGCGGCGCTTCGGGCGCCGCGCGCCCGCCGTACCACGTGAGCCTGCTAGGCAACTAACCCCGAAGTTCTAGCTCCGACCCACCGTCGCCGTCGCCGTCTACGTCAACGGTTTGGGCCGGGGGCGGTGGAGCTCAGGGCTTGGGCGTGAAGTTGAACGGCGCTTCGAAGACAGCGCAGGTCCCGCCGGCGGGGGCGGGGAACGACCAGCCCTTGGCGACGTTCTGCACGCAGCTCTTCACGTCCGCGTCCTTGAGGTTGCCGCCGACGCGCGTCGCGGCGACTTTGCCGTCGTTGCCAACGCGGACCTGCAGCTTGATGCTGCCCTGCAGCAGGTTGTTGTTGCGCAGCTGGCGCTCGTAGCAGCTGCGCACGGAAGCTTGTTCCTCGCTCAGCACGCGACGGATCTCGGCCGGCGGGATGTCGCCCGCGCAGGACCACGGATCCCCGACCTGCACGACCTTCCTCTTGGGCGGCTCGGGAGCGGGGCCCGCATCGGGCTCCTCGGGTTCCTCGACCGGGATCTCCACCGTGTTCTGCTCGAGCGCCGCGGAGGGCTCGGCGTTCTTGATCGGTGGAGGAGCTTCCTTGGGGGGCTCGGGCGGCTTGCGGGTTGCGAAGAATACGCCGAGACCACCTCCCAGGAGCAGCAGTAGAACGACGAGATACTTCGCGCTGCCACCACCGGATGGTGGAGGCGTGACGGACTCGGAAGCCATTGCGCCGTAGGGTAGCGCATGGCATGGCGCCTGCCACGCTTTCTCCGCACGGACGAGCGCGCAAAAGTGTAACGCTCAGGCCTACCTGAACGGGCGCAGGCCAGCACCACTTGCCCGGCCTCCTTGCGGTAATGAAGGCGGTTCATTATCGTTCGCGCCCTCCGAGGGCGCCCCTCGGCGGATCGCGGTAGGCGAGCATGCGCAATTCGATTCAGAACATCGGGCTCTTGATCATCGTCGTGACCTTGTGCGGGGTGTTCCTGCTCGAGTTCGGCGGTCCGCAGTCACAGGGCTGTGCCCGCGCCGACAAGAGCGCCAAGTACGCAGCCAAGGTCTACGGGGAGACGATCACCTCGGGAGAGATGAAGTCCGCCTACATCCTGGCGGGCGGCACCCGCTACGGCACCCAGGCCGCGCGCGACATGAAGCTCAAGGAGCTCGTGCTGACCGGCCTGATCGAGCGCGACTTGCTCGCCCGCGAGGCCGAGGCGCTGGGCTTCCGGATCAGCGAAGACGACGTGATGATCAAGCTCGCCGAGGACGGCCTGGTCTACGTGTCGGCACCGGTAGGCGCGCCGCCCGAGCTGCCCAGCGGTGCGCTGCCGGTCAGCCTGCAGGACGAGAGCGGCGAGTTCAGCGCGGAGAACGCGCGCCGCTTCATCCAGAACCGGCTCGGCCGCTCGATCCAGGACTTCGCGCAGAGCCAGATCCGCGAGACGCTCGCCGCGCGCATGCGCGAGGTGATCGGCGCCAGCGTGGTGGTCAGCCCCGGCGAGGTCTGGGACGCCTACGTGCGTGAGAAGGACAAGGTCGAGCTCAAGTACGTGCGCTTCGACAGCGCCTTCTACCGCGAGCTGGTCGAGACCACGCCCGCGGAGGTCGCCAGCTTCGTCAAGGAGCACCAGGCCGACGTCGACGCCGCCTACGAGAAGGACAAGCACCGCTACACCGGCCTCGAGAAGCAGGTGCGCGCCCGCCACGTCCTGATCAAGGTCGCCAGCGACGCCGACGACGCCACGCGCAACGCCGCCAAGGCGAAGGCCGAGGCCGTGCGCGTGCGCGCCGCCAAGGGCGAGGACTTCGCCAAGCTCGCGCGTGCGCAGAGCGACGACACCGGCAGCGCCAGCCAGGGTGGCGACCTCGGCTGGAACAAGCGCGGCAAGATGGTCGCGCCGTTCGACGACGCGCAGTTCGCGCTCAAGGCCGGCGAGCTCTCGAGCGTGGTCGAGACCCGCTTCGGCTACCACGTGATCAAGGTCGAGGGCGTGCGCGAGGGCGACGTGCCGCTCGACGAGGCCAAGGCCGAGATCGGCCTCGACCAGCTCAAGAACGCGCGCGCCGAGCAGATGGCCAAGACCGCCGCGGAGCAGACCGCCAGCGAGCTCAAGGACGGCGCGACCATCGACGAGCTGGAGAAGCGCCTGGCCAAGGAGAAGGAGATCGGCGGCGATCGCGCGCTGGCTCCGCTGGTCAAGGAGACGCGTCCGTTCGGTCGCGGTGACGCGCCGATCTCGGGCGTCGACAACAGCGCCGTGGTGCGCGCTTCGTTCGAGCTGACGGAGGAGCAGCCGCTGCTCGCCGCCACCAAGGCCGGCGACAGCTGGGTGGTCGCGCGCCTCGAGTCGCGCCAGCGTGCGGACAAGGCCGCCTTCGCGGGCGCCGACGAGCGCCGCCTCAACGACGCCATCCTGCGCCGCAAGCGCGAGGAGATCGTCGATCAGCACGTGATCGGCCTGCGCAAGAAGGCCGAGGCGGATGGCCGCGTGCAGGTCAACCCGGAGGCGGTCGCCTACAGCGCGTCGGAAGAGACCGCTTCCCTGTGAGCGCGGCCGCGCTCCCGTCTACCCCCGTCGAGAGCGCGCTGAGCAACGGACTGCGCGTGGTCGTGGTGCCCCAGCCGCACCTACAGGGCGCCACGCTGTCGTTGTTCGTGAAGGTGGGGCCGCGCTACGAGCGGCGCGAGGTCAACGGCGTCAGCCACTTCCTCGAGCACATGCTGTTCCGCGGCACCGCCAAGTTCGAGAACGCCTACCAGCTCTCGCTCGCCAGCGAGCAGCTGGGCGGCACCATCGAGGCGGCCACCTACGCCGACTTCACGCACTATCAGCTCAGCGTGCCGAGTGAGCTCGCCGACGAGGCGCTGGACTTGCTGGCCGAGCTGTTCCGAGCGCCGCGCTTCCAGGAGCTGACGCTGGAGAAGCAGATCGTGCGCGAGGAGATCCTGGCGGACCTGGACGCCAGCGGGCGCGAGGTCGACGTGGAGAACCTGTCGCGCATGCTCGTGTATGGGCAGCACCCGCTCGGCTTCAAGATCACCGGCGACGCGGACAACGTCGACCGGCTGACGCTCGACGACCTGCACGCGCACCTACGCGATCACTACGGCGCGAGCAACACCGTGCTGGTCGCCACTGGCAACGTCGAGCCCGCGCGCATCGTCGCCTCCGCGCGCCGCGCCTTGCAGACGCTGCCCACCGGCCGCGTGACGCTGGTCGACGAGCCGCCTCCCGCGCGCCACGCGGACCAGCTGTGGTTCGTGAAGAACGACGCCAGCCAGACCGAGGTGCGCGTCTGCTTCCGCTCGTTCGCGGCCGACGACCCCGACTTCATGGCGCTCAAGCTGCTGCTGCGCGTGCTCGACGACGGCATGAGCACGCGCCTGCACCGGCGCATGACGGACGAGAGCGGCCTCGCGTACGAAGCGTTCGCCTCGATCGACAGCTACGAGGAGACGGGGCTGGTGGAGCTCGGCGCCAGCGTGGAGCACGACAAGGCAGCCGAGGCCCTGCGCGCGCTGCTAGAGCTGATGGCGGAGCTACGCGACGGGGAGATCCGACAGGAGGAGCTCGACAAGGCGCGCACGCGCTACCTGTGGAACCTGCGCCGCATCATCGACTCCGCCGAGGACATGGCGATGTACGCCGGCACGCAGGCGCTGTTCGGGCGCAACGCGTCGCTGGCGCTGCCGCTGGCCGAGAGCGAGCAGGTCACGCTCGACGATCTGCGCCGCGCCGCGCGCCGTGTGATCCGGCCGCAAAACGTGTACGTGGTGTGCGTCGGCAAGGTGAAGAAGAGCGTCGAGAAGAGCGCACGCCGCGTGCTCGCCGACTGGCGCTGACGTCGTCCTTCGCGGCCAAGCTTGGTCGTCGAAGGCCAGCGTGTCCCACTCCAAGGAGGGAGGGACTCTTCTGTCCCTCACGCGGGACTCGACTTCCGTTGTCACAGCGACGACGCTGACGGCAATGCGTTACTCCGAGCTAACCCATGGCCCTTTGCTGCGAACGCTCGTACTATGAGAGACGCACGCATGAGCCCAATTCGCGTCGTCCTCATCGATGATCATCCCGTCCTTCGCGAAGGCCTGGCGATGTTCCTCTCGCATCAAGAAGACTTCGAGTGCGTTGGCCAAGCGGCGGACCGCGCCAGCGCCACGGAGCTGCTCGGCCGCGAGCGCCCCGACGTCGCGGTGATCGATCTCGCGCTCGGCGCCGAGGACGGACTGGAGTTGGTCCGCTCTCTGCGCACCATGAGCCCGGCCACCAAGACGCTGGTGTTCACCATGCACGAGGAGCACGACTACGTCCGCGCGGCGCTGCTCGCGGGCGCCAACGGCTACGCCCTCAAGCGCGGCAGCGCCAAGGACGTTTCCGACGCGATTCGCCGCGTCGTGGAGGGCGAAAACTACCTCGATCCGGGCCTCGGAGACGCACCGTGGGACACCTACCTCGTGCCCCCGCCCGGCGAGCAGCGGCTGTCCGTGCTGACGCCGCGCGAACGTCAGGTGTTCGAGCTGGTCGCGCGCGGTGTCACCCACCGCGAGATCGCGGAGCAACTCGGCATCGGCAAGAAGAGCGTCGACACCTACAGGGCGCGCCTCTACCAGAAGCTGAGCATCAACTCCCGCGCGGAGCTGGTGGAGATCGCGCTCAAGCACGGTGTGCTCAAGCGTTAGTGCGCCCCGCAAGGAGTCTTGCACTCCAGCGCGGGAACTCGATGCGCTACACCAGCGCGGCTTCTACGGATCGCCGTCTAGCGCTACGATCGGAAGCACGTAGTTCGCCGATGACCGAGCAGAAACCGCCGCGCCCCAAGTCCACCGCCCGTCAGGCACCTCACGACGAAGAGGTCTACGGGACGCTCGGCGCGCTGCTCGGCACGCTGGAGGTGATCGCCACCGACGACCACCATCCGCTGTCGCCCGT
This sequence comes from Polyangiales bacterium, assembly GCA_040508235.1. Lineage (GTDB taxonomy): Bacteria > Myxococcota_A > Polyangia > Polyangiales > DASUME01 > DASUME01. The sequence continues at coordinate 967 of JBEVNG010000232.1, read as the reverse complement.
GCAGAGCGAGCGCGTGCGCGGCGCGCTGCGCCTGGGCAACGCGATGCAGGCACAGGTCGAGGCTCTGCTAACGCTGGCGGACGACGAGCTGGCGACGCGACTCACGCGCGCGAGTCTGGCGATGCGACCAATGGTCGAGCACGCGGTGCGCGGTGCGCTGCGCGGCTTCGAGCGCGCCAACGTGGCGCTGGTGATGCCCAGCGGCGAGTGGGGAACGCAGCGCGTGCAGATCGACTCCTCGCGCGTCGATCGCAGCGTACGCGCGCTGGCCGAGGTGCTCGCGCAGCGCGTCGGCGACGGCGGCGTGATCGAGGTCCTGCTCGAACAGCGCGGCCAGCACGTGATGTTGACCCTGCGCGGTCGGGCCGGCAGCGGCAGCGACCTCAAGCGTGGTGGCCTGGTGGTGCAGGGTGCACGGCGCCTGTTCGAGCTGCACGGAGGTGCGCTCGACCTCGATGCGAGTGGGTTGACGATGATCGTGCTGTTGCCCAAGTCCGAGGCACCGTGAGCGCGTACGCGACGCTGACGGTCGACGAGATCCGCGCCGCCCTCGAGGCCGATCAGTTCCTGTTCTTCTACCAACCCAAGGTCAGCTTCCTGACCGGGCGCATCACCGGCGGCGAGGCGCTGATCCGCTGGCGCAAGCCGGACGGCATGTTGATCCCGCCCGCCGCTTTCATTCAGGTGGCCGAGGACGCCGGCTTCATCTCGGAGATCACGCAGCGCATGTTCCCGCGCCTGCTCGCCGACTACCGCATCCTCAGCCAGCAGCACGACGGCCACGTGGCGTTCAACGTGTCCGCCTCGGACCTGCAACACGAGACGCTGGTGATCGCGATCGAGCGCGCGATCGAGGACGGCCACATCCCGGCCGATCGGCTGCGCCTGGAGGTCACCGAGGCCGCCGCGCTCAGCACCAGCGCGGAGATGCGCGACTGGGTCGGGCGGCTGGTCAAGCGCGGCGTCG
>JBEVNG010000218.1:0-9266 GCA_040508235.1 Polyangiales bacterium | reverse complement strand
GCCGGTGGACGATCGCGCGGGAGGCCCGAGCACGCTAGACCCGCTCAAGGCACCCGACTACATCGGCCGCGTCACGGCCGAGTCCCAGGCCACGGATACCTTCCGCATCGAGGGCGGCGCGTCCTTCCTCACGGGTCACGGCTTCATCCCGGGCACTGATGCGAGCAAGCCCGTGCTGCAGTGGGACGACGCCAACTCCGACGGCGCGATTGGCTCGGGTGAGATCGTACCGATCCCCGGCCGTGCGGCCTCTCCGTCGCGCCGTTTCAAGCACTGGGCCGTGGGCCTAGACCTCGCGTTCGAGCTCCGAACCAAGCTTGGTCTCTCGCGGCTGTACGGCGAAGTCACGCTCGCCAACAACCTCGACCGCGCCCTCTACGTGGCGAACCCCGTGCTCCGCGGCGGCGACCTGCGCGAGCTGAACTGGTACGTCGCGCTGATCCAGGACCTCACGCAGTGGGGCTTCGTCGGCCTGCGCGTCGATCGCTACGATCCGAACAGCGACGTCACCGACACGCGTCGTGGTCAGCAGATTCCCTCTGACGCGAGCATCTTGACCGTGTCGCCGATTCTCGGCGGCCGCTGGCCCGGCTACGGCCGCGTGACCTTCGAGTACGACGCGGTGAAGGACAAGCTGGCGCGCGACATCCGCGGTGTGCCCGGCGATCTCAAGAACAACCAGTGGACGCTGCGCTTCCAGGGGGAGTTCTGATGCGCCGCGCACTCTGCACAGGGCTGCTGCTGGTGCTGCTCGGCTGCGACAGTGTCGACGACCCCGTCGGGTTCGAGGAGCCGTTCATCGCGACCACCGCAGTCTTCAAGCATGGAGAGCTGCCGGTGGGAACCGAAGGGCCGCAGGTAACCAACTTCTCGTCTGGCTTCAGTGTGCTGAGTCCAGGCGCGCGTAACCTGCGCCTGTCCGGCAACGTGACTGAAGAAGCCTACTCAGTGGGAGCTCGCTTTGCCGAGCTCGGAAGTGGGTTCTGGATCCAGCCCGTGGGCTCGTTCGACCCGATCACGCCTGGTGAGCGTACTTGGACGATGCCGCTGGATGTGTCCATCGACATCGCGCCCGGCACGCATACGGTCGAAGTGGTCGCCTTCGACGAGGGTGGCAACGCGGGTCCCGTGCGCACGCTCGACGTCTGCGTGGGCTCGCGCATCCCCGACAACAACAACGCGTGCCTGCCGAAGAATGCGCCGCCGCTGCTGGTTGCCTCGCTGACCTGGGATGTCGACGCTGACCTCGACCTCACCGTCGTCGCTCCGGACGGCAAGCGGTACGGACGTGAGCAGCGTCAGTTCTCGGAGAACGGAAAAGTCGTAGCGCGTCTCGATGCGGATGGCACCGCGGGCTGCGTCACGGACAAGCGACCGATGGAGAACTTCGTGTGGAGCGAGCTGCCAACCACGATCGGTGGTGCGTGGAGCATCTACGCGAACCTGTTCGACGCGTGTGGCAAGTCCGCGGTGACGTACACGCTGACGCTCTACCAGCGAATCGACAACGGCGACGGGACCTTCTCGCAGAAGGCAATCCGCACCGCGCACGGAGACTTTCTTCGTCAACAGGTCAACGGCGGCGCCGACTCGCCGGTCTTCATAACCAGCGTCGTGCTCTGAAGAGGTGGTGTCATGATCGTTCAAAGTCTGCTCAAGATCTCGCTGCTCGGGGCGACCTGGGTTCTGTATTTGTTGCTCGGGTTGAGCGTGATCTCGATCGGCGCGGCGCTGGAGCGTTGGATCTTCTTCCGCAAGAACAAGAGCGAGGGGAAGCAGCTCGATGAGGAGCTCTCCAAGGCGCTGAAGAAGGACGACTACGCGTCGGCGCACAAGGCGTTGGCCAAGAGCAAATCGCTCGAGGCTTCCATCATGCGCGAGGCGCTGGAGTGGAAGAAGGGTGGACCGGAGGCGGTCAACGACGCGCTGGAGAGTGCGCTTGGACGTGCGCGCGGTGACCTCGATCGCGGTGCGACGCTGCTCGGCACGCTCGGTAACAACGCGCCGTTCGTCGGGCTGTTTGGGACCATCATCGGCGTCATCGAGGCGTTCAGTCACCTCGGTGCCAGTGCGCAGGGTGGCGGCATGGCCAAGGTCATGGGCGGCATCGCGGAGGCGCTGATCGCCACGGGCGTCGGCATCTTCGTCGCGATTCCCGCGGTCGTTGCGTACAACGTGTTCCAGAAGAAGGCGGAAGAGATCGAGGGCCACACGCAGTCGCTCGCGCGCCTCGTCACCGCCTGGTTGCACACCTATCCGGAAGGCCGCAGCGCCTCCAGTGCCGATGAGCGCGAGACGCGCGAGACCACCGGCGAGACCGCCGTTCCCCAGCTGCGCGAAGGCGCGGTCTGAACCACCTCGAGCGGGAGTAGAGCCATGGCTGGTACGACGGCAAGAGGCGGACGCGGACGCGGCGGCGCGATCGTGGGCATCAACGTGACCCCGATGGTCGACGTGGTGCTGGTGCTGTTGGTGATCTTGATGGTGTCGGCGACCTGGATCGTGTCGCAGAGCATGAAGGTCGACCTGCCGAACACCGCGACGAGCGACGGCAGCGCGGCGTCGCTGGCGGCGGTGACGGTGGGGCCGAAGGGCGACCTGCTGTTCAACGAGCAGCCCGTGACCGAGGACCAGCTGCGCGCGAAGCTCGCCGAAGCTGGCAAGAAGGGCGACGACGTCACCTTGATCGTGAGCGCCGACAAGGCTGCTCAGCACGGCATCGTGGTGCACGTGCTGGACCTCGCGCGCGGCAACAACATCACCAAGTTCGCCGTCCAGGTCGAGCGAGAGGGTAACTGAGTCGTGGCGCGCACGTCGATGGTCGTGTTGTACGGAGTGAGCTTCGCGATCCATGCGTCGCTCGGCGTCGGCGTGACCGAGATCGAGCCCACCAAGGAGCCGGAGCGCGTGGCGATCACCGTCGTCGACGTGCCCAAGCCCAAGCAGAAGCCCAAGGTCGAGGAGCCGCCCCCTCCCCCTCCGCCACCACCACCACCGGTGGCCGAGGCCCCGAAGAAGGCCGCTCCGAAGCCCAAGGCCGCCGAGGCTCCTCCGCCCGCCGTCGAAGCCGCTCCCGCTGCCGCGCCCACGTTCGGCATCGCGATGACCGGTGGCGTGGGCATGGGCGGTATCGCGGTGCCGCAGGGCGAATCACTCGGCGCCCCGAAAGAGGGTCCCGTGAAGCGCGTGGCGGAAGCCAAGACGCTCGTCGAGCCCAAGAAACCCGCTTCGTCGGCATGCGCCGAGGAGGCGACCAAGCCGAAGCCGATCGTGATGGCGCGCCCCGAGTACACCGACGAGGCGAAGGCCGCGCAGATCGAGGGCAAGGTTCGTGTCGAGATCACCGTCGACGCGAGCGGTGCCGTGAAGTCCGTGAAGGTGCTCGAGTCGCTCGGTCACGGCCTCGATGAAGCGGCGATTCGCGCCGCGCAAGCAGCCTCGTTCGAACCCGCGCAGCAATGTGGCAAGCCAGTCTCCGCGACCTTCGTGGTGGGTATCCGATTCAGCCTATGAAATCTTTCTTGCCGTTCCTGCTTCGCGCGTCGCTCGTGTGGCTCGCGCTCGCCGCCACTGCGTTCGCGCAGAAGGCCGCGCCGCAGCTCACCAAGCCGCCCGCGCTCACGAAGTTCGTCGAGGCGCCCGAACCGCAAGACGAGCCGACGCCGGCGGGCGACGTGGGCGTGACGCTGATGGTGTTGATCGGCGCCGACGGGAAGGTCGGCGACGTGAAGGTCACGCAGTCGGCGGGCCAGACGTTCGACGATGCGGCGGTCGCCGCCGTGCGTCAGTTCGAGTTCTCGCCGGCCGAGGTCGATAACAAGCCGGCCGCGATCAACATCGAGTACCGCTACGTCTTCACGATCCGTGAAGAGAAGGTGGTGCCGACCACCGGCGTGCTCGCGGGCATCGTGAAGGACCTCGACAAGAAGCCCGTCGCGGGCGTGAAGGTGGAGCTCACGGGGGGACCCTCCACCATCACCGACGCGGATGGCCACTTTCGGATCCCGGAGCTGCCCGCGGGCAAGGTCACGCTCACGTTGAGCGGCGATCGACTCACACCTCTGCAGACCGAGGAGACGGTGGTCGCGGGCGAGGAGCTCGAGGTCGCGTACAAGGTCGCGCTCGCGGCGGCGCCTGGAGAGCCGAGCGACGATCTCGAGATCTTGGTCACCGCACCGGCGGCGCTGCAGCGCGACGTCGTCTCGACGAAGGTGACCGCGGAGCAAGCGCGCAGCGTGCCCGGTGCACAGGGCGACGTGGTGCGCGTCGTCGAGAGCTTGCCGGGTGTCGCGCGCAGTGCGCTCGGCTCCGGCAACCTCGTGGTGTGGGGCGCTGGGCCCGATGACACCAAGACCTACGTCGATGGCGTGCCAATCCCGCGTCTCTATCACGAGGGTGGTCTGCGCTCGACGGTGTACGCGGGCGTGGTGAACTCGGTGGAGCTCGTGCCTGGTGGCTACGGCGCCGGTTATGGTCGCGGTCTCGGTGGTTTGCTTCGTGTCGACACGCAGACGCCCGACAAGCGTGGCACGCACGGACAGCTCGCGGTCGACGTGTTCGACGCGTCCGGCATGGTGACGCAGACCATGGGGCCGCGTCTACGTGCTACCGCGGCCGGCCGCGTCAGCCTGATCGATCAGTTCTCGAAGGCACTCGGCGATGATGTCGGCGAGTACGTGCCGATCCCGCGCTATCGCGACGCGCAGCTGCGCGCCTCGTACAAGCTGAAGAACAACGACACCATCGACCTGGTCGGCATGCTCAGCACCGACTACACGGCGCGCGGCGTGCCCAACCCGGATCCAGCGCTCCGCACGCGCGAGCAGCGTGACAGCGCGTTCTATCGCCTGTACGCGCGCTACGTGCGCGATGACGGTCGTGGTGCCCGCAGCGTGGTCACGCCTTTCCTCGGCTTCGGCACGCAGACGATCAAGAACACCTACGGCAGCACGACCACCGCGCTCAGCGATGATGATTACGTAGTGGGCCTGCGCGCGAGCCACACGGTACGCGCGTCGTCGTTCCTCACGCTGGAAGGTGGCATCGATATTCTCGCCGAGGGCCACGACGTGTCGCGTCGCGGCTCGCTCGGCTTGCCGGCGCGCGAGGGTGACGTGCGCGTCTTCGGTCAGCCGCCGCCCGACACGATCGGCTTCGACTCGTTCAAGACCACGCGCGTCAGCGTGGCGCCGTACCTCGAGGGCGACTTCGCGCTGTTCAAGGACCGGCTGCACATCGTACCAGGCTTGCGCGTCGACCCGAACTTCCGCAGCGTCAGCCGCAAGGTGCCGCCCGTGGAAGGTCGTCCGGATGTCGGCTTGTACGCGCAGAACCTGGCCGTCGAGCCGCGCATCGCAATCCGCCTGCGCGCGCACGACAAGCTCGCGCTCCACGCGGCCACGGGCATCTATCATCAGCAGCCCGCGGTCGCGGATCTGTCTTCGGTGTTCGGCAACCCGACGCTGGGAACCTCACGCGCCGTCCACACCGTGCTCGGCGCGAACATCCAGGCGATGGAGAAGCTCACGGTCGAGCTCACCGGCTTCGCCACGTTCATGGACGACCTCACGATGCGCAACGCGACCTCCGCGCCGCGCAACGCCGAGGCGCTGCTGAACAGCGGCCAGGGCCGGACGTTTGGCGTGCAGACGCTCGTGCGGCGCGAGCTCGCCGACAACGTGTTCGGCTGGGTCGCGTACACACTGATGCGCAGCGAACGCAAGAACGACGACAACCAGCCGTGGCGCCTGTTCGACTTCGATCAGACGCACGTGTTGTCGACCGTGTTGGTGTGGACGCCGCTGAAGGGCTTCGAGGTCGGCACACGCTTCCGCGTCGCCAGCGGCTACCCGCGCACGGCGGTGATCGGCACCTACTACGACGCGCTGCGCGACCGCGCGCAGCCGGTGTTCGGCGGCCAGAACGACTACCGCATCCCGCTGTTCATCCAGCTCGACCTGCGCGCGAGCCAGACGTTCAAGCTCGGCGACACGCAGGGCCAGGTGTACTTGGAAGTGCAGAACGTGACCAACCGTCAGAACCAGGAAGAGCTGGTCTACAGCCCAGACTTCACGCGCCGTGGCAGCATCAAGAGCTTGCCCATCCTTCCCGTCGCGGGGTTGTCATGGACCTTCTGAAGAGCGCGCTTGCGGCGGTGCTGCTGGTCGGCTGTGTGCCGGACCTCGACAGCGATGAGTCCACCGTGGTGCAGGCTCGCGTGCTCGCGATCCAGGCGGAGCCGGCGGAGGTCACTCCGAACGGCATCAACCGCACCACCTACCGTGCGTTGATCGCGGACGGCAACGGGGTGCGCGCGGACGTGCCGCTGAGCTGGTTCCAGTGCATCGCGCAGAAGCCGCTGGCCGAGCTGGGACCGGTCAGTCGCGATTGCTTCAGCACCGAGAGCGGCAAGCTCGTCGAGTTCGGCAGTGGCCCGGAAGCCAGCGGCGCTCTGCCGAGCAGCGCGTGCTCGCTGTTCGGGCCGAATCCACCGCTGGCCGTGGGCGGCGAAGCCCCTGGACGTCCCGTCGATGCGGACCAGACCGGCGGCTACAAGATGCCGATCGTCACCGCACTCCAGGGCGAGGCGGGCCAGAATATCGAGCTCTACGAGCAGCGCATCATCTGTGGTCTGGTCGGTGTGAGCCGCGAGGTGAGTGTCGCCTTCGCCACGCGCTACCACGCCAACGCCAACCCGTTCATCGCCGAGCTCCGCGCGGTGCGCGCCGGTGGATCGCTGCTGCTCGCGCCCGACCAGCCGCTCGAGCTCGCGGCCAATGAAGAAGTCCAGCTCGAGGTGCTCTGGCCGACGTGCCCCGAGAGCGACGTCTGCGGAGACGGCCTGTGCGGACCGGATGAGACGGCGCAGGCGTGCGCGGCGGACTGCCAGCCCCTGCGCGGGTGCGGCGGGCAGGAGCGCTACCTGCGCTACGACCGCCAGGAGTCCGAGCTGGTCACCGAGCGCGAGTCGATGCGCGCGGCCTGGTATGCGACGCACGGGAGCTACGACTTCGAGCGCACCGGCGCCGAGCCCGATCCGACCATCGGCGGCACGGGGAACACCTTCCGCGCTCCGAGCAGCCCTGTCAGCGGTACGCTCTGGGTGGTCCTGCGCGACTCGCGCGGAGGCGTCACGTTCCGGAGCCAGCCCTTCGTCGTGCGCTGAGCGTCGTGACATCTCCTGGGGATCTGGGAGATGTGCCAGCTGCTCGGCCTGATTGCCCCGATTTCCCATGATCTTGATGGGATTCTCGGTGGTCCGCTCCTTGCGATAGCTGGGGGTGCGCGCGGCAATCAGCGGTGCGCCGGGAGCTGCATGAAGGTCGGCATCATCGGTGGAGCGGAACGCAACGAGCTGCAGTATCGGCGGGTGGCGGAGGAGCTGGGGCATCAGCTGGACTTCCACTCGGGCAAGCTCAGCAGCTGTGGGTCGAGCTCGCTGGAGACGCTGGTTCGCCGCTGTGACCTGGTGGTGATCGCGACCGATACCAACAGCCATGCGGCGGTGCGCACGGCGCGCAGCTTGATGCGGAGTCGCGGCAAGTCGCCGCTGCTGGTGCGCAAGCTCGGCATCTCGCGCCTGACCGAGCTGCTGAGCGCGCCCGCGGCTCTCTGACATGTAGCCCTTGCAGATTCGTTCAGGTTTCGTAAGCCGCACCTCAAGCGAAGGCGAAAGGTGGGGGAGCGACGCATGAACGCAGAGCGCGGGGCCACGGCGGGAGCGAGCGAGTCGGACAAGGGACAAGACGACTTTGGGGGCAGCACCGGGGTACGCGCGAAGCTGCCGAGCGACGGCGACGCAGCGACGCACCGCGACCTGGTCGAGAGCCTGCTGGCGGTGCGCTCCAACGCGCACGAGCCACACCCGGTCGCACGCCACGTCTGCGCCGTGCTGAGCGCCTGGGCGCACGCCGATGCAGCCACGGCTTCGAGCGTGTTCGCGCAGCTTGGCTTGCCGGAGAACCGCTGCCGGCGCGTGACGGTCGAGAACCGCGTGCTCGGCATCGAGGCCTCGGCGCTGGTGGTTCAGAGCAAGTGCGGACGCGTGGCGTTCGTCGCGTACCAGGGGCTCGATCCCTTCGCGCCGGCGACCTGGGCGGCGCTCGGCGACGCGCAGCCGGCGCTGGTGGCGGTGCCGACGGCAGGGGTCGACGCGCGCGTATCCGCGCTGCACTACCGCAACGCGCGCGCCAGCTGGAGCGCGATCGTGCAGGCGCTCAACGTCGTCGCGCCCGCCGCGAAGGGTCGGCCAAAGAAGCCCGCGGGACTCGAGGCGCTGTTCCTGTGCGGCCATGGCACCGGCGGGGCGACCGCGATGGTGGCCGCCTATCGGCTGGTCACGAGCACGCAGGCCGAGGACAAGCGCATCGCCGAGCGGCTGGCGCAGGTCTACACGTACGGCGCGCCGATGATTGGGAACGCACCGTTCGCGCGCTCCTGGAACGATCACGACGCGCTGGTCGATCGCGTGTTCTGCCACCTCTACGGACGCGACTTGGTGCCGCACCTTCCTCCGCGCGGCACGCAGACGTTTCGTCACGTGGGCAAACACTACGCGGCGAGTGTGAGCAAGAGCTGGCCGGAGGAGCCCAGTGGCTTTCCCAAGCCTGCCACGTCGCCGCTGGACGTGGTGCGCGCCCTGGCGCCCATGCTTGCGGAGCAAACCAGCCTGCCCGCGTCGGATCGGCGCGGCTGGCTGGGGACGAAGTCGATCTCGGCCGTGATGGGGCTGTTGTTCAAGGATGGGCCTAGCTTCTCGTTCTACGATCACAGCGCGATGAACTACGTGGTGAGCAGTCAACCCAAGGGCGTGCTCAGCGAATTCGGCGAGCACTTCTAAGCAGAGGAGACGCGCGTGACACCTACCGAAGCGACGATTCAGAACTTCAGCGAAGCCGCCAAGCTGGTGGGCCTCGGCTCGTTGATGGTGCGCCGGCTGGCGACGCCCAAGCGCGAGGTCAAGGTCGAGTGCACGATCCAGATGGATGACGGCAGCACCGGCACCTACGTCGGCTTCCGCGTGCAGCACGACGATGCGCGCGGTCCCATGAAGGGCGGCATTCGCTATCACCACGAGGTCGATCCCGACGAGGTGAACGCGCTCGCGTCGCTGATGACCTGGAAGACGGCGGTCGTGAACCTGCCGTACGGCGGCGCCAAGGGCGGCGTGAACTGTGATCCGCGCAAGCTGTCGCAGAACGAGCAGCAGCGGCTGACGCGCGCGTTCGTGCAGGGCATCCAGGACGTGATCGGTCCCGACAAGGACA
>JBEVNG010000207.1:0-6894 GCA_040508235.1 Polyangiales bacterium | reverse complement strand
GCTGTTGCTGCAGGCGTGCGACGTCGGCGCCCTCCTTGGACACCTTGGAGGCGCTGCGCGCGACCTTGCCGGCGCGCTGCACGTCGGCCTTGCTGAAGCCGCTCTTGCCGCCGAACATGCCCAGCAGCGCGCTGCCCAGGTCGAACGCGCCCGACAGCTTGGCGGCGTTCGCTTGCTGGTGTTCCTGCGCGAGCTGGGCGGCGGCCTTCTGCTCCTTGTCGCGCGCGGTCTGGAGCTTGGCGTCGAACTTTGCGTGCAGCGCGGTGACCTTGGCGTCGCGTGCCTCGCGCGCCGCCAGCGCGACGCGGGCGCGGAAGTCGCGCTCGTTCTCGCCGGGCTCGCTGCTGAGCTTGGTGCTCGGGCTCTTCCAGATGGTGATCGACGCGCGCTCCAGGGCGCTCGCGAGCGCCTCCTTGCCCCACGCCGCGTAGCGCTTCTTGTCCAGCGCGAGCTCGGGCAGCGGCGCGAACGCGAGCCCCTCCGGGGCCTTGAGCAAGCGCTCGGCAGGGAGCGTGAGCTCCTCCGCGTTCTCGAAGTGGATCGGGATCGCACCTTCCTCGAACGACGCCAGCAGCGACAGCGTGCGCGCCGCCGCGCCGCCCACGGCTCCGACGCGCACCACGGCAAGCAACGCGGGTTCGTAGCGCGTCGACTCGGCCGCGCGCGGGAGGTAGCTGACGTCGATCCCGTCCGGGATCTTCGGCGCCGCGTCCGTCGCCGGAGCCGCGCTCGGAGCGGGCGCGACCGCCGGCTTCGCCCTGCGCGGATCCATCAACAGCTTGATCTCCTGGCGCGTCAGCGGGCCGCGCAAGAACGACAGCGTCTGCCGCGTGCTGAACAGCTGCGGTGCACCACCGCGTGCGCTGTGCAGCACGAACGTGCGTGGGGCCAGCGCCGCGAGCCGTCCGTCGAGCGCCGAGCGATCGAAGCTCGCCCCCGACGTCGTGGCCGCACCCTCCATGCCGTCGAGCACGCGCGCGCGATCGCGCTCGGTCTGCAGACGACCCAGAAACCAGGTGCCGATGTTGGCGAGGCCCTTGTAGTCGAGGTCGACCGGGTTCTGCGTCGCCAGCACCATACCCACGCCAAACGCGCGCGCCTGCTTGAGCAAGGTCAGCATCGGACGCTTGGAGGGCGGCTCCGCCACCGGCGGGAAGTAACCGAACACCTCGTCCATGTAGATGATCGCGCGCAGTGACGAGGTGCCCGCCTGCGCGCGCGTCCACGCCAGCACCTCGTTCAGCAGCCGCGTGACGACGAACATGCGCTGCTTGTCGTCGAGGTGCGAGATCGAGAGCACGGACACGCGCGGCTTGCCCTGCGCGGTGTACAGCAAGCTCTGCACGTCGAGCGGCTCGCCGCTCAGCCAGCTGGCGAAGGCAGGCGACGCCAGCAGGTTGTTCAGCCCGAGCACGAGCTTCATGCGCTCCTTCTCGGGATAGAACGACTCCAGGTCGAGCACGCCCACCTCCGCGAACGGCGGCGTCTTCACGCGCGCGAGCAAGCTCGCCAGCGACAGGCTCTCGCCCTTCTGGAACGCGTCGCTGAGGATGCGCGCCAGCAGGATGTGCTCCCGGCTCTGCAGCGGATCCGCCTCGATGTCGAGCAAGCCGAGCAAGCCCGAGACGGTCGCCGACACGCGCTCGCGAAACAGCTCCTCGTCCTCCCGCAGCGCCTCCGACGGTGCCTCCAGCGAGCGCACGATCGAGAGCGGCAAGCCCGCATTGGAGCCGGGCGTGTAGATCGCGAAGTCCGCCGCCTCCTTCAGGCGTGCGATGCGCGCGCGATCCTGCAGCGACGCGCTCAGCCCCGCGTCCATCTTGCGCGCGGCATCCTCGGCCAGCGCCTCGCGCGTGACGCCACGCCGCTCGGCCTCCGCCGGATCCACCCACGGCGTCAGCTCCGCCGCGCTCAGCGACGGAAAGCTGAGCAGCAGGTTGCCGAGGTCACCCTTGGGATCGATCGCCAGCACCGGGATGCCGTCGATGGCGGCCTCCTCCAGCAGGCCGATGCACAGGCCGGTCTTGCCGCTGCCCGTCATGCCCATGCACACCGCATGCGTGGTCAGCCGCTGCGACTCCAACAACACCGGCGCGCCGAGCTGCTGCTGCGCCGGATCAAAGGCCTGCCCAAGGTAGAAGACGCCGAGCTTCTCGTAGTCGATCACGCGGCGGAGCGTAGATCAGGGCAGCACGATCTGCCCGCGTAGCTCGCCGTTGGGGCAAGCCTGGGTGTGGAAGTTCAGGTATGTCTTGCCAGCCTTCAGCTCCTCGAGAAACGAGTCGAAGCTGGTGGGCAGGCCTGCCGCGGCGAAGTAGTTGGGACCGCCGAAGCCCTCGCTGATCGGCAGCGTCACGCCCGTGAACGTCAGCGCGATGGGCCCGCTCACGCCCGCGGCGGCGTAGTGAACGTGCGCCGAGGTCACCGGGCTGGAGAGGTTCTCCCAGGTCACGTCGTTGATCAGCAGGCCGCTGTAGTTCTTGGGCAGCAGCACCTTCGCCTGGCCCCTGGCGTTGGGTCCCGCGCTCGCGCACGGAGGAGCCTCGGCGGCCGTCGTCAAATTGACGAGCACCTCGACGTATTGCCCGGCATCCACCTCGGCGTCCACCTCGGCGTCGAGCGTGGCGGCGTCCACTCTGGCGTCGAGGGGCGGGCCGGGGACCTGGCTGTCCACGGGAGGCACGGCTGCCTCCGCGCCTGCGTCGACGGTCGCGTCGACCGCGGCATCGTCGCCGGGCGCCGGCCCCTCCTGCTCGTCATCCCCGCAGGCCGCGAGCAGACCAAAACAAATGACTACACCCGTGAATTTCAACGCGTTCATGGCCCGGGATTGTCACGGACCCGAATCGGGACTGCCAGTTTGCGGCAGATTCGCCCTCACTGCAGCAGCGCAATCGGCGAGGCGACGCTGACGACGACCGAGTCGCCTGTCTCGTTCACCGCGCCTTCGCACGCGCCACCACGGTGCGCTTCTTCTTGGGCTTCGCGGGCGCAGTGTTGCCGACCCAGCCCCCGGTCGCGGACTGCAGTCGGTCGAGGTCGAGCGTGCACATGCGCAGCTGCCCCACGCGCTCCTTCTTGACCAGCCCAGCCTCCGCCAGCACCTCCCAGTGGTGACAGAGCAGGGCGATGCTCACGCCGAGCTCGTCGGCCAGCTGCGTGCCGCACTGCGGTCCGTGTTTCGCGAGTGAGTCAACGATGTCGACGCGGCGCGGATCGGACAGGGCTTTGAAGACCTTCGCACGATCCTCCGCGGTCAGCCCGGCTTTCTTGCGCAACGCCATCGTTGCCATGGTAACGCGCGGCGCCCCTCACGCCACTCAAACGCTGGTTTGAGTATTTGAGGATTCCGGAGACACCCATGCACATGCTTCGCGCAACGATTCTTGCACTCGGCGTGATGGCAACTGCGAGTTGCGACAACGCCGTGCAGAGCGCTCATGCGGCTCCGAGCGCGCCGCGTCCCAAGGTCACCGTCGCGCAGCCCGCGGTCGCCACGGTCGCCGACTACAGCGAGCACACCGGCCGCACCGAGGCGCCCGACGCGGTCGAGATCCGCGCCCGCGCCAGCGGCTACCTGAACAAGGCCTCCTTCAAGGAGGGCGACATCGTGAAGAAGGGCGACCTGCTGTTCGTGGTCGACCCGCGTCCCTACGAGGCCGCGCTCGCGCGCTCCAAGGCCGAGCTGGAGGCCACGCGCGTGGACCTCGACCTCGCGCACAAGGAGCTCGACCGCGCCAGCCAGCTGTACGGCCGCGGCACGATCACCGAGCAACAGCTCGACGTACGCAACAGCGCAGTGGCCAGCCTGGCCGCGCGTCAGGCGCTGGCCGCCGCCAGCATCCAGACCGCCTCGCTCGACCTTGAGTACGCGCACGTACGCGCGCCGATCGGCGGCCGCATCGGGCGCATGCTGGTCACCCCCGGCAACCTGGTCGGCCCGACGCTGCCGACGCCGCTCGCGACCGTGGTCTCGATCGACCCGCTCTATGTGTACATCGACGTCGACGAGACGCGCGCGATGAAGCTTCGCCGCGAAGGCAAGGCGTACATCGCGTTCCCCGGCGAAGAGAGCTTCGACCACGAGGCGACGATCGACTTCCTCGACAACCGCGTCGACCCGAGCACCGGCACGCTGCGCGTACGCGCGGTGGTGCCCAACCACGACGGCAAGCTCGCGCACGGCCTGTTCGCGCGCGTGCGCTTGCCCGAAGGCGAGGCCACGCCGGCGATGATGGTCGCCGACCGCGCCATCGCCACCGATCAAGATCGCCGCTACGTCTGGGTGATCGATCAGGAAGGCAAGGCGCAGTACCGAGCGGTCACGCTGGGCCGCATCGAGGCGGGCCTGCGCGTCGTGCGCAGCGGCCTGCAGGCGAATGACAAGGTCGTCGTGCGCGGCCTGCAGCGCGTGCGCGCCGGCACCGCGGTCGACGCCGAGCAGGTGTCGATGCGCGACCTCGACAAGAACCCCTCCACCGCCTCCGCGATGAACGTGAAGCCATGAAGATCGCGCACGCCTTCATCGACCGCCCGATCTACGCGGCGGTGATCTCGATCATCATCTTCGTGGTCGGCGCGATCAGCATGTTCGTGCTGCCGATCTCGGAGTATCCGGAGGTGGTGCCGCCCACGGTCGTGGTGCGCGCGCAGTATCCGGGCGCCTCGCCCAAGGTGATCGCGGAGACCGTGGCCGCGCCCCTGGAGCAGGAGATCAACGGCGTCGAGAACATGCTCTACATGAGCTCGACCTCCAACTCCGACGGCTCGCTCAGCCTGACCATCACGTTCCGGCTCGGCTCCGATCTCGACATGGCGCAGGTGCAGGTGCAGAACCGCGTGGCGCAAGCCCTGCCGCGCCTGCCCGACGACGTGCGCCGCTTCGGCGTCACCACGCGCAAGCAGTCGCCCGACCTGACCATGGTCGTGCACCTGTACTCGCCCAACAACCGCTACGACGAGACCTACCTGCGCAACTACGCCGTGCTGCAGGTCAAGGACACGCTGGCGCGCTTGCCCGGCATGGGCGACGTGCAGCTGTTCGGCTCGGGCGACTACAGCATGCGTGTCTGGCTCGATCCCGAGAAGGTCGCCGCACGCGGCCTCACGGCCAGCGACGTCGTGCGCGCGCTGCGCGAGCAGAACGTGCAGGTCGCGGCCGGCACGCTCGGCCAGCAACCCTCCCCGCGCGATGCGCAGTTCCAGCTGAGCATCAACGCGCAGGGTCGCCTCACCAGCGAGCAAGAGTTCGGGGAGGTGATCGTCAAGACCGCTCCCGACGGCGCGCAGCTACGCCTGAAGGATCTCGCGCGCATCGAGCTGGGCGCCAACAGCTACGCGCTGCGCAGCTTGATCGACAACCACACCGCCGTCGCGATGCCGGTGTTCCAGTCGCCGGGCTCCAACGCGCTCGCGCTCTCCGACAGCGTGCGCGCGACCATGGAAGATCTGTCCAAGAACTTCCCGGAGGGCCTGGCCTACCAGATCGTGTACGACCCGACTCGCTTCGTGCAGTCGTCGATCGACGAGGTCGTGCACACGCTGTTCGAGGCGCTGGTGCTGGTCGTGATCGTGGTGCTGGTGTTCTTGCAGACCTGGCGCGCGTCGATCATCCCCATCGCCGCCGTGCCGGTGTCGCTGGTGGGCACCTTCGCCGTGATGCAGCTACTCGGCTTCTCCATCAACGCGCTCTCCCTGTTCGGGCTGGTGCTGGCGATCGGCATCGTCGTCGACGACGCGATCGTGGTGGTGGAGAACGTCGAGCGCAACATCAGCCTCGGCCTCAGCCCGCGCGATGCCACGCGCAAGGCGATGGACGAGGTCAGCGGACCGATCATCGCAATCGCACTCGTGCTGTGCGCGGTGTTCGTGCCGATCGGCTTCATTCCGGGCCTGAGTGGGCAGTTCTACAAGCAGTTCGCGCTCACGATCGCGATCAGCACCGTGATCTCGGCGTTCAACTCGCTCACGCTCAGCCCCGCGCTCTCCGCGCTGCTGCTCAAGGATCACCACGCGCCCAAGGATCGCCTCACCCGCATCATGGATCGCGCGCTCGGCTGGTTCTTCCGCCCGTTCGACCGCTGGTTCAACAAGGCGGCGGATGGCTACGTGGGCGTGGTGCGCAAGATCCTGCGTCGCTCCGGCATCGCCGTCGTCGCGTACGTGGGGCTGCTCGGCCTGACCTGGTTCGGCTTCGACAAGGTGCCGAGCGGCTTCGTGCCCACGCAAGACAAGCAGTACCTGGTCGCGTTCGCGCAGCTCCCCGATGCCGCTTCGCTCGAGCGCTCCGACGAGGTGATCCGGCGCATGAGCCAGATCGCGCTCGAGACCGAGGGCGTGGAGCACGCCATCGCATTTCCGGGTCTGTCGATAGCCGGCCTCACCAACGCACCGAACGCGGGCATCGTGTTCATCGGCCTCGACCGCTTCGAAGCGCGCACGCGCGACGACCTCTCGGGGCCCGCGCTGGTGGCGACGCTGAACCAGAAGCTCGGCGCCATCGAAGACGCGTTCGTCGCGGTGTTCCCGCCGCCCGCGGTGGAGGGCCTCGGCACCATCGGTGGCTTCAAGCTGTACGTGGAGGATCGCGGCGACCTCGGGCTCGAGGCGCTGTACGACAACACGCAGCGCGTGATCGCCGCGAGCGCGGAGCGGCCCGAGCTCACCGGCATGTTCTCGGGCTACCAGGTGAACGTGCCACAGCTCTACGCCGACCTCGACCGCGGCAAGGCCAAGTCTCATGGGGTGGCGGTGACCGACGTGTTCGAGACGATGCAGGCCTACCTCGGCTCGGTCTACGTCAACGACTTCAACCGCTTCGGCCGCACCTTCCAGGTCACCGTGCAGGCCGACGCGAGCCACAGGCTCTCGCCCGAAGACGTGGGCTCCCTGAAG
>JBEVNG010000151.1:0-11258 GCA_040508235.1 Polyangiales bacterium | reverse complement strand
GAGCACTCGCTCAACCAGCAGCGCTTTTACCAGATCCTCTGCCTGGTCTACGGCAGCAACCCACGCGCCTACCAGGCGCTGGTCAGCGATGGCGTGCTGCCCGCGTCGCGCGCGCAACGTTGCCCCGCCGAGTACGCGCAGAAGAGCGCTGCCTGGGAGCAGCTGCTCGAGCCGTGGGCGAAGTGATCCCGTTCCGCTGCCAGCGGCCTACCTAACGAACGGTCGTGATCTTGCTCAAGGCAGCGCGCGAGATGGCAAATCTACGCTGGCCTTGTCGCGGAAGATCGCGATACGTACGGGCTGCGAACTCGCGATGTCCCCCGGACGTCGCTCCCGCGGCACTGCGTACACGCAGCGCGTAGCCCTTGTTTTGTGCCGTTTGCGCGTTAGGCGCACATGTACGGCTCAACAGCGAGGTGCGCGCCCAACGAGGTAAAGCAAGTGAATCGTCTCTCTCTCTTCTCGAACATCTGGTTGGCGGTCGCGCTCGGCGGCTGCATCGGAGAAGTCGCAGGCTCGGACTCGCGCGGTGATCTCACATCGTCGGAGCAGACCCGCTCCGGCGACGAGACAGCGCAGTCCTCCACGGAGGAGATCAAGGCGCGCGGGACCTCACACGCGCGCGACGAAGACGAAGTGGAGAGCCAAGCAGAAGCACCGAAGCACGAGCCCGTGAAGGACGAGAAGCCTACTGCGTGGGGCAAGGCGGAGCGCCCCAGCTACAACAAGGGCACCGGCTTCTTCGTCAGCGACGGCAAGCTTTACGATGCGCACGGCAGCGAGTTCCACGTGCGCGGCGTCAACAAGCTGCACTGGGACATGGCGTCGCCCGGCCTGAGCGACGCGCTCTCGCCCGCCACGCGCTGGACCGTCGACTTCAAGCTCGACCAGGCCAAGAACCTCGCGCTGCTCCAGGGTGAAGACGGTCACGGCGGCACGATCGCCGAGCACAGCGTGATCATCCCGGGCAACTGGGAGGGAACCTGCAAGGACGACCCGGCGATCCTGAAGCAGATCGTCGACACCTGGATCGCGCAGGCGCCGATGTGGCAGACGCTCGAGAAGTTCATGATCCTCAACATCGCGAACGAGTGGGGCCCCGGCAACGGCGAGGTCTGGCGCGACGCCTACATCGAGGCGATCGGCAAGCTGCGCGCGGCCGGCTACCACGCCACCATCTCGGTGACCGCTGGCGGCTGCGGCCAGGATCCGCAGGCGATCGTGAAGTACGGCCAGGCCGTGTTCGACTCCGACCCGGAGAAGAACGTGATCTTCGATCAGCACATCTACGGCGAGTACACCGACGTCGCCGGCGGCGCGCACGGCAAGTACGACGACATGCCGGACCTGGCCAAGCACGTGAAGGATCTCGCCGCCACCGGCCTGGTGGTGATGCTAGGCGAGTTCGGCCCGGGGCGCGACATCGGACCCAGCCCCACCAAGATCGATCCGCTGCGCGTGATCGAGCTCGCGGAGGGCGCGGGTCTGGGCTGGCTCGCCTGGGCCTGGGACGACAACAACCTCGCCGAGGGCATGAGCGACGACAAGGGCTTCGGCATGTCGGTGCGCGGCCGCTACGATCACGCGGACGACCTCACCGAGTTCGGCCGCCTGGTGGTCGAGCACCCCGAGTGGGGCCTCAAGAAGCTCGGCAAGAAGGCTTCAATCTTCGAGTGACGAGATCGATGCGATCGGGTCGCCAGACGGCATGAGCGTCAACACCGACCCGCGCATGTGCACGATCACGCAGTCGTCGCGCTGCAGCAGGGCCACCGGTGCACTCGCGAGCTGCTGCGTCCAGCTGCGCTGACCGGTGTCCGCATCGAAGCGGGTCAGGTACTGCTGCCCGCTCGCCTTGTAGCCGATCAGCAGCGAGTGCCGGTGCAGCTGCACCTGACGTGGACCGCCGGTGTCCGCCTGCAGCGGGTTGGACGCGGGCACCTCGCTCTTCCACTTCCACTTGCCGCGCTCCAGCAGGCCCACGGACGGCACGTACGTTCCGGGCGTGCGCACGCCGAACACCAGGTGGCCCGCGCTGTACGCCCAGATCGCGTGGCCGACCATGCCCTCCAGGCGGTCGCTGTCGATCTTGAAGTGCGTGCGGCAGGCATCGGGCACGACGTAGTCCTGCGAGCCCATCACACGCACGCTGCCGCACGTGAACGCGGCCATGCCGTGGGGCGCGCGGTAGTCGCGGCGGTCGCTCGGCTCGTGGCGCCCCGACGACACAGCCAGGGGCAGCTTGCACGGCGTGCGCACGGGCGTCTGGCGACCGGTCAGCAAGTCGACCTCCAGCTCGCGCGCGTCGTCGGTGGTGACGTGGATGGTGTCGCGCGGACCCTCGCACAGCGCGGCCACGCGCTCGCCGAGCGCGCTGTTCCACTGCACGTCGCCGCTGGCCAGGTCGTACGCCTCCAGCTGGCCATCACGACGCGCGAGCACGAGCCGCCTGGAGGCGACGGCGATCAGCGCCGACTGTGGGCCCGCCACCGCCGCGGTCTCGCGGAGGCGCTCGCCGGAGGGCAGCGCGTAGAGCGCGAAGTGGTCGCTGCGCGTGCCGCCCTCGTTGCGCTCGATCGGCAGCAACAGCTCGTCCTGGCCATCGCCGTCGCTGTCGACCAGCCGCGCTGGCGTGTAGTCCTGGATCTCGATCGTGATCTTGGGCGGCTTGGGCGCCTCGACGACCGGGACTCTTGTCTCGACGGCGCCAACGACCGCGGGCACCACCGGCGGCGCGGTCGCCACGCTCTCGCCCGTGAACCACGCGCCGGCCGCGAACATGCCCGCCACCGCGAGCGCGATCGCGATCCACAAGCTGGGGTGCGCCTTGACCACCACCGTCTGCTCGGGCTTGTGGTTCTCGGCGTACGAGCGTGTGCCGCAGTAGCTGCACCGGGCCTCGCCGTGCTTCCTGTCGAGCTCGACCTCCGCCCCGCAGCGCGGGCAATGCAACGTCTTGAGGCGCATCAGCGAGCGATTGTAACGTAGCGATTGGCGGGACGCGCGACTCCGTAGTGCTCGCGCAGCGTCTGGCCCGCGTAGTCGCTGCGGAACACCCCACGTTGCTGGAGGAGCGGCACCACCTGCTCCACGAAGTCCTTCAGGCCGCCGGGCATGTAGGGCGGCATCACGTTGAAGCCGTCGGCCCCGTGCGCGTGCCACCAGGCGCACATCGAGTCCGCCACTTGCTCGGGCGTGCCGATCACGGTGTTGTGGCCGCGGCTGCGCCCAAACCGCGCGACCAGCTGGCGCACGGTGAGCTTCTCGCGCCGCGCCAGCCCGACCACCAGGCTGAAGCGGCTCTTGCCGCCCTCGATCTGCGACTCGTCCGGGAGGTCGTCGGGCAGCTCGCGGTCCAGCTCCAGGCGCTCCGGCTCCACGCGCAGCAGGCGCGCCAGGTGCCGTCGCGTGTAGAGCGGGTTCACCAGCGCATCGAGCTCGTCCTGCTTGGCCTGCGCCTCCGCTTCGGTGCCGCCGATCACGGCCACCAGTCCCGGCAAGATCGCCAGCTCGCGCTGGGCCAGGCGCTTCACGTCGCGGTAGAAGGCCTGGGCTTCTTCCAGCGTGGGCTGCGACGTGAAGACCGCCTCCGCGTAGCGCGCCGCGAAGGCCTTGCCGTCACTCGACGAGCCCGCCTGCACCAGCAGCGGATAGCCCTGCGGTGGGCGCGGCACGTTGAGCGCACCCTGCACCGAGTAGTGCTCGCCGCGATGCAGGGCAGGGTGCAGCTTGCTCTCGTCGCCCCACACGCCGCGCTCCTTGTCGGCCAGCACGGCGTCGTCTTCCCAGCTGTCCCACAGCTTCAGCACCACCTCCACGAACTCGGCCGCGCGCACGTAGCGCCCGGCGTGGTCGGGCTGGTCCTCCAGGTTGAAGTTGCGCGCGACCTCGCGGCCGGGTGTGGTCACGATGTTCCAGCCCGCGCGCCCACCGCTCAGGTGGTCGAGCGAGGCCATGCGCCGCGCCACGTTGTACGGCTCGTTGTAGGTCGTCGACAGCGTCGCGATCAGCCCGATGCGCGAGGTGACGCCCGCCATCATGGTCAGGAGCAGCAGCGGATCGAGGGCCGCCTGCGGCCGCTGCGCGAAGCCCATCCAGAGCGCCGGGATGTCCGCGATGAACAGCGAGTCCAGCTTGCCGCGCTCGGCCAGCCGCGCCGTCTCTTGCAGCTCTGCCACGTCGAAGCCGACGTACGGGTTCGCCTCCGGCAGCCGCCACGCCGCCTCGTGGTGTCCGCTGTCCATCAGGAACACGTTCAGGTGCATCTGCCCGCTGCGCGCCATGCCCCTGCCTGCCACCGGAGGGCGGTGGGTTCAAGCGCGCTCGTGGTCGAGCAGCCACTGCTTGCGGGTCAGGCCGCCCGCGTAGCCGGTGAGCTTGGAATTGGTGCCGATCACGCGGTGGCAGGGCACCACGATGCCGATCGCGTTCTGCCCGTTGGCAAGGCCCACCGCGCGCGCCCCGGTGGGCAGGTCGATGCGGCGGGCCAACTCGCCGTAGCTGATGGTCTCGCCCACCGGGATGGTGCGCAGGGCAGCCCAGACGCGGCGCTGAAACGGCGTTCCCCCGTGCTCGACCTCCAGCGCATCGAGCGCACGCAGGTCGCCGCGCATGTATTGCTCCAGAGCCCGGCGGGCGAGGCTCGGCTGCGTGCGCTCGACCAGCGTCACCGCTCCCACCTGCTTGCGCAGCAGGTCGTGCATGCGCGCCTCGTAGTCGACCCAGTCGAGCGCGCGCAGGCGACCCTGAGCGTCCGTGGCCAGCAACATGGTTCCGATCTCGGTCGGCACACGCTCCAGCTCGAACTGATGCATCGCCTCCTCCTTGTCGCCCGAGCATACGCACCCTCGCACGCGCCCACTGGCGGTTTCCGGACCCGTGGTTTCCAGAGTGCCAGGTGAGGACGAGCACAGATCGCACGTTCGTGATGAAGCCGTGACGAGCTGAACATCTTGAGGTGCTAGGTCGCCCTCATGAGCGTCGAAGGCCATGACAAAGACCTGGGGCGCGCGGTGGGGCACGGGGCATCGAGCGACGGTCGCTATACGCGCATCGTCGATCGCTTCACGCTGCATCGCGAGCCGCTCGATTTCCGGGCGTTGTGCGCGCGCGTGCTGCGCCCCGACACCCGCTATCTGCTGCTCGACCTCGACCGCACCACCCATCGCGGCATCAACCTGGGCGAGCTGCTCGGCTGGGAGATCGCGTCGTTCAAGTACTTCGGCGGCGCGCTGACCAAGTCCGATGCGCCGCGCCTCAAGGGCCGGCTGATCCAGGACCCGCAGCGCCCCCAGCGCACGCCCGGCTACCTCCTCGACGGCGCGCGCCGCTGGGCGTTCCCCGGTCTCTCGTACCTGCTGTGGGGCAAGCTCGCGGGCAAGAGCGAGCTGCTGGAGCGCTGGAGCTATCGCAAGTTCGGCAGCGAGCCCATCCGCGCGGTGCAGCGGCTCCCGCAGACCGCGCTGCTGCACGACATCGCCACGCTGCCCAAGGCCACGCTGCGCGAGCTGTCGCTGCGCGTCTGGGAGCTGGCGTCGCCGCTGCAGGTAATCGAGCGTGCGGACCTCGCCTGGGTGCGCGAGCGCTGCCCGGGCATCCGCATCATCCTCACCAGCGCCTCGCCGCGGCCCATCGTCGAGCTCGCGGGGGAGATGCTGGGCGTCGACGGCGTCGAGTACTCGACCGCGCGCGACCTCGGCGATCGCTACGCCTCGCCGTACTGGGTCGACCGGCGCTTCCTGCTGGAGCGCATCGACCAGCTGTCGCCGCCGAGCGAGGTCCGCATCAACAGTGGGCACGCCAAGATCGCGCGCCTGCTGGAGCGCTACCCGGACCTGCTCGACGCGGGCGTCGAGAGCGTGGGCATGAGCGACACCGGCTACGGCGAGGATCACGCCTGGGGCCAGTTCCTGAGCGTGGTGGTGGACGTGAACAGCACGGCGCCGTTCCCGCCGCTGGTCGCCTTCGACTCGCCCCTGCGCGAGGTCCACTCCGCGCTGCTGCGGACGCGCGAGGAGCGCACTCAGCCGGCCCAGAACGACGATGCGGTCTCCCTGACGGCCGCCGAGCTGGCCCCGCGGCTGGCCGGGCTGCGCGACACGCTCGAGCACCAGGCCGCCGAGTCCGCGCGCATGCGCCGGGAGCTCGCCTCGCAGCGCGCGGCCGTGCAGGCGGAGCTGAGCGCCCAGCGCGCGCGCATCGAGGACATCGTCAACCTCTACAACGCGATCCCGGCCGAACATCCGCGCCTGCTCGCGTCGCTGCGGCGTGCGCTGCGCGGCGAGGCGGGCGTGATGCGGAAGCTGGCCCAGCTGGAGCAACCGCTCTCGTACGCCGCGATGGCCCTCAGCAACACGCTGAACCAGGCCCGGGCGGCGCTGGACGCGCTGGAGAGCCCACGCCGGCTGCGGGCCAAGCTGGAGCTGGAGCCGATGCTTGGGGCGAGTCCGGCCTGAGCCGCTGGCGCCTCACACGCTGTTGAGCCACGGTTCGACTCCCCCCGCTCAGTGTGCTCGCGCGCGGAGAGACCGCGCGCTTCACGGAGTCGCCGTGACCCGGCTGCACATCGCCGATCCCCGCACCAAGCCACGCGACACGCTCGGCCGCTACGAGCTGGTGCGCGAGCTGGCGTTCGGGCGCTTCTACAGCGTGTACCTGGCGCGCGCGAAAGGCGACGCGCGCAGCGTGGTGATCAAGCGGCTGCGCACCGCGCACCCGGAGTCGTACGCGCGTGCCCGCATGCTGCGCGAGGCGCGCGTGGGCATGGGCATGCGCGTGCCGCAGCTCGCGCGGGTGCTGGAGATCTGCGACGAGCCCGAGCTGTTCGTGGTGATGGAGTACGTCGAGGGCACGCCGCTGAGCGAGCTGTTGGCCAAGGCGCGCGGCAAGGACGTGCTGCGGTTCGTGCTGCCAGTGCTGCTCGACACGCTGCGCGCGCTGTCCGCGCTGCACAACTGGAAGGACGAGACCGGGGCGCCCGGCTACCTGGTGCACCAGGCGCCGTCCGCGCGTCACCTGCTGGTCGGCCTCGACGGCGTCACGCGCCTGGTCGATCTCTCCAACCTGCATGGTCGCCTGCTCGGCGCGATGCCCAGTGCCCAGTACACGCTGATGGACAGCGAGCTGGCGCCCGAGCAAGCCGCGCGCGTGGGCCTCGACCCGCGCTGCGATCTGTACATCGTGGGCGCCGTGCTGCGGCACGCGCTCGCGCAGTCGGGGCGCACCAACGTGCCTGGCTTGCTCGAGGTGTGCGAGCGCGCGACGTCGCTGCGGCCGGCCGATCGCTACTGGTCCGCGGACGAGCTCGGGCACGCGCTGGAGTTCGCGGCCTCGGAAGCGGACTTGCTCGCTCCGCCGGAGCAGGTGGCGCGCTGGGTCCGTCAGTCGCGCGCGAGCCTGATCGCCGCCACCGCGACCGCGCCGCGCGTGAAGCTGACGCTGCCCGCTCCGTCGCCCGAGCTCGCGAAGCTGGTGCTGCCCGCGATGCCGCTCGTCTTCTCGGCTGGCCTCGACACGACGGTGATCGAGGTCGTCGAGCACGTCGCGCAGGTCGAGCCGAGTGAGCCCGCGCCGACGGTGTCGCGCCCTTCGCGGCTCCCGCTCACGGCGGCAGGCCTGGCGCTCGCGCTCGTCACCGGCGTCACGCTGCACGCGTGGCTCGATCGCGCGCCGCCGGTGGTCGCCACGCCGCTGGCGTTCCCCGTCGAAGCGCCCAAGCTCGTGCCGGCACCGGTTGCCCCTGCGGTCGTGCCGCCACCCGTGGTCACGCCGGTGGTCGCGCCCGTCGTCGAGGCGCCCAAGGAGCCGCGCCGTCGTCGCGCCCGTGAGCCCGAGCGCGAAGCGGTGGAGACGCCGCGCGAGCGCGCCAAGCCGCGTGGCGAGGAGCAGCTGGTGCTGCACGAGCCCGAGGTGCTCTTCTACGACGAAGAAGACGTCACCGCGGACCCGCGCATCGGCGTGCCCGTCAATCCGTTCTGAGGATTACTTGGTGCACTCGCCGCTGCTCTTCACCGAGGCACCCGCCTGGTGCGCGACGCAGCCGTTGGAGTACGTCTTGCCGTCGCAGCCGCAGACCGGCTCGTAGAGCGCGATGCACGCGCCGCCGGGCAGCGGCTGGCAGGTACCGGCCGCGTCCGCGATGCCCTCGCAGCCCTGTCCGAGCGGCGGCTGGTACTCGCAGTACTGTCCCTTGGGGCAGCTGAAGCCCGCGATGCCGCCGCACATGCCGCCGGGCTCCTTGGGCCCGCCGGGGCCTCCCTTGCCGATGCAGCAGACCGCGGCCTCGATGCCGCCGAGGATGGACCACGTCTCCTCGCCCGGGCCGCAGGTCGGGATGTTCGCGCCGAGGCTGTAGACCGGCTTGCCGCCGGCACTCAGGCACTCGTCGGCCGAGCACAGCCCGTCACGCATCACGGAGATGCCGGCCGCGTTGGCGGTGCACGCGTTCGCGTACGTGCGCTTGTCGCAGCCGCACACCGGCGCGTATTCCTTGGTGCAGCCCTTCACGATCGGCTTGCACAGGCCACCCTTGTCGGTCGCGCCGCACAGCGGGTCGCCGCCGAAGTCGCAGAACTCGTCGCTCTTGCAGGTGATGCCGCCGCGCGTTCCGCAGCGCTTGATGCCGGGGGTCGTGCCCGCGTCTTCGTCCGGCGTCACGGCCGCGTCGGCTTCCGGGGGCGTGCTCGCGTCCTCTTCCGGGACGGCGCTATCCGGTTCGCTCGTGGCCGCGTCGTCCTGGACAGCAGGCGGGCTCGTGTCGTCGCTCGCGTCGCTGTCGGCCAGCGCACCATCGCTGCCCGGGGTCGGGGCGGCGTCGATGCGCGCGTCCGTGGGCCGGCTCGCGTCCTCGCCCTGGCCGGAGCTCTCGACCGTCTCTCGCTGGTTGCCGGTGGCGCCGTCGTCGGTCGTACAGCCGGCCAGCAGCAGCAGAGTCATCGCGATTTTAAGCGGTGCGCGCATATGGCAAACCCCGTACCGCAAACTTGGCCGCATGGCGATGTTTCCTTGGGTCAAACCCGCAGCGAAGTGCGCGCGGCCACGTACAGGGCGTGTAGGACGAACAGCGCACCCAGCGGAACCAGCATGATCGCCACACCGGGATCGCTCTCGTGCAGGTCCAGGCTCGCGAGTGCGAAGCCAGCCGGCATCAGCAGCGAGCCCAGGGCGAGTCGCTTCACGTTGCGCGGCTCGGTGATGCCGCTGGCGGCGTAGGCGAGCATCACCAGCGCGAGCCCCACGCCGTGCGCATGCGCCCAGGTCAGCAGCTCACGGCGCAGCGGCACGTCGAGGTACAGCGAGAGCTTGAGCGCGTGCGCCAGCTCCAGCGCGAAGCCGAGGCATGCGCTGACGAACAACAAGCAGAAGCCGTAGCGGCGCGCGTGGGGGTCCAAGCTTCACTCTCCGATGTCGATCGCGCGATCATTCGCGTGCGCACGCAAGGCGTCGAGCGCGGGCAACGTGTCGTGGGGTAGCCGTGCGCGCAGGGCCCGTACGTGCGCGGCCCGCTCGTCAGGCGTGCCCTCGGGAACGTAGTCCGTGGGGACGGACTCGCGCGCCAGCAAGCTGCGATACGCCAGGTGACGCACGCCCGGATACGGATCGTGCTCCATCACCTCCAGCAACAGTGCGTTGCTGCGTGCGCGCGTGGCTCCCGCCAGGCGCTCATGGGCGTACGCCGCCGCCGTCAATGCGCGCGTCAGCGGATCTCCGCCGAACAGCTGCTGCTCCGCCTGCGAGAAGGTCTGCGTATCCCAGGCACGCGAACGGTCGACGTGACACAGCGTGCACGCATCGGGACGGTCGCGCTCCTGCGCACGTGTGAGGTCGGGGATCTCGATACGGTGGCTCGCATGGCTGGCCATCACGCCGTACACCACCGACGGCATGTGGCAGTCGATACAGGTGACGCCGCTGCGCGCCGGATGCTTCGCATGATCCGCATCGACCTTCGTGTGGCACTGCGTGCACAGCTGATCGCGCGTGCGATCCGGACGCAGCTGCCCGTGCGGGTCTCCCGCGTGCATGTCGTGGCAGGACAAGCAGGTGAACGCGCCGTCCTTCATGCATGGCGACTGCAGCACGCCCTGGTATTCGTAGGCGGTGAGCCGTGGCGTGCCGTCGTCCCAGAAGCGACTCGCGAAGCGGCCAGGCTCTCCGTCCAGCGTGGTGTCCTGCCAGAGCGGCGCCGAGTAGAGCGAGAGATCGTCGCCCGGCACGAACGGATCTCCCTCGTGCAAGAATGCCGCGACGTCGTCGGTGATGCGCTGCCCGTGGCAGCGTCCACACACGTCGAGCGAGCGCTCCTGGCTCAGCCGCGCCGGGTTCACGATGGTCGGGTCGGCGCTGCGCGAGAGGTGCAGGCGATAGCGCCGCAGTGGGTCCAGGTTGGCGCGCGCGTGCGCCCGCGCCGGGCCGTGGCAGGCCTCGCACGCGATGCCGAGCTCCTCGACGGTGCTGTCGAACGAGCCAGCTCGCAGCCCCGGGTTCGGCCGCACGTTGTGGCAGAAAATGCAGTTGTCGTTCCAGCGCGTGACGTGGCGTGTGTAGTCCGCGTCGGTGACCGGCAGCGTGGGATCGGCGGTCAGGAAGGCGCCGTTCATGTGGAACCAGCGGCGCTCCTCCAGGTGATACGCCCATGGCAGCCGCTGCAGCGCGCCGCCCACGCGCCCGATGTACTGCTGGTAGCGCCGCGAGCCGACCGTCAGCGCGATCTCGACCGTGCGTCCGCCCCAGTGCATCCGTGGCGTGCCGTCGGCGCGCTTGTCCATGGTGGCCGGCACGCCGAAGTAGCTCACCGTCTCGCCAGCGAACGGCGCCCGCACGTCCGCCCCCTTTGCCTCGCGCGTCATCGTGCGGTGGAACGTGCGGCCAAAGCTCTGCGCGTGCTCCGCGTGGCAGCGTGTACAGCCCGCGGCCGTCTCGTAGGCCTCGTGGTGCAGGTCGCGCGGCGTGCGCAGCTCGCGCTCGCGCGCCGTCGCAGCGACTCCCGCCACGCCCAAGAGGCCTACCCAGATCCACGCGCGCACGGCGCTGACCTTACACCAGCGTCGCCGTGTGGTGTTCCTCGCGAGCACCCTGGCGTGCGAACGCGAGCGTGGCGGTTTGCGCGTCCGCGCACCATGAAAACGAGGGAGCTCCTGGAGGAGCGTATGAACCTAGTTCATGTGCCGGGAGAGCGCAGCGAGGCTAGCAGGCTCGCCACCAGCTGGCTCTCGTCCTCGGCTTCTTCCGTGTCTGGGCGCGCTCCGAGCAGCTCCGAG
>JBEVNG010000144.1:0-6476 GCA_040508235.1 Polyangiales bacterium | reverse complement strand
GTCTCCGCGTTCGAGCCGCAGGTCTTCAAGATCCCGGACGTCATGCCGTTCGAGCACGCGGCCGCGTTCACGGTCGTCTATCACACCTCGTACTTCGCCCTCGTCTACCGGGCGCCGGTGCAGGAGGGGCAGTGGGTGCTGGTGCACGGCGCGGCCGGCGGCGTCGGTCTGTCCGCGGTGCACATCGCCAAGGCGCTCGGCGCCAAGGTGCTGGCCACGGCCGGAAGCCCCGAGAAGCGTGAGTTCGTGAAGGCCCAGGGCGCCGACTTCGTGTTCGACTCGCGCGACAACGGCTGGGTCGAGGGCGTCATGAAGGCCACCGGAGGCCATGGCGCCGACCACATCTATGACCCAGTTGGGGGCGAGGTGTTCGACCTCTCACTCAAGTGCATCGCCTTCAGCGGCAACCTGCACGTGATTGGATTTGCCTCGGGGACCATCCCTAGCGTCGCCATGAACCGCATCCTGCTCAAGAACGTGTCGCTGGTCGGCCTGCACTGGGGCGCCTATCAACTCAAGGATCCCGGCAAGGTACCCGAGGCGATGGCGTCCCTGTTCGCGATGTACGAGAAGGGCCAGCTGCCGGTCCAGGTGGGGAAGACCTTCCCGCTGGAGAACGCGGTCGAGGCCCTGGCCGAGGTGTCCGGCAGGCGCGTACAGGGCAAAGTTGTACTGACTGCATAATTCTGCACCCCCAATCCGGCAGCAAGCGCGCCTTCGTATCCTGGTGTGCGCATCGGTCGGTTGACGCTTGTCGGGTGGTCGAGGGTCTGTAAAGCTCCTCGTGCGTTGGCGTCTGCGGAGTTTGCTGGCCTCTGGCCGGTTCGAGGAGCGCACGCAGTTGGCGCGCCCCCGCAAGCCGCAGCGACCCCTTCGGAGGGCGTACTCTTGGACTATGGCGATGCACATCAGGCGGACCGCCGCCCTGTCGCTGGTTCTTCGCTCGCACGCGGAGAGATCGCGCGTCTCGACGCCGACCAGCTTGGCCCCTACACGCTGATCGCCGAGATCTCGTCGGGGGACTTCACGACGGTCCACCTCGCGCACAAGCGCGGCGCGCACGGCTTCGACCGCCTGGTCGCGATCAAGCGGCTCAAGCCGGCGTACGCGCGCCAGCCCGAGTGGTCGCAGCTGTTGCTCGACGAGGCGCGCCTCGGCGCCAGCGTCGACCACCCGAACACCGTCGACATCCTCGACGTCGGCACCGACGCCGGCGTGTACGTGGTGATGGACTACGTCGAGGGCGCGGACCTGGAGCAGCTGCTGGCGCGCGCGGGTCGCGAGCGTCATCCGCGCTTCGTGCTGCCGCCGCTGATCGACGCGCTCACCGGCCTGCACGCGATCCACACCCAGAAGGACGAGCTCGGCGAGCCGCTGGCGATGGTGCACCAGGCGCCGCGTGCGCGGCACATCCTGGTCGGCATCCACGGCGCCGCGCGCGTCACCGACTTCAGCCAGGTCACCGCGCGTGGCCTGATCCCGTCGACCCTGCGCGGCAAGGGTCTCTCGCCCGCTTATATGGCCCCCGAGCAGGTGCTCATCTCGGAGCCGGTCAGCGCGCGTACGGACGTGTTCATCCTGGGCATCACGCTCTGGGAGGCGCTCACGGGCGAGCGCCTGTTCGTCGGCGAGACGCCGTCGCTGGTGCGGCGCGCGATCACGGAGCGCGACATCCCCAAGCCCAGCGAGATGGGCCTGCTGCCGCCGCGCTGCTTCGACGGCATCGTGATGCGCGCGCTCCAGCGCAACCCGGAGCTGCGCTACCAGAGCGCGGCCGAGATGGCGCGCGACCTGCGCGAGGTGGCGCAAGAAGAGGCGCTGCTCGCGACGGCCAGCGAGGTCGGACAGTGGGTACGCGCGCTGGCGAGCCGCTCGTTGCTGGAGCGCCGCCGCGCGCTCGGCGCCGACGACCGCTCCGAAGAGATCGCGATCGACGTGCTCGAGAAGCAGCTGGCCGCCGACCGCGCGCGCAACCTCCAGTTCGGCGGCGACCGCGAGTCGATCCCGTTCGCGCGCGACTCCATCGCCGAGCTCGTCGTGGAGAAGCAGGCGGCCAACCCCGTGACGGAAGACCCCGCGCTGCAGGTGGCGCCGGCGATCACCGTTCCCGTGCAGAACCACGATGCGTCCAAGCGCGAGCCGACGCAGCAGCTGAAGACGCCGGGCGTCACGCCCAAGCGTTCGGCCACCGGTACTCTCATCGGCGTCACCGCGAAGCCGCGCAGTGTCGGGCTACCCCCGCCCGCCGCGGCCGCATTGCAGGCAAAAATGGGCTCTGTTCCGCCTTATCGTGGCTCGCTCGGCCGCACCGCCCTCGAAGCACCGCGCATCGAGATCAAGCCCGCCGGGGCTGCGCTCTCCGCCAAGAACACGCTGCCCGAGGGCGGCGCGTTCATCAGCGAGCTGGAGCTGCCGATCGACCTGCCCACCGCCAAGCCGGAGCGTACGCCCTCGTTCGTGGGCTTCTCGGGCGTGATCGACGTCGAGGCCGAGCCCGTCACGCCTTCGTTCGGCAGGGCTTCGTTCGGTGGAGCGGCCGCGCAGAGCGGCAACCTGCGCGAGACCAACGCCTACGGTGCGCAGCCGGGCGTGCTCACCACGCCCGCGCCCAGCGCGCCCACGCCGTTCAACGGCGGCAACGCGACGATGGCGGGCGTGAGTGCGCCGGTGCCCGCGCAGCCTGCCTGGACCGCACCGCCCGCGCAGCCTGCCTGGACCACGCCGCCCTCGCAGCCTTCGTGGACCACGCCTCCTCCGAGCGCGGCCGAGAGCGCCGCGCCTGCCTGGACGCCTCCACCTGCCGCGGCCCCCAGCTGGGGTGCGGCTCCGGAGAGCAGCTGGCGGACGCCGCCCGCGGCGCATGCTCCGGCCGGGCTCGGCAGCACGCGTGAAGAGAAGCGCCGCAGCGAGCCGCCCGCACGCCAGTCGCGTCCGTCGATGCACACGCTCGACGGCAACGTCCCCAACGACGTGTTCGAGCGCCTGCGCGCCGCGCCTGGCGTCGAGAGCTGGCGTCCGCCGGCGAACGCCGTGCGTCAACCGTGGCACGACGAAGAAGAGGTTGAGCCGCGCGGCTACGGTCGCACGTTCGCCATCGCGGCGACGATCGCGGTGGCGGGCTTCTTCGGCTACCGACAGCTGGCCACGGAGACGCGCCCGGCGCTGCCGCCGCGTGCCGCCAGCGTCAACCAGTACGACCCGCAAGAGGCGAGTCGCGCCACGCGTGCCGCGCTCGAGGGACGCAAGGACGTCGCGCCGGCACCCGCGGCGCCGGAGCCACAGGTGGCTCCGCAGGTGGCTCCGCAGGCGAACGAGCCTGCCGCCGTCGTGCCGCCGGTCTCGTTTGGGGGGTGGCAAGAGCCGACTCCGGCGGCCGAGCCTCCCGCACGCGCCGTCGAAGCGCGTGGCCTGCCCGCGCGCGAACAAAGCGCGCCGCCGGTCGTCAAGCGTGCCGCGCCTGCACCGGTTGCCCGTCCGCAGCTTCGTCGCGAAGAGCCGCTGGCTCGTCCTGCGAAGCCGCGTCGTGGCGCCGCGTATCGTCCCGAGACGCTGCCTGACAACCCGTACTGACGCCCGTTACTGGAACACGACGCGCACGCTGTAGCGTGTGCCCTCGCGTCCGGTGAACAGCGGCATCTTGGTGCGCAGCAGCGAGCCGGTCGCGCAGGCGACCAGGCTGCCCAGCTGCGCCGGCACGCTGCGTACGTCGACGTCGGGGCGCGCGTTCTCGCGCATCGTCACCTGTGCCTCGATCGCGCCCACGTTGCCGCGCGCCTTGGCGTGGCAGCTGTCCGCGATCGCTACCACCTTCTCCACCCACGGTTGCATGCGCGGGTCCGCGTCGAGGTCGGCTTGCAGGCCGCTCGGGATCTCCACGCGCACGTGCTCGGTGCTCGGGATCGACACGCGCGTCTTGGGCTTGGCGGGCGCGGGTGGCGGCGCCGGCGTGGGCACCGGTGCGGGCGCGGGCTTGGGGGCGACGACCACGGGCGCCGGCGCCGCGGCAGCAGGCGGCGGAACATATGCCGCGCCCCAGCCCTTGGGCCGCTCGCTGTCGGCCTTGGGCTTGGCGTCGTCGCTCTTGGGCTTGGTGTTCTCGCTCTTGCTCGCACGCGGCGCCTCGGGCTCGCGCGCTTTCACTTCGGCGGGGGCCGGAGAAGGTGGCGCGGTCGGAGCTTCGACGGGCGCTTGGACCGGCGCCACCGGCAGCGGCGGCGGCGCGACCGCGGCGTCTTCCTGACGCTGGCAAGCCGTGAACAGCAGCGCAGCCAGCAGCGCATTCGCACGAACGTTCATGCCGCAAGCTTACGGCGGATCGCTCAGATCAGCGTGCCAAGGTCGCGCTGCACGATCAGATCGAGCGCGCGCTCCGCGACGGCCGCGATCGTCATCGAAGGGTTGCACGCGCCGGTGCTGCCGGGGATCAGCGCGCCATCGAGCACGTACAGGCCGCGCTGGCCCTTTACGCGGCCCTCCAGGTCGCACACCGTGCTCATGTTCGCGCCGCCCAGCGGGTGCCAGGTGCTGTTGAGCAGCGAGTTTGTGTCGACCAGCAGGCCGCTGCCCGCGGTGACCTTCTTGATGCGCGCGTCGATGCGCTGGTAGCTCGCCGTGTCGCCGCCGAACGGCCAGTCGAGCTCGACCTGGTCCGTCAGCCAGTTGTAGCGGAAGCGCCCGCGGTCCTTGCTGACGCCGAAGCCGACCAACATCGTCGCGTTCAGATCGAGCCCGCCGATGCCGGGCAGCGAGGCCTGGATGATCGTGTTCGCGGTCGCGGGGTCGCTCCAGTCCTTGCTTCCGTAGACCACCGGTCCGCCCTGCGCGATGCCGAACTGCTGCGAGGGATCCGCCCACGCGTAGATGCGATCGCCGTTGGTGCCCCAGCCCTGGCCCACCGCGTCCGGCAGATCCGGGATCGCCCAGCGCGCCTTGGCGCGTACCAGCAGCTTGCTGGTGCCGAGGCTGCCGGCGGAGAGGATCAGCGCCTTGCTGGTCAGGATCTTCTGCTCCAGTACGCGACCGCTCTCGTCGGTGCGATCGAGGAACACCTGCCAGCGTCCGTCGCGTGCGCGCGCGATGCTGGTCACGTTGTGCAGCGTCAGCACCTTGGCGAAGCCGGTGTCGACGGCGGGCTGCACGTAGGCGGTGTCCACGGAGAACTTGCCGCCGTAGTTCACGCCCAGCACGCCCTCGCCCGCGGTGAACAGCGGCTCGTTGGTGCCGTTGAGCTCGCCGAGCGCGTAGTCCCAGTCGATCGGCATCGGGATCTTCTCGACCGAGAAGCCCGCGGCCTGGGCGCGCTCGGCGAACACGCGCGCCGCACGATAGGTCGGGCTCGACACCACGGCGTCCGGCGCGGGCTTCACCTTGAGCATCTGCGCGACGCGTGGATAGTGCACGCGCGCCATCCACTTGTAGTCGAGCGCCTCGGGCAACACGCTGTTGAAGATCGCCTCGGACGGCTGCAGCGTCATGCCCTGGTACACCAGCGAGCCTCCGCCGACGCCCGCCGCGCAGGTGGCGCTGATGGTCAGGCTCGACATCGTGTCGAGCAGGCCCGCATACGGCTCGAACAGCACGGGCTGTCCAAAGATCTTGGGCGCCGACGCGTACCACAGCGCGCGCTTGTCGAAGTTGCTCGCGCTCGGGAAGGTGTCGATGCCGGGCCCCGTCTTCCACCAGCGGCCACGCTCCAGCACGGTCACCGGCACGCCGGACTGCGCCAGTCGCAGCGCGGCCACGCCACCGCCAAAGCCCGAGCCGATGATCACGACACGGTGGTCTTCACGTGTCAGCGGCACGGCGGCGCGCGCGCTGCCCACCGCCAACGTCGCAGCGCTGGCACCGGCTGCGCCAAGGAAGGATCGACGAGATAGTTTCATGGCGCGAAGACTTGTTCGCGACACGTCCCGGATCAACGCTGAATGGACGTACTCGAAGGAACGCGTCCGCGAATGATCATTCCTGGTGCTGCGCGACCACGGCCAGCGCGATACCACCGAGAGCCGCGCAGGTGACACCCGCGCCCACCGCGAGCAGGCCCGGCAGCGCGCCACTAGCGAGCAGCACGCCTCCGACCACCAAAGCGAGCGAGCCCAGCCCCACCAGCCAGCCACCGAGCCGCGACAGATCGCGATCGTTCTCCAGCTGCAGCTCCTGCGCGGGCACGGCCGCGAGCGTGGCTGCGTCGCGTGGCTCTTCTTCGTACTCGACCTCGAGCGCCGCGAAGATCTCGGAGGAGTCGCGACGTGTCACCAACACCTCGCTCGACTCGCGCCCGCTGACGCCGAGCGCACGCTCGATGCGCTCCGCGGTCTGATGCGGCGACTCGTCGTCGACCTCGATGTAGATGCGCTCGGCCTCGTCGCCGTCGAGCTCGATAGCGAGCGTGTTCTGCGGATGGCGCGCGCTCGGCACCATGTGTCCGTCGTACGCGGAGACGCCGCACAACCAGACGCCGCTCTGGTCGGACCAAT
>JBEVNG010000080.1:0-12401 GCA_040508235.1 Polyangiales bacterium | reverse complement strand
GCTCATCTTCCAGCTCCTTCGTTCAGGAGCCCACGCTACCGACGCGCCCGGCGCCCGGCCCGTCATGCAAGGTTAACGGTCGTCATCGCGGCTGCCGCTCGCCAGGCGTGGTCTGCTACCAGTCTTCGTGCTCGCCGCCCTCTGGGTCGGCCGTCGCGTGACTAAACTGCGACGGCGTCTGCCCGGTCCAGCGGCGGAACGCGCGATGGAAGGACGTTCGGTCGGAGAAGCCCAGCCGCCCAGCCACTTCCTTGATGTTGACGTCAGGATTGCGCAGCTCCTCGCAGGCGAGGCGGCAGCGCGCGTCGTCGATCAACTTGCTGACCTTGACGCCCTCGGCCGCGAGCTTCGCGCGCACCGTGCTGCGAGCAAGTCCGAGGCGCCGCGCGACGCTCTCCAGGTCGACCTTGCTGAGATCGGTCTCGTAGCGCAGCAGCACCCGCACACGCTCCGCGACGGTCTCCTTGGAGCCGCTCTCGCGCATCACGCGACGCGTGGCGTCGAACAGCACCGCGACCATGGTCTCGTCCGCGTGCAGCTGCTCGATATCGAGCACGGCGCGCGGGGCAACCAGCGCGTTGACCTCGCAGTTGAAACGGACTGGGCATCCCAGGATCTCCTCGTAGCGCTGGAGATAATCGGTGGGCGGATGCTTGAACCAGACCTCGGTCGGCAGCACGTCTGGCACGAAGCAGCGCGCGATGCGGAGCGACCCTGCGATCATCGCCTCCGCGCCCACGCGAGCCGTGGCACAGATGGGAAACGGGCGATCGTAGGTGTAGTAGAGGAGCTCGTCGTCCTCTCGCAGCTTCCACTCGGCGCCCTCCACGATGTACCGAGAGAACGTGAAGAAGTGGGCGATCGCCTGGCGCAGCGTGCGGCACGACGACATCAGGTGCCCGAGCACCTGAAGGCCATTGCTCGGGATGTTGATGCCCATCGCAAGACCGAGCCCCGGATCGCCGGACGCTTCGAGAGCGAGTTCCAAGAGCGCCTCGACGCGGTCCAGTGAGATGCGCGCGCGCAAGTCCTGCAACTCGCCGCTCGTTATGCGTGCACGCGCGAGCATCTCGTCGGTTTCAATGCCGCGGACGCTGAGCTCCGACAGCACACAGCGGACGAGCATGACGGACACGAACATCGTCAATACTCCAACTTGATAAGCAAAGAAGTGGGCGGGAGGGCGACCACTCAGCTGCGCGGTAGCACGCTGGACCGCCCGATCGAATCAGAAAGGATTCGGTACGCCTGCACACCCAAACACAGGTTGGGTGCAGTCGTTGGCATCACGGCACTTGTCGCACTCGGCGCTGTCACCGGTAAGGCACTGCGCTACGCAGTGCGTGCTCGAGCAGAGCGCCGCGTCGAGGAAGCAGTCCGTGCACTTGGGCGACGCGTTCTCCTTGATGCTGGGCTCGGTCGTGTAGATGCAGTCACGGATCTTGGTCCGCAGCATCGCGTCGCTGTCGAGCGCGTTGAACGGGTCGGACTTGATCTGACGTGCGCAGAGCGCTGTCGTGGTGGGCATCTTGCCGGCGCAGATCTGCTCGGCAGTGACGGCACACGTCGCAGCCGGATCGAGCTCCGCTTCGATCTGCGCGAGGGTCACGCCGCAGAACACGCCTGCGCACATCTGCTCCGTCCGCTTGCCGTATGTGCTGCATTTGGCGGCTAGCGCGGATCCCGCGATCTCACTCTGCATGGGCTCGCCGTCATCGGGCGGCACGTCATCGGGCGGCGGCTCGTCAGGGTCCGTGGGACCGTCGGCGGGCGGTGGTTCCTGGTCGTCCGAGGGCGCGGGGCCAGCGTCATTCCCCGGTCGAGGCGTGGGCGCTCGCGCATCCGACCTGGTGACGGGCGCCGCGTTCTCCTCTTCTTCTCCTTCTGCGTCGTCGGGCTGGCTCTTCTTGGGTTCTGCGTCTCGCTCGGTGAAGAGCGGCTCGTTCATGCAGGCTACGGAGCTGGCGAGGAGAGTAGCGACGGCGAAGCGGCTGAGCATGTGTGATCGCATGGTTGGGTCCTTGAGCATGTGGTTGTGGACAGAGACGAGGGCGGCTCAGCCGCGTCAGAAACTCGCGTTGATCTGCGCTGAGAACACATCGAGGCCTGCGCGATAGGACCCCTCGTTCACCGCCGTCGCCGCGACCTCGTTGACGGACGCGATGTCCTTCACGTTGCCGGTGCCGGTGAGAACGACCGTGTCCTGGTAGAACAGGTGCGCGTACGCGATGTGGAACCTGATGCGCTCGGTGATGCCGATGGTCGCGCCCGCGTGCAGCCCGAGCTTGCGCACGGGCCAGTAGTCGATGTTCATGTTGCGCGGATCGATCGCGGAGGTCGCGAAGGAGATGCCGCCGCGGACCGTGAAGCGGCCCGGGACGAGGTTGAGATCGCCTCCCGCGCGCACGGTCCAGGTGTCCTTCCAGTTCTTGGGGATGCTCGTCGTCTGACGGATTGGCGAGCGCTCGACGGGCGGATCGGCGTCGGCCGGAGCGTTCGCGAACTGGACCTTGGGACTTCCAGAGTCGGTGACGCGCTTACCGTGGATGTTCACCTTGAACTCATCGACCTTGCTGGTCTGCGCCCACGAGACATCGAGCTCCATGTCCAGGATCTCGTCCTTTATCGGATCGAGGACGCGCCCCTTCTTGCCTGCGCGCGGGACCGAGATGCGCGCTCCGAAGACGGCTTCCATCGTTGGAAACGGAACGTGGAGTCGAACGTCCGGGATCTTGCAGCGCGATCCAGGATTTTCGGCACCGCAAGCACGCAATGGAGCGCCGGAGATCCCGTTGGCGGTCAGCTTGATCTCGCCCTTGCCTTCGATGTCGCCCTGGTAGTTGCCGACCGCGAACAGGTCGAGCCAGGGCAGCGGCGTAACCACGACGCTGCCAGTCATCTTCGGGATCACGCGATCGCGAACGCGCAGCTCGTTGATCACCTCTTGATCCGCGAACGTGCCGCCGAGCACGGAGACGACGCTCTTGTTGTAGACGTTGGCGAAACCCCAGCCGACGCTGACTCCAAAGCGAACGAACGGGAGCGGCGCCGCAGCGAGGCCGAGCATCACGAAGGCGATCGCGCCGTCGCGCTCCAAGCCCATCTGACGGTTGGGCGACTCGGTCCCCGTCAACGTCGGCGTGAACTGCTCGTCTTCGCGCGGAAGCACGGTGACGATGGTGTCGCTGCCGTACTTGTTCGAGCCCACGGCGGCCGGCGTGAAGACGCCCAGGCCGTACCCCCATTTGTCGTCAAAGGACTGCGCCCAGCCGAGGTTGGCGGTCGGTCCTGGATAGGCGTCGTTGCAAACCTTGTCGAAGGACTCTTCGCCTCTGTATCCCGTACTGGAACCGGGATCTTTGTACGTGACGCCTTCTACTCGCGCGCGATTGAAGCACGCGGTGAGCACCGGCAGACGCAGCTCTAGTCCGAAGTTCCCGCCGTTCTTCCCACCCGGCACCACCGCGAGGTTGGCTGGGTTCTGCAGAATCGCCATGAAGTCGTTCACGCGCGCAAAGTACGCCGCGCGACCCAGGCCAACGGTTCCCCCGACGGTGTCTTCGATGCCGGCGGCACGTACCGAAGCGGCGAAGCACAGAGTTATGGCGAGCAGCAGTGCAAGGCACTGCAGAAAAGCGACTGCTCTTGAGCGAGCGATTCGATAAGACATCTTGAAACCTCGTGGGGCGCTCAGAAGCGTCCGCTCAAGCCGAATCCATAAGATCTGCCGTCGCTCCAAGGCGCTACAGCGAGCTGGACAGACTTCGGGGAAGTTGAGTACCGCTCGTAGTAAGCAATCGAGCGGACAGGACGCGAGAGGATGATCAGCTCGGAGACCAGCAGCGTTCCGAACAGCCGGCGCAGACCTTCCTTGAGGTTGTAGCTGTAAGCCAGCGAGAGCCCGACGGCCGATGCTCCCGCAGCACCTGCGCCCAACAGGTGCGCGATGTAGCTGGTGGCGCGCTTGTCCTTGTTCGCCATGGCAGCAAGGAGCTTCTCGCCCGCCGCCACCTTCGCTCGCTTCTGTTGGGTCGAGTCGTCGGGCATGCGCGCGAAGCGCGAGTGCATTCGAAGACCCGGCCCTCTGCGCAAGAACAGCAGGCCGAGGCTCGTGGTCGACAGCGCAACACTCGTGAACCAGCCAGCTCGTACGCCAGGAGTGTCTTCGTTCAGGCCGAAGTACGTGGAACCGCCGATCAGAGTCCCGGAGAGGATGAGCCAGCTCGCAAAGTAGCGTCGCTGTCCGCTCTGCACGTCCTTCAGGTATGCGTCGAGGGTGCTCAGCCTCGCGTCGAGTGCACCGTCGTCATCCTCCACCTCGCCTGGCGGGGGGCCCCACTCGTTGCCCTCCTGCTCGGTCGACCACTCGTCGGCCACAACGTCGGGGGAGACGTTCGACGACGGGGCTTCCGTGATCACGGGAGCCGAATCTTCGCGCTCGACGGGTTCGTCGGCGTCTTGCGCGCGACTCACGGACGGAGCTGACGCGAGCGCTGCCACGAAGAGCAGCCGCAGGTACATCTTTGTCATCGGGACGCTTTCTCGAAAAGAAAAGGAAGACCGAAGACGCGGGCAAGGCGCGCGCATCGGGCAAGCGGGCTGACTCAGCGCAGGGCCGTGGTCGCTCAGTGCGCGGCTTCGACGCGTTCGCGAAGCTTGGAGAGCGTGCGGTACGGCAGATCCTGCGCAGCGAGCGCGGACAGCCACTTGGGGATGCTGCCGCCGATGTCCGCTTCGACCTGGTAAAGCACCTTGGTCTTGTTGCCCTCGAGCTGCCAGAGCTTGTAGAAGCCCACCAGCCGCGGCATGCGCACCACGCCCTCGATCTCGGGCTTGAGGCTGCTCTCCGTCGTCGCGAAGTTCAGGTGCACCTGCTTCGCGTCAGGCGAGCGCGTAATGACGGACTTCAGCACCACGTCGCGGTCCGTCACGGGCCAGGGCGCCTCGGTGCGGTTGTACATGATGGCGTGGGAGTCATCGATCCGCTTGACGAGCAGGGACTCCTTACAGCGGTACATCCACTTGGTGTGCTCCTGCCACCTCAGCATCGTCTCCATCACGTCGTCGATGCTGCCGTTGATCACCGTCTGCCCGCGGAAGCCCGGCAGGTCCTGCCCCGGGATCTCGAGCTTCCAGACGTGAATGTTCTCTTCGGCTTTGAGGAACTGCCACTCGCCCTGTGCGACGGCGAGCGCTGAACCCGCGAGACCA
The DNA here is from genome assembly GCA_040508235.1 of Polyangiales bacterium. Taxonomy (GTDB): domain Bacteria; phylum Myxococcota_A; class Polyangia; order Polyangiales; family DASUME01; genus DASUME01. The sequence continues at coordinate 7,190 of JBEVNG010000080.1, read as the reverse complement.
ACGACGGTGATGAGAGCGAGAAGGAAGGAAGTGACGCGAGACGTCTTCATGGCCCGAATCTGCGCTCTCGGGGTCTACGTTCTCAAGGGAGCCGAGGTGGCCATGACGTGGGCAAGGTGTGTCCCAAACGCTCATTTGCTTGACGCTGTCGACCAATCGCCGACACAGCAGCGAGCATGTTCAGATGTTCGACAAGAGCCCGCCATCGACGCGTAGCGCGGCGCCCGTCGTCGCCGACGCGCGGTCGCTTGCGACGTAGGCGACCAGGGCGGCGACCTCGATGGGATCGATGAAGCGCTTGATTAGCGACGTGGGGCGGGCGCTGCGGAAGAACTCGCGCTCTTGCTCTTCGCGGGAGACGTTGTTCTTGTCGGCTAGTTGTTGAACGAAGGTGCCTACGCCTTCGGAGGCGGTGGGGCCGACCACGATTGAATTGCTGGTGACGCCGGTGCCGGCGAGGTCCTTGGCGAGGCCGGAGGCGACCGCGATGTTGGCGGTCTTGGTGGTGCCGTAGTGGATCATCTCTACGGGCACGTTGATGCCGGACTCGCTGGAGATGAAGATCAGGCGGCCCCAGCCTTGCTGCTTGAGGCGCGGCAAGTAGCCGCGCGCGAGGCGCACGCCGGAGAGCACGTTGACCTCGAACATGCGCTGCCACTCGTCGTCGGTGATGTCGACGAAGGCACGCGGCTCGAAGATGCCGAGGTTGTTGACCAGAATGTCGACGTTGGGGAACTTCGCCAGGGTGGCCTGCGCACCCTGCGCGGTGCCGAGGTCGGCGGCCCAGCCGATCGCCTTGCCCTCGAGCTTGGCGACGGCGGCATCGACGCGCGCCTGGGTGCGGCCGTTGACGATGACTTGCGCGCCTTCACGCAGCAGTTCCTGCGCGATCGCGAAGCCGATGCCGGCCGTGGAGCCGGTCACCAGCGCGGTCTTGTTTTCGAGTCCGAGCTTCATGCCCGAGACGCTAGCGCCCGGGTCGTGGGCCTGCACTCAGAAGGGCGTGGGGAAGCCGGCGCAGCTCGGGACGGGCTGGTTGCAGTCGTTGTCCAGGCGGCACTTGTCGCAGGTGGCGCTGTCGCCCGTGAGGCACTGCGTGAGGCAGTTGTCGCTGGCGCACTGGGCCGCGTCGAGGAAACAGTCGAGGCAGTCCGGCTCGGTGTCCGCGTTCGCCGGGATCTTCATGATGCAGGTCGCGGTCTTCTCGCGGATCTGCTCCGTGGTGTCGAGCGCGTTGAGCGGGTTCGACTTGGTGTCGCGCGCGCACTTGGCGACGTCGCGCGTGAGCTGACCGTCGCAGATCTTCTCGGGCGTGGTGTCGCACTTGTTGCCGGGCTTGTACTCGGCCGCCAGCGTCTCGATGGTGATGCCGCAGTAGTAACCCGCGCACATGCCGCCCTTGGCGGTGCCGTACGACGAACACTTGGCCTCGAGACCCGAGCCCGCGATCTTGCTCTCGAGCGGCGGCTCTTCACCACCGCCGCCGTCGCTCTCGGGCACCGCGGCATCGTTGCCCGTCGCGGGCTTGCTCGCGTCCTCGCCCTCGACCGGCTCTTCCTCTCCCTCGACCGGCTCTTCCTCTTCGCCCTCGACGGGCTCTTCTTCCTCGTCGGGCTTCGGCGCCGCGGCGTCGCGACGCGTGTTGCGCCCGGCGTCGCCGAACAGACCGGCATCCACATGCGGAAGGGGCTCATTGACGAGCAACTGGCTCTCGCAGCCAAAGAGGGCGAGCGCGGCGAACAGACTGGGTAGACGCGACATGATCAACTCCTCTGGCGGTCGAGTGAAATCAGAACGCAGCGTTGAGCTGCAGCGAGAAGATGTTTTGGCGCGCGGTGAAGCGGCCTTCGTTGACGCCGGTGGCCTTGAGCTCTTCCACCGAGGCGATGTCCTTCACCTGGCCGGTGCCCACGCGAACCTGCACGGTCTGGTAGAACAATCGCGCGTACGCGGCCGTGAGCTTCACGCGTCCAAAGCGGACCGTGGCGCCCAGGTGCATGCCGATCTTCTGGACCGGCCAGTAGTCGATGTTCATGGTCTCGACCGGCGTCGCGCGCTGCGTCCATGACCAGCCCGCGCGCAGCGCCAGCTTGCCGGGGATCACATTGACGTCGCTACCGGCGCGCACGCTCCAGGTGTCGCGCCAGTTCTTCGGGATCGACGTGCTCTGCCGCGGGTACGACGAGGTGGCCATTTCCGTGTTGGCGAACTGGATCTTCGGAACGCCCTCGTCCTCGACCAGCTTGTTGTGCAGGTTGACGCGGAACTGATCGACCTTGCTGGTCTGCGCCCACGAGCCGTCGACCTCGAAGTCGAGGTACTCGTCGGTCATCGGGTCGTACACTTCCTTCTTGGTCCCGCGCGGCACCGCGATGCGCACGCCGAAGGTCGTTTCCAGCGTGGGGAACGGCACGTTCAACTTCACGCCGTCGATCTTGCAGTGCGTGCCCGGAGCTTCCACGCCGCACGACTGCAGCGGCGCCCCGGAGATGCCGTTGGCCGTGAGCTCCGCGCTACCCTTGGCGTTGATGTCGCCCTGGTAGTTCAGCGTGCCGAACCACTCGAGGTAGCGCGTGGGCGTGAACGCCGCGCTGACGACCGCGCGCGGGATGAAGTAGTCGTTCGCGCGCAGCTCGTTCATGATCTCTTGATCGCGGAACGTGCCTCCGAGCACCGAGACCACGCTCTTGTTGTAGACGCTCGCCACGCCCCAGCCGACGCTCGCGCCGAGGCGCAGCTGCGGGATGGGCGCCCAGCCGGCGCCGAGCATCAAGAACGCGACCACGCCGTCGCGCTTGAGACCCATCTGACGGTTGGGCGACTCCACGCCTTCCGTCGTCACCTGGAACGGCTCGTCCTCTGCCGGATACCAGCTGACGTTGGTGTCGCGGCCGTAGCTCGCGCCACCGACCGCGGCCGGCGTGAACACGCCGATGCCGTAGCCCCACTTGCCGAAGCCCTGCGACCAGCCGAGGTTCGCGGTGGGACCCGGGATCGCCTCGTTGCAGACGCGGCCGAACGACTCCGTGCCTTCGAAGCCCTCGTACGCGCCGGGCTGCTTGTATTCGACGTTGGGATCGATGTCGCGATCGAAGCAGGCATGCAGCACGGGGAAGCGCAGCTCGAAGCCGAGGTCGCCGCCGCCGGGGGCGCGCGCGAGGTTGGCGGGGTTGAGCACCAGCGCCATGAAGTCGTTGACGCGTGCGGCGCCAGCGCCGCCGCGGCCCAGGACCATCGCGCCACCGACGGCGTCCTCGATGCCGGCCGCGTGGACGCGCGCCGTGCAGAGCAGCGTGAAGAGGGCGAGCGTGTGTAGTTTGAGCGTCTTCACGTCAGAACGTCCCTGCCAACATCAGGCCCTGTGCATCGCGTTCGAGCATCGGCACCAGCGCCACCTGCACGCTGTGCTGCGACCATGAATCGACCAGCTGAATCGACGTGCGCGGCCGACTGATGATCTGCAGCTCGGCGACCAGGAACACGCCGAGGGAGCGCGTGATCGCTTGCTTGAGCGAGTTGTCCCAGCCGAGCCCCACACCGAGACCCGAGCCCAGCGCGGCGACCACGCCGGTGATGTGCTGCGTGACCGAGGTCGCGCGCATGTCCGCCTTCGCCTGCCCGGCGAGGATGTGCTCGCCGTACTCCAGCTTGGCTTGCTTCTCTTCCGGGCTGCCCGACGGCAGCTTGCGGTAGCGCGACACGCCGAACAGCGCAGGCTTGGGCGAGATCAGCTGCAGGATGAGGCTGGTGCCGCCGAGCGCGGTGCCGATCCAGTAGCTGCCGCGGATGATGTCCTGCTGATCGCTCTCCCACGAGGTCGCCACGTAGAGCTGGCTGGCGGTCAGCGCGGAGCCCACGGCGAGCCACGACCAGAAGTAGCGCCGCGTCGACGCCTCCACCTGATCGAGGTAGCCGTCGAGCTTCTCGAGGTCACTGTCGAGGTCCGCGGGCGCGCGCGCTTCGGGCGCAGCCTCCTGGAGCTCGGTGGCCTCTTCCTCGAGTGCCTCCTGTTCGTCCGACGCGAAGATCGGCTCCTTGTCGGGCCCCACTCCGCGAACGGCAGTTCCCTGCGCGTGCGCGGACGAGGCGGAGCACGCGATGCTGAACAGCGCGGCGAGAATAGTCCAACGTAGAGAAGCAAAAGCCAAATGCATTGGGCAGCGCCCTATTTCGCCTCTTTCGAGGAGGAATGCACGCGCTGTTTGCGACATACCGTGCGCAGTCGGCGCCGGATGTTTGTCCGTTCGTGCCGACACATCCGCGTTGTCCGCTGAAGCAGACTGACTGTTCCCAGTCTGCAGACCGCCGCCGCTGTACTAAGTCAGCCCTGGCAGCAGCATGCGTGTGAATGCTTGCGGATTTCGTACTCCGTAGCGTGTGAACGCGCCGTTGGCGCCCGGCGCCTGCAGCTCGTCGAGCGCGAGCGCGTAGAGGCGCAGATCACTGCGTTCGAGCACACCGCGCAGGTAGCTGAGGCGCGTGGTGGAGGGTGCATTACCAGCGAGGTTGTCGGCGCTGGTGACGATCAACGCCGCCAGGGCCGACGCCCACGGCGCCTTCTCCCGCTCCAGCCGTCGGGCCTGCTTGCGCGCCAGGTCCAGCAGCGGCCCGCGCGACCCGCCGTCCCGCGCCGCCGCCAACGCCGCGCGCGCACGCAGGTGGGTCGCGATGATCTGCGTATGGCTGAGCCGCCGCAGGTGCGAGCGCGACAGGTCCCGCCAGCGCGCCTCCACACGCTGGTGGGCCGCCCGCCCGTTGCCCAGGTACAGCTCGACCTGGGTGTCGCTGACCAGCTGATACCAGTGCTGCACGTGGAAGCCGCGCCGCGACCACTGCGACAGCGCCTGCGCGCTCTCCTCCGCCGCGCGCGCCGGCTCGTCGCGGATCAGCCAGCCCGCGTTGGGCAGCCCCGTGCGCAGGTTGGCGAGGGCGTAGAGCAGACCGCGCTGCTCCGCCTCCTTGAGGCCGTTGCTGACCGCCTCCGGAAACGCCGTCAGCTCGCCCAGGTAGAAGCAGCTCTCCAGGTAGAACTGCTTGCACGAGTCGAGCTCCCACCACACGCCGGCGCACTTCTCGCGGAACAGCTGGTCGGCGCGTTCCAGGTGCGCCTTGGCCTCCGCGAAGCGACCACCCAGGTGCGCGGCGATGCCCGCCATCAGCGCGACCGTCGCGATCAACCGCGGCTCTCCGAGGCGCGCGGCGGTCGCCTCGGCGGTGTCGATCAGGCGGTACACCCGAGGCTGCGCACGCGCGCCGAAGCCCGAGTAGAACGCCGCCTCCGCCGCGATCGCACGCGCGACCCGCGCCGGATCGCCCGCGCGCATCGCCATCATGAAGCCGCGCGCCTGCAGGTACACGCCCTGCACGTGATCCGTCATCACCAGCGCCGACGACAGCGACCAGCACAGGTCGATTCGCTCCAGGCGCCGCGCGTCGGCCTGCGCCACGCGATAGCGCAGCCCACGCAGCCGCAGCTGGATGCGCCGCAGCACCACGCCGAGCATCGGCAAGCGCGCGAAGCCGAGCCCCGCCCTGGCCAGCACTTCGCCCGCGACCTGACGGCCCTCCTCCAGGTAGCCGCTGCGCGTGAGCTCGCGGGCCGCGCGCCGCTTGAGCTCCAGCGCCATCACCTCCGAGGCGTCCTGGGCCGCCAGCCGATACAGCTCCGCCGCCGCGTAGCCGCGCCCCGCGTTGGAGAGCGCGTCCGCGAGCTGCACGCGCACCGCCTGCCGCTCCGCGACGTCGAACGAGCCCAGCTGCAGCGCGGCCTGGTAGTGCCCCACCGCCTCCACGAACGCGAACGCCGCGGTGGCGCGCTCGGCCGCACGCAGGTGATGGCGCGCCGCGCGCTCCGGCTCGCCGGCATCACGAAAGTGCACCGCCGCGCCCGCGGGATCGTCACCCTGCTCCAGGATCTCCGCCAGCCGCGCATGCAGGCCGCGCGCTTCCTCGGTGTCCAGCTCCGCCAGCGCCACCTGACGCACGCGATCGTGCGAGACGTCGAGCAGCTCGCGCTCCGCGTAGCCGGTCGCGTGGAGGAAGCCCGCCGAGCGCAGCTCACCACGCGCCTCCGCGAACGCCGACGCCTCCAGCAGCGCGGCCTTGCCGATCACCGACGCCGGCCGCGGCGCGCCCGCCAGCGCCAGGCAGCGCAGCACGCGCAGTGCCTCCGCGCTGATCGACGCGATGCGCCCGCGCAGCATGCTCTCCAGCGTGAGCACCTCGGGCCGGTCTTCCTGGCTCACCAGCTGACGCACCAGCTCGCGCAGGAACAGCGGGTGCCCGCCGCACTCGCGCGCCAGCTTGGCGGCGTCCACGCCCTCGACCTCGGAGCCGCGCAAGAGCTGCTCGGCCAGCTGCTCGCTCGACGCGGCGCTCAGCGACCCCAGTGCCAGCGAGCGCTCATCGACCCCCGCGGCGAGCAGACGATCCGGCGCACCGACGTTCGTGCGCACCGTGCACAACAACATCACGCGCGCACCGGGCGTGGTGCACAGGTCGGAGAGCAGCGCCAGCGAGTCGCGGTCGGCCCAGTGCAGGTCGTCGATCACCAGGAGCAGCGCATGCTCGCGCGCGATGTTGCCGATCAGCTCGCGCGCCGCGCCGAACAATGCCGTGCGCAGCTGCTGCGGCTCGACGGTCGGCTCCGGTCGGTCCGCGCGCGCGATCGCATTCACCCGCGCCAGCACCGGGAACACCTGCGCCAGCACGCCGGCATGGCGCGGCAACAGCGCCTCCACCTCGCTCGCGCGCAGGTGCCGCAGCCACTGCGAGAGGGCGTCGAAGATGTCGTCGATCGCCTTGTACGGCACCAGCTCGCGCTCGTAGCAGCGCCCCGAGAACGCCAGCCCCGCACGCTGCTCCAGCAGCGCGTCCGCGAAGCCGCGCACCAGCGTCGACTTTCCGATCCCCGAGTCGCCGCGCACCATCATCGCGATCGGACGCTCGCTGCGCCGCACCTCCGCGAACAGCATCTCCAGCTCGTGCTCTTCGCGCTCGCGGCCGAGCACCGAGCTCGCGCGTGGCGGGTTGCGCACCGGCGTCTCGCGCAGCCCGCTGTCCGTACGGCGCAGGCTCTGCACGATCTCCTGGCCACTGGGGCGATGCGTCGGGTGCACCGACAGCAGCGCATCACACAGGCTGGCCAGGTCGCGCGGCGCCGCCGAGTTGCGCGCGCGCACCACCGGCGC
>JBEVNG010000088.1:0-7251 GCA_040508235.1 Polyangiales bacterium | reverse complement strand
CGACGCCGGGCGGGCCTTCGATGATGTAGACGCCGCCGCGTAGCAGCCCGCCCTCGAGGATGGTGTCGAGCCCGGGCACACCCGTGGGCACCCGGCTCATGGCTTCAACTGTCATCCGTGCTCCGTGCCGAAGCGCGAGGTTCCACCGCGCGCGAGCGATAATTGGCCGGCAACCTTACGAGGAAGCTGGCCCCCTCTCCAGCACTACTGCGTAGACGCACGCTACCCCCCATGACCTCGCACAGCTCGCGGACGACCCAGAGGCCCACCCCGAAGCCGGCCCGGTTCGCCGAGGATCCCTGCTGAAAGCGCTGGAAGATGCGCTCGTGGTCGCCCTCGTGGATGCCGATGCCCTGGTCGACCACGGTCAGCTCGGCGAACACGCCCTGGTGCGGCTCGTCGACCCGCCGCAGGCCCACCGTAATGGGCTTGCTGTTGCCATAGCGGATGGCGTTGGAGACCAGGTTGCTGACGATCTGCTCGACACGCACGCGGTCGAGCGTGCCGGTCAACGTCGACTCCAGCTCCAGGGTCAGCTCGCTGCCGGCGGCGGCCAGCTCGCGCTCGAAGCCGCCGACCACCTCGCGCACCAGCTCGCTCAGATCGACCTGCTCGGGCACGAGCTCGATGTTGCCCGTGTGCAGGCGCGAGATATCGAGGATGCGGTGCAGCGCGCTCAGGAAGCGACTCAGCCGGCGCTGGAACATCGTCATCTGGTCGTCCAGCCACTTGGCGGACACCGTGCCATCCCCGGCCTTGCTCGCGTGGGTCGCGATGCGCTGCGCATGCAGCACGAGGGGACTTATCGGGTTTCGCAGCTCATGAGCGGCCGCGACGATGAACTCGTCGCGGATCTTGAGCTCTGCTTCCAGCTCGTCGATGCGCTTGCGAAGGGCCGACAGCTCGAGGTCGTGTTCGCCCTCTGCGCGCGCGTCGTCGTCCCGGTTTAGCAAATCATCCTCGTGCGTAGTCGTAACATGTACTCGTCGGCGTACCTTTGCTTTCCTGGGGCGCGCACGAAAGTTGGGGCACATTTGCCGCGACGATCCGGGCGCACGGGAAGCTGGTCGTGCACGCCGCCAGCGAGGCACAATGTGGCAATGTCGAGCGGGGACGGGGAGCTCGCGTCGCAGCGAACACGTGCGAGCAAGGCGCGCGTGCTGGTGGTGGAGGACGATGCGATCGTCGGCTCCGACATCAAGCTCACCTTGATGCGGCTCGGCTACGCGGTCGTGGGTCCCCTGCCGGCCGCGGTCGATGCGATGGCGATGGTGCTCAAGCATCAGCCGGACGTGGTGCTGATGGACATCCACACCAAGGGCACGATGGACGGCGTGGAGGCCGCGCGCATCCTGCGTCAGCGCATGCGTGTGCCGGTCATCTTCCTCACCGCGCACTCGGATCCGGAGACGGTGCGGCGCGCGGGGCAAGTGGAGCCGCTGGGCTACGTGGTCAAGCCGTTCAAGGCTGCCGACCTGGCCAGCGTGATCGAGGTCGCCCTGCACCGGCACGCCGCCGAGAACGCGATGCGCGACCGCGACCTCAAGCTGGCGGCGCTGACCGCGCGCCTGATGGCCGCGATCGAGAGCCTCGACGGAGCGGTGCTGATCGAGAACGAGGGTGGTCAGGTCGAGCTGATGAACATGCAGCTGCGCGCGCTGCTGGCGGAGGCCGGCGTGTCCGAGAGCGCGTCGAACGAGCGCCGCGAGCTGTTTGGAGCGATCGCGCGCCTGCTGACGGACGCCTCGGGCATCACACTCGCACGTCGGGACGCGCCCATGCACGCGAACGGCGTCGACCTGCTGGAGCGCAGCGACGGTCGCTACCTGGAGCTGAGCGCGGCGCCCACGGCGGCCAACGGCATGTACAGCGGTTGCTTGTGGACGTTCCGCGACGTCACCGAGCGCGAGCAGACCAAGCGTGCGCTCAAGGAGCAATCGCTGGTGGACGAGCTGACGGGTCTGCACAACCGGCGCGGCCTGAATGCGGCCAGCCAGCTGCTGCGGCAGACTCTGCGCGACGCCCAGCGGCTCGCGGTCTACTTCATCGATCTCGATGGCATGAAGGCCGCCAACGACAAGTTCGGGCACGAGGTCGGCGACGCGCTGCTGCGGCGCACGGCGGAGGTCTTGCGCAGCACGTGCCGCGGCGGGGACGTGGTGGCGCGTCTAGGTGGCGACGAGTTCGTGGTGGTGAGCGTGCTGGAGCCGCCGGGTGAGCAGCACCTGTTGGCGCGGCTACGGGAGGCCGCGCACGCCCACAACCTCGCGCACCCGGACGCTCCGCCCATTCGCATGAGCATCGGACTCGCGCTCAGCGACGAGAGCGATGAGAGCTTCGACGCGCTGCTGGTGCGCGCGGACGGCGCGATGTACCGCGACAAGCAGCACTTCCGCAGCACCGGCGCGTATCAGGCGTTGGGCAAGGTGAAGTAGAACGTCGCGCCCTGGCCCTCGACGCCGCGGGCCCACATCGAGCCGCCGTGGCGCTCCACGATCCGGCGCGCGCCGGCCAGGCCGAGGCCATTGCCCGCGTACGCCTGCGGATCGTGCAAGCGACCGTAAGGGCGGAACAGCTTTCCCTCGGCCAGCGAGTCGGGGAAGCCGACGCCGTTGTCGCGCACGAAGAAGCAGCCCTGACGGTCGTCCTGGGAGAAGCCGACCTCGATCCGAGGCGACGGCCGGTTGGCCGTGAACTTGAGTGCATTGGAGAGCAGGTTCTCCAGGACGCGGCGCACCAGCAGGCGCTCGCCGCGCGCCTTCATGCCCTCGCCGATCTGACACTGTGCGTGCGGATGGCGTCCGGCCAGCTCCTGCCAGACCTCGCGCGCGAGCTCGCTCAGATCGAGCTCCGCCAGCGTCAGCTCGCCGGCGCTCTGACGCGCATGCTCCAGCAGCCCGTTGAGGCTATTCATCATGCGGTCCGCCGCCGCCGAGACCTGCCCCAAGAACAGCCTGCCTACCTGTGTCAGCTGGTCGGACTGCGTGCGCTCGATCATCTCGGTCGCGCCGGCGATCACCTGCAGCGGATTGCGCAGGTCGTGCGTCAGGCTGGCGCTGGTGGCCTCCAGCTCCACGTAGGCTTGCTCCAGCTCGGCCACACGGCGCTGCACGTGGCTGAGCTGATCCTGGAACGCGGTGGCGTCGACCGAGGCGCGCTCGCGCTCCGTCTTCTGCTTGTGCAGCGCTACCTCCAGCGCCGCGCGCAGCTCCACCGGCGAGGCCGGCTTCACCACGTAACCGCCGGGTTCCGCGAGCTTTGCACGCTCCAGACTGGCCAGATCGGAGAACGCCGTCAGGAACACGATTGCGCAGTCGGACTCGCTTCGGATCTGGCGCGCGGCCTCGGTGCCGTCCATCGTGCCTTCGAGGTTGATGTCCATCAGCACCGCGCTCGGCCGCAGCTCTCGCGCCTTGGCGATCGCCTCGGGACCGCTCACCGCGAAGCCCGCGATGCGGTACCCAAAGCCGCGCAGCTGCATCGCGAGATCCGCCGCGACCAAGCGCTGGTCCTCGACGATCAAGATGCTCGCGGCATCACTCGGCTGACCACTCGTGGCGGACATGGACGACGAGATCGAGCCTGACACGCATGGCCCTTCACGGTCAGCTGCCAGACTGCTTGCGGCGACAGCCCACCGACGGAGCGCGAAACTCGACGAGAGATGGGGCTGTCCACGACGCGCGCCGGAGCGACGCCGATGACGGTGCGCGAGCGCTGGTCGGAGCTGCGACGTCGTGTGCATGGGCCGGGCAGACCTTACCTCTCCTGGATCGCCCTCGCATGCTCGGTGCTGCTGACCTGGCTGGCCTGGGGCGTCAGCGCGCGCTCGCTCGACGCGCGGCTGCGCGACCAGTTCGTGCAGCGCAGCGAGCAGATCGCGGTGTCGCTGGCGGACCGCATGGACGAGCACGAGACGGTGCTGCGCGGCAGTGTGGCGCTGTTTCAGGCATCCCAGCAGGTCACGCGCGCGGAGTTCCACGACTACTTCCATCACCTGGAGCTCGACCGGCACTTTCCGGGCATCCTCGGCATCGGCTTCGCCAGGCTGGTGCAGAGCGACGAGATCCCCGGCCTGGAGGCGAGCGTGCACGCCGAGGGCTACCACTCGTTCGCGGTGCATCCGGCGGGCCGCTCGGGCTGGCGCACGCCGATCGTGATGATCGAGCCGTTCTCCGGGCCGAACTTGCGCGCGTTCGGCTTCGACATGTTCTCGGAGGAGAAGCGGCGCGCCGCCATCGAGCGCGCCTGGCACACGGGGCGCCCGTCGCTGAGCCCGATCGTGCGCCTGGTGCAGGACACGCCGCACGACATGCAGCCCGGCTTCCTGGTCTATCTGCCGGTGTACCGCTCGCTGGAGGGCAGCCCGTGGGAGCCGCGGCGCACGCCGGTGGGCTTCATCTACAGCCCGCTGCGCACGCACGATCTGCTGCGCGGCACGCTCGGGCAAGGCCCGGACGATCTCGACTTCGCGATCTACGACGAGGGCAGCGAACGGCCGTTCTACGACACGCGCATCGGCATGGCGAAGCGCGCCGAGCAGACGCGCGAGCGCTCGCTGGAGCTGCCCGGTCGCACCTGGCGCGTGCGCTTCTGGACGCGCCCCAACTTCGAGAAGTGGATCTCGCGTGACGAGCCCAAGTTGGTGTTGGCGGCGGGCCTGGTGATCAACCTGCTGCTGTTCTGGCTGTTCAGCGTCAGCGCGAACCTGCGCTCGCGCGCGCAGTCGCTGGCCGAGCAGATGACGCTGGAGCTCAAGCTCGCGCACGGCCGCGAGCAGGCGACGATGATGGACTCGCTGCGCGAGAAGGAGACCCTGCTCAAGGAGATCCACCATCGCGTGAAGAACAACCTGCAGGTGGTGTCGAGCCTGCTGTCGTTGCAGCGCAGCCACGTGCAGGACGAGCGCGCGCTGGAGCCGCTGCGCCAGAGCCAGAGCCGCGTGCTGGCGATGGCCGCGCTGCACGAGTTCCTGTATCGCTCGGAGGAGCTGTCGCACGTCGACACGCGCGCGTATCTCACGCACCTGGTGTCGATGTTGTCCGAGAGCTACACGAGCCACAGCAGCGTGATCGTGACGCTCGATCTCGACGACGTGCCGCTCGACGTCGACCACGCCATCCCTTGTGGTCTGATCACCAACGAGCTGGTCAGCAACGCGTTCAAGTATGCGTTCGCCGAGCGCGGCGGCACGCTGACGGTGAGCTTCAAGCGCGAGCAGGACCTCGCCATCCTGCGCGTCGAGGACGACGGCCCCGGCCTGCGCGCGTCGCTCGAGGTGGAACAGCCGACCACGCTAGGGCTGCAGCTGGTGCAGCTGCTGACCCAGCAGCTCGACGGCAAGCTCACGGTGGACGCGCAGCGCGGCACGCGCTTCGAGCTGCGCTTTCCCTACCCATCACGGGCGGAGACATGACGAGTTCAGCCATGACCGACGTTCCTTCGCACGCAACCGAGCTGGCGACCCAGCGTGTCGCGCGCCTGGCGCCGCTGTGCTTCGCGCTGGTGGCGGGCATCGGCGCGCTGTCGTGGCTCGGCTGGCTGATCGGCGACGAGCCGATCTCGCAGCGCTGGCACCTGAGCAAGCCCACCAGCTCGCTCGGCTTCGTGCTGCTGGGCTTCGCGCTGCGACTGCGGCTGATGGAGCCTCGCAGGTGGCGCACCGCCATGATCACGCTGTGCGTCGCGGCCGTGGAGTTGCTGGCGATCCAACGGCTGCTGGGGCTACGGCTCGACCGCGCGCTGGTGCCGGCATACGCGCAGCCCGGTGAGATCGCACCGACCGCGGCGATCGACCTGATGCTGATGGGTCTGGTGGTCTGGGGCCTGGACGGCAGCCTGCGTGCGCGGCGCTTCGCGCTGAGCCTGACCTTGTTGTCGCTGTTCTTCGCGCTCGGCGCGCTGGCGGGCCACGGCTACGGCGTGGGCTCGGAGCACGCCTCCGGGTTGCAGCCGATGGTGCCGCTGACGGGCCTGCTGTTCACGCTGACCAGCCTCGGTGTGTTCGCCGCGCGCATGCCGCCCGACGTGGCCAGCTTGATCGCGAGCCGGTCGCCCGCCGCCAGCGCCGTGCGCGAGCTGTTGCTCGGCGTGATCTCGATCCCGGTCGTGCTCGGCTTCGCGGAGCGCGCGCTGTTTCACCAGGGCGTGCACGACACCGAGTTCGGCGTGACGATGATGCTGGTGGCGAACATGCTGCTGGTGTTCACGCTGGCGATGCGCAGCATGCGCGGCCTGCTCGCCGCCCAGCGCGAGCGCACCCGCCTCGAGCGTGAAGTGGAGCAGAACCGCCTGCACCAGGAGACGCAGCAGGCGCTCAAGCGCAGCGAGGAGAAGTACCGCGCGCTGGCGGTGAACGCGCCGGTTGGCATCTTCGAGGCCACGCTCGATGGACGCTGCACGTTCGTGAACGAGGCCTGGACCGGCATCACCGGCTACGTGCAACAAGAGGTGCTGGAGCGCGGCTGGGACAAGGTGGTGCACCCGGACGACTTCGCGCGCCTGACCGAGGTATGGGGCAAGGCGATCCGCAAGGACGCCGCCTTCTCGCTCGACTTTCGCTACTGCACCAAGGCCGGCAAGGAGGCCTGGGTTCACGGCTCCGCGGTGCCGCTGAAGGGCGACGACGGACGTGTCAACGGCCTGATGGGAACCGTGGTCGACATGACCGAGCGCCGCGCCACCCTGGAGGCGCTGTCGAAGTCGGAGCAGAACTTCCGCTCGCTGGTCGAGCGCGCGCCGTTCGGCGTGCTGGTCACGCGCGAGCTCAAGATCGTGTACGCCAACTCCGCCTACGCGAGCATGATCGGCTACGACGACGCGCGCGAGCTGGTGGGCATGAGCTTCCTGGATCTGCTGCCGCCCGAGCACCATCAGGTGGCGTTGGAGCGCATGCAGGTGCGCCGCACCAGCAACACCTCGCTGCCGTCGATGCCCGCGCGCGTCAAGCGCAAGGACGGCAGCTACGTCGCGCTGGAGGGCGACAGCGCGTCCATGTTGTTCGACGGGGAGCGGGCCACCGTGTCCGTGGTGCGTGACGTGACCGAGCGGGAGCGCGCCGAGCAGGTGCGCCTGCTGGCCGAGCAGACGATGCGCGACTCGCTGCGCGAGAAGGACGTGCTGCTCAAGGAGATCCACCACCGCGTGAAGAACAACCTCCAGGTGATCGTGAGCCTGATCAACCTGCAGGCGTCCAAGCTGGACGACGGCCCGACGCGCACCGTGTTCGAGGAGACGCGCAGCCGCGTGCAT
>JBEVNG010000078.1:0-7001 GCA_040508235.1 Polyangiales bacterium | reverse complement strand
CGCGGCGGGTTCTCGTTGGCCTGAAAGCCGAGCTCCATCAGCTCGCCGCCGGCGACGGGACCGTACGCCGCTATTTGCGGCTCGGCCCAGGCGGCCCGGGCCTGTACGAGCTCGCGCAGCACGGGGTCGCTCGCGTACGGATCACAAGGCGTCAGCGGGGGCGGCTGGTTCTCGACCACGTGCGTGGCGAAGCGGTCTTCCATGCCGCGAGTGTGCCAGCTGCGCTCAACCTACGGCCAGGGCTTCGCTCATGGCCTGCTGCAGCCCCCGTTTGTCGCTGTGCACGCGTATCAGGTTGCCGAGCGCGAGGTTGGCCACGGTCACGCCCATCGCGACCAGCGGCAAGCTGACGCCGATGTCGAGCGCCGAGCGCGGCTTGTTGCGCAGCACCCACGACGTGAGGTCCGTGCGGCAGCTGGTCTCGTAGCCGCTCATCATCAGCCAGTCGTGGATGCCGTACAGCTTGGGGACCTGCGCGTACATGGGATCGGCGCGCGCGATCAGCAGGTCCGACATGTCCTTGGTCATGTGACCGCGCATGCAGGTCGCGTAGACGTGAGGCGCGATGAACCACCAGGCGAACGTGCCGCGGTCCGTCGTCAAGCGTGCAGCGTCTGGGGGAGGCGTGAGGGTCGCCCGGATCCCATTCATGGGGGCAGCCATTAGCACGACAAGCATGGCCGCGACGAGCGCCAGCTGTGGAAGTGCAGCGCGAGCACCATTACTGAAACGATACTTTCTCGCTCAGTCGATCGACGCGCCCACGCGCACCAGCTCGAACGACACGCTCACGGGTCGGTGATCGGAGAGCTGCATGCCGTCGGGGTCGGAGAATTTGGCGCCCTCCACGCGGTACTCGAACGGACGCAGTTCCAGCGAATCGCCGCTACGATAGAGGATCTTGTCGATGCGCTCGCAGTTTGCGTCGTCGGGGTTCAGCTCCGCATTGCACGCGGGCGTCGAGCCCTGGGGACCGACGTCGCTGAGCCCGGCGCCCGCGAGCAGCTCGGGCAGGACGTCGCCGGCTCGCGTGTAGCGCGAGTTGGTGTCCCCGGCGACGATCACCGCGCGCCCCGGCGAGCGCTCGCGGATGGCGGCGGCTAGCTGACGCAGGTTGTCGGCCCGCGCGCTCTGGTCGGCGGCCGTGGAGCCGGCGTCCGCGTGCCAGTTGTAGACGTCGACGCTCATGCCGTCGATCTCGAAGCGCGCGAACGTGTAGCCCTTGGGCGTCAGACAGTCGCTGCCCTGGTCGAACAGGCCGTTGCACTTGCTCCACTTCACGCGCGTGAGGTCGGTGTAGGGGAAGTCGCTGAGGAAGTTGAGCCCGTCGCCGAGCGACTGCCCGCGGGTGTCGCTCGGCGACTGATGGGGGTGCCGAGCCATGCTGACGATCTGCGCGTGGTAGGTGAAGTCCTCCTGCAGCAGCGCCAGCCCGTAGTCGTTCAAGAGCGGGCTGATCAGCGTGCTGTTGCGGCTGGGCATCGAGCTGGAGATGCCCTCGGGCAACCCGGCGACGTTGTAGCTCAGCACACGCAGCGTCGGGTACACGGGCAAGCTCGCGTCCGGCCCGGCGTCGGGCCGCTGGGCGTCCAGCGTGGCGCTGTCGACCACGCGCGCATCGAGGTCGCCCTGCGGCCGCGCATCGATCTCCGCGTCCCGCACGCTGGCGTCCGCGGGCTCGTCGTCCCGCACCTCGTCTGCCCCGTCGTCGCTACAGGCCGCCGTCAGCAGGCACGCAAGCACCCAAGATCTATGCATCCACAGCGGCTAACACGGAGGCCGCCGGTAGGTCGAGGGGCAAGCGCACGCTCAGGCGCGCGCGCGCAGCAGCTGCAGCAGCTGGGGCCGGTTGCTCAGCAGGTCCGCCAGCGTGTACTCGTCGAGCGCGGCCACGAATGCGGTCCGCGCCTCCAGCAGCGCGCGCTTGAGCTTGCACGCGGGCGTGAGCGGGCAGGTCGCGGTCTCCGGCTGGAAGCACTCCAGCAGGTTCATGTGCGGCTCGGTCTCGCAGACCAGCTGCCCCACGCGGATGGAGGCGGGGCTGCGTGCGAGCGTGAGCCCGCCGGTCTTGCCGCGCTGCGCGTTCACGTAGCCCTGCTGCGTGAGCCACTTGGTGACCTTGGCCATGTGGTCCGACGACACCCCGAACGCCTCGCTGATCTGCGACGACGGCACGACCTGTCCCGGGTGCGACCCCAGGTACATCAGCGTGCGCAGGGCGTAGTCGGAGAAGAGCGTGAGCTGCACGGGAGCCCATGGTGCTCCGGGCTGGAGCAACCCGCAAGGGGCCCAAAATTCGTGCATTGACTTAATAGGTTTTCAAACTACCTAATATCCATCCCCTCAACCTGGAGTGCCTCGATGTCTCTTAACGTGCCCCTGTTGCGCAGCAGCTTCGAGCTGGTGATCGAACGTCAACCCGAGCTCACCACGCGCTTTTACGCGATCTTGTTCGAGCGTTTTCCACAGGTGAAGCCGCTGTTCGGCCGCAACTCCGGCGCCAACCAGGCGCAGATGCTGACCGCCGCGCTGGCCGCCGTGATCGACAACCTGGAAGACGCGCCGTGGCTCACGCAGACGCTGGGCGCGATGGGCAAGAAGCACATCGACTACGGCGTCACCGACGAGATGTACGGCTACGTCGGCGCGAGCCTGCTGGCCGCGCTCGCGGAGGCGGCGGGGTCGGACTGGTCGCCGGAGCTGCAGGAGGCTTGGACCGCGGCCTACGGCGCAATCGCGGGCCTGATGCAGGCCGGCGCCAGGTCCGCGGCGGCGTGATCAGACCAGGGCGTTGCGCACGCTGCGCAGGTAGTCGCGCAGCGTGATCGGGGCGCGCCCGGTGAGCCTCTGCACGGTGTCGCTGACCGCGGCCAGCTCGCCGTTTGCGATCGACTGGTCGAAGGTCTTGTAGAGCTCGGCGTGCGCGGGCGGCAGGCCGTGGGCGACCAGCGCGCTGGCGAAGTCGTCGGGCGACACGCTCACGTGCGCCAGCGGCCTGCCGGTGACCTCGCTCGCGATCGCGACCAGCTGATCGCTGGTCAGCGCCTCGGGGCCCGTGACGTCGACGATGGTGTTCGCGGTGTCGCTGGACGCCAGCGCGGCGGCCGCGGCACGTGCGCAGTCCTCGCGGGTGACGAACGCGGTCTTGCCGTTCGCGCGCGCGTCGATCAGCTGTCCACCCTTGAGCGCGTTGGGCAGCGTGAACAACATCAGGTCCATGTACAGGTTGTTGCGCAGGATGGTGTAGCCGAGCCCGCTCGCCCGGAGCGCCTTCTCGGTGGCCGCGTGCTCGGGCGCGATCGAGACCGTCGACGCATCCGCGTTGGGCAACGAGGTGTACACCACGTGCTTCACGCCCGCCTTCACGAGCGCGGCGATGGCGCGCTCGTGCTGGGCGACGCGCCTGCCGATCGCGTCCGTGCTGATCAGCAAGGCGCGCTCCACGCCGGCGAACGCGGCGTCCAGGCTGGCGGCGTCGTCGAAGTCCGCGCGGCGCACCTCTACGTCCGAAAGGCCCGCCAGCTGCGCGGGGTTGCGCGTGGCCGCCACGATCGGGCCCGCTCCCTGCTCGCGCAGCAGCTCGACCACTCGACGCCCCAGCTGTCCGGCAGCGCCGGTCACCAACAGTCTTCCGCTCGTCATGTCGCGTTCCTCTCGTTCTCAGCGTCAGTCTGAGGCTCCCGCGGCGTTGCAACAATGAGCGCTTTCGGGCATCAGTGGTGCGAGATGGCAACAATCGATCTGAACCTCGTCCGCGCGCTGGTGGCGGTGCACGAAAGCGGAAGCTTCTCGGGGGCGGCCACCCGCCTGGGCGTGCCGCGCTCGACGGTCAGCCGCGCGGTCTCGGCGCTGGAGGACACGCTGGGCGTGCTGCTGTTCCAGCGCACCACGCGCCAGGTCGTGACCACGCCGGCGGGCGTCGCGCTGGTCGATCGCGTCCGGCCCAGCCTGACGGGGCTGGAGCGTGCGCTGGCCGACGTCCCGGAGGCGGACGAGGAACCGACCGGCACGCTGCGCATCACCACCACCGCCGATCTCGGCGCCACGTTCCTGGCCGACGTCGTGACACGCTTCGTCGCGCGCTATCCGCAGGTCGACGTGCAGGTGCACCTCAACACGTCGCTGGTCGACCTGGTCGCGGGCGGCTTCGACCTCGCGCTGCGCATCGCCAACGGGCCGCAGCGCGACTCGTCGCTGGTGGTGCGCAAGGTCGGCGCGGTGAAGTTCCAGCTGTTCGCCGCCGCGAGCTACCTCGCGCGTCGCGGCGCACCACGCAACGCGGACGACCTGAACGCGCACGAGCTGGTCTGGTTGCCCGGGGCACCGTGGCCCTTCCGCGAGCGCGGCCGCAAGCGCACGCCGACCGTGACGCCACGCGTGCAGGCCGACGAGATGTTCTTCATGCGCGCGCTGATCCGCGCCGGCAGCGGCATCGGAGGCTTGCCGTCGTTCCTGGCCGCCGACGATCTGACGGCGGGCACGCTGGTGCGCGTGTTGCCGCGCTATTCGTTCGAGACCGGCACGGTGTACTTCGCGCATCCGGCGCGCAAGCACGTGCCTCGCCGCGTCACCGTGTTTCAGGAGCTGGCGCTGGAGATGCTCAGGCGCGGACCGCTCGCAGGCTAACGAGCCAGCTCGTCGGCGTGAAACGGCGGCCTGATTTCCCGCGGCCGGTACGGACGTCCAAAGCGGACAGCCACTGCGGGCTAGGGCAAGTCTTCGGGGCGCAGGGGCTTGCCGGCGGCGAGCGTCTCGTGGACCCAGGCGAAGATGCGGCGATCGCGCGCGCGCAGGGCGCCGGAGCGCGAGTGCAGCGAGCGCAGCGGCATGTCCATGCGCGCGACGTCCTGCAGGGCACCCTGATGGCGCGCCAGGAAGGCCCAGTACAGAGGCGTGAACGGGCAGGTCTTGCGCGGGTCGAAGCGACAGCCCTTGCAGTAGTCGCTCATTCGATCGATGTACGCGGAGCCGGCGATGTACGGCTTGGTCGTGATCAGATCCCCGCTGCCGAAGGTTCCCATTGCGAGCACGTTGGGCTCGACCACCCAGTCGTACGCATCGACGTAGGCGACCCAGAACCAGTCGGTCAGCTCGCGCGGCGAGACGTCGAGCAGCGTGGCGAAGTTCGCCAGCACCATCAGCCGCGTGATGTGGTGGCTGTACGCCTCGTCCCAGACCTGCGTGACCACGGTGTCGAGGCAGCGCAGCCCTGACTCACGTCCCCAGTACGCGGGCGGCAGCGGCTGGTGCGCGACCATCTGCGAGACGTTGGAGCCGCCGTCGCCGTCGCTCGGCGTGGGCCAGGGCTGACCGGCCCAGCGCGCGTAGCCGCCGTCTCCAGGCCTGGGCAGCGAGCCGGCGCGCGGGTTGGGGAGCTTTCGGAAGCCGTCGGTGGCGCGATGCACGTGGCGCATGTACTCGCGCCAGCCGGCGACCTGACGCAGGAAGCCTTCCTGGCTCGGTAGGTCGATGTCGAGCGACAGCGCGTCCTCGATCAGACGGTGTGCGGACAGGCGCTGCAGGTTGAGCAAGGCAGACACGCGCGTGTGGAACAGTCCACTCGAGCGCTCCGACATCGCGTCCTCGTAAGGACCGAAGTCGGGCAGGCAGGAGGCTTGCGCCCACGCCCACAGTCGCTCGGCATCGGAGCGGGTGCTGGGCAGGGTGCTGCCGTCGAGCGTGCCCGGGTGCGCGGCGAACTCGCGCGCCACCAGCTCCAGCACCTCACTGGTGACCGCATCCGGTTCGAAGCGCGGCGGCGTCGGCGCGGGCGGCTGGCCGCGCCAGGGCTTCCGGTTGTCGGCGTCGTGACTCCACTTTCCGCCGAGTGGCTTGCCCTTCTCCGTGAGCCAGCCGCGCTTCTTGCGCAGCGCGCGGTAGAACGCGTCCATGCGCCAGGGCGGCTCGGGGCAGGCGGCGCGAAACTCCTCCTCGCTGGTGAGCCAGCCGGCGTGCGGCACCACGTCGAGCACGCCTTCCTCGATCAGCGGCGCCAGCTCCGTGCGCAGCTCGCGCTCGGCGGGCTCCATCATCGTGAGTGGACCCAGCGTGCGCGCGACGTCGCGTAGCGTTCCTGCATAGCCGCGCTCGTCCGCCACACCCCAGCGCACGGCGACCCCGCGCGCCGCTTGCTCCAGCGCGAACTGACGCCCGTTGGCGAGCACCAGCGCGAGCTTCTGCTTGTGGTACGGCCGCCGCCGCGCCTTGGCCGGATTCTCCAGCATCACGATGCCGAGCTCCTCCGGCGCATGCTCCGCGAGTGGACCGTGCTGATCCGTCAGCTGATCGTAAGGAACGTAGATCCAGCGTCTATCACGCCGGTTGCGCGAGCGGTGCGCGAGCGCGCGCAGGAAGGGACTCGTCACCTGTCATCACCCTTGGCTTCACAGGCCAAAGTAGGCGCCTCGATAACGGGTGCGCGGGAGGCGTGATAGGGGAACGCACATGAGCTTCAAGAATGCGAACGCAGTGGTCACGGGCGGCAGCGGCGGTCTCGGGCGCGCCTTCTGCGAGCAGCTGGGTTCGCTGGGCGCCAAGGTACTGGTCGCGGACGTCCGCAAGGAAGGCGCCGAGGAGACGGCCCAGCTGATCGTGCGCGCCGGCGGCCAGGCACGGGTCGAGCTGGTCGACGTGCGCGACCCGGCGCAAGTGGAGCGCATGGCCAACGCCGCGGACACCTGGTTCGGCAAGACCGACCTGCTGATCAACAACGCGGGCGTCGCGGTGGCGGGCAACGTGGGCGAGATCAGCCTCACCGACTGGAAGTGGCAGGTCGACATCAACCTGATGGGCGTGATCTACGGCTGCCACTACTGGGTCCCGCGCATGAAGGCGCAAGGGGGCGGGCACATCCTGAACGTTGGTTCGGCGGCCGGTCTGCTCTCGGCGCCGGACATGGGTCCGTACAACGTGGTCAAGGCCGGCGTGATCGCGCTGACCGAGACCATGTACGCCGAGCTCAAGCGCTCCGGGGTCAAGGTGAGCGTGTTGTGTCCATCGTT
>JBEVNG010000055.1:0-9535 GCA_040508235.1 Polyangiales bacterium | reverse complement strand
GGCGGCGGTCGAGGGGGTGGTCAAGGAGGCCGCGCTGGCGGCCGCACTCACCGCGCTGATGATCCTGCTGTTCTTGGGCAGCTGGCGCGCGACGCTGATCGTGGTGATCTCGATCCCGCTCTCGATCCTGGTCTCGATCATCTTCCTGAACACGCTCGGCATGACGCTGAACGTGATGACGCTCGGCGGGCTGTCGCTGGCGGTCGGCATCCTGGTCGACGACGCGACGGTGGAGATCGAGAACATCCACCGCAACATGGCGATGAAGAAGCCGATCGTGCGTGCGATCATGGACGGCGCGCAGGAGATCGCCGCGCCCGCGTTCGTGGCCACGCTCTGCATCTGCATCGTGTTCGTGCCGGTGGCGTTCATCACCGGCGCCGCCAAGTCGCTGTTCGTGCCGCTGGCGCTGTCGGTCGTGTTCGCGATGATGACGTCGTACTTCCTGTCGCGCACCGTGGTGCCCACGCTCGTGCACAAGCTGCTCGCTGGCGAGGCGCAGCACTTCATGCACCCGGAGCAGCAAGGGACCAAGGGGCCGTTCGCGCGCTTTCATGCCCGCTTCGAGCGCGCCTTCGAGCGCATGCGCGACGCCTACGGCGGGCTGCTGGCGTGGGCGCTCACGCACCGCATCCGCTTCATCGTCGGCTTCGCCGTCTTCGCGCTCGGCAGCTCGTCCTTGCTATCGGTGGTCGGCAGCGACTTCTTCCCCAGCGTCGACGCGGGCCGGATCAAGCTGCACGTGCGCGGCGCGCCCAGCACGCGCATCGAGCAGACCGAGCACGAGATCGCGCGCATCCAGGAGGTGATCAAGGCGATCATCCCCGCGGACGAGATCGAGTCGATGATCGACGTGCTCGGCGTGCCCTACTCCGGCATCAACCTCTCGCTCAGCGAGGGCGCGCTGATCTCCCCGGCCGACGGCCAGATCATGATCGCGCTCAAGGAGCACCACGCGCCCACCGCCGACTACGTGCGCGCGATGCGCCAGAAGCTGAACGAGAGCTTCCCCGACAAGACGTTCTTCTTCCTGGCGCCGGACATCTCGACGCAGGTGCTCAACTTCGGCCTGGCCGCGCCAATCGACATCCAGGTGGTCGGACCGCTCGGCAGCGACGAGCACTACGCCGTGGCCCGGAAGATCGCGGACAAAGTGAAGCAGATCCCCGGCGCGGTTGACGTGCACCTGGCGCAGGTACCGCGGGGTCCGCAGCTGCGTGTCGACGTCGACCGCGCGATGGCGGCCCGGCTCGGGCTCACGCAGCGCGACGTCGCCAGCGACTTGTTGGTGTCGCTGTCCTCGAGCGGCCAGGTGGCGCCCAACTTCTGGGTCGACCCGCGCGGCGTGCAGTACCTGGTGGCGGTGCAGACGCCGCAGTACCGCAACGACTCGATCGAGGCGCTGGCGCAGACCCCGCTCTCCTCCGCCGGCGGCGGCACGCAGCTGCTCTCCAACATCGGCGGCGTCTCACGCGCGGAGGGGCCGGTCAACCTCACGCCCTACAACGTCGCGCGCACGTACGACGTGCAGTGCAGCGTCGACGGCACCGACCTGGGCAGCGTGTCGGCGGCGGTGCGCGAGGTGATCGAGCAGATGAAGCCCGAGCTACCGCGTGGCGTGAGCGTCAACCTCAAGGGCCAGGCCGAGAGCATGGACACCTCGTTCCGCGGCCTCGCCTACGGCCTGATCTTCGCGGTCGTGCTGGTGTACTTGCTGATGGTGGTGAACTTCCAGTCGTGGCTCGACCCGTTCATCATCTTGATGGCGCTGCCGGGTGCGCTCGCGGGCATCTCCTGGATGCTGTTCCTCACCCACACCACCATCAGCGTGCCCGCGCTGATGGGCGCGATCATGACCATCGGCGTGGCGACCGCGAACAGCATCCTGGTGGTGACCTTCGCCAACGAGCAGCGGCCGCTCGGCTTCGACTCCTACCACGCCGCCCTGGCCGCCGGCATGACACGCCTGCGCCCCGTGATGATGACGGCGCTGGCGATGATCATCGGGATGCTGCCGATGTCGCTCGGCCTCGGCGAGGGCGGCGAGCAGAACGCGCCGCTGGGGCGCGCGGTGATCGGCGGTCTGCTGATCGCGACCGTGAGCACCTTGTTCTTCGTGCCGGTGATGTACAGCATCCTGCGCACCCGCGTGGCAAAGCACGATCCGGACGTGGAGGCGTTGTGAGCGAGCAGACTCCCAAGGAAGAACCCAAGCACGACCTGGGCTTCAGCCTGCCGCAGCCCGCCAAGGTGGGCAGCTCGCGTGGGCTGTTGTTCGTCGTGCTGTTGCTGGTGGGGCTCGGAGCCGCCTTCTTGATCGGCTACCTGCCGCGCCAGAAGGCGAGCCACACGCTGGCCGACACCACCGCCGCCAGCGCCAAGAGCGCACCGCGCGTGGACACCATCGCGCCCAAGCGGGTCGACGACGAGCGCACCACCGTCCTGTCGGGCAACGTCACGCCGCTGAACCAGACCGTGCTGTACCCGCGCGCGCAGGGCTACGTGAAGGCGTACTTCGTCGACCTCGGCGACCGCGTGAAGGAAGGCCAGAAGCTGGCCGAGATCGAGACGCCCGAGCTCGACCAACAGATCGAGCAAGGGCGCGCGCAGCTGGTGCAGGTCGAGGCCGCGCTCGGCCAGGCCAAGGCCAACCGCGACTTCGCGCTGACCAGCCTGGAGCGCTACAAGGCGCTGCGTCCGGCCGGCGTGGCGTCGCAGCAGGACCTCGATCAGCGCGGTGCGCAGGCGCTCGTCGACGAGTCGAACGTGGCGGCCGCGGAGGCGAACATCCAGGTGCAGCGCGCGAACCTGCGTCGCCTCCAGCAGCTCCGCAGCTTCGCCACCGTCACGGCGCCGTTCGCGGGTGTGATCGCCGCGCGTATGGTCGAGCCCGGTGCGCTGGTGGCGCCCGGCAGCACCACGCCGCTGTTCGAGCTGGTGGCCACCGATCCGGTGCGCGTGTTCGTGGCCGTGCCGCAAGACCTCGCACCCAGCGTGAAGGTGGGCATGAAGGCCCAGGTCACCGTGCGCGAATACCCCAGCCGCGTGTTCGAGGGCTTGATCGCGCGCTCCGCCGGCTCCCTCGACCCCGCCACCCGCACGATGCGCACCGAGATCCGGGTACCCAACGCCGACAACGCCCTGCTGACCGGCATGTACTCTCAGGTCTCGCTACCGCTCGCTTCGCCGCACGCGGTCTACGAGCTCCCTGCCAGCGCCGTGCTCGCCGACGCACAGGGCACCCGCGTCGCTCTGGTGAAGGACGGCCGCATCCAGCTACGCCAGGTCGTGATCGAGCGCGACCAGGGCGCCACCATCAGCATCGCCAAGGGTATCGACGCCCGCGACCGCGTCATCCGCCTCGCCACCGGCACCCTCGTCGACGGCGCCGAGGTCCAGGCCAAGGACGTCGACGACCCCTGATCAGGCGCCGAACAGCTCGGCCATCTTGGCCTGGCGGAAGGTGAAGATGCGCTCGAGGTCGGGCTGGACGATGAGCTTGTTGACCAGGGCGCCGAAGGGAACCTTGTAGTCGACGTGATCGATCACCAGCGTGCGCTCGCCGCGGGCGACGAAGCGGTGTTCGTGGCGCCAGAGGGTGTATGGGCCCTTGAGCTGCTCGTCGACGAAGCGCAGCGGCGGCTCCCAGACGGCGATGTGCGTGCGCCAGGTCATGGGGAGCACGCGCAGCTTGATGCGGTAGTCGATCAGTGCGCCTTCGCGCATGGTGACCGGCAGCGGCGTCTTGATCTCGAAGCTGAGGAACTCGGGCGTCAGCGTCTGCAGGTTCTTGGCGTCGGCGAAGAACGGGAACAGCGCCTCGAGCGGCGTGCCGAGCTCTTGCTCGGCATCGAGCGTGAAGTTGTGCGCGTTGGCGCCGAAACGGAGCATGCCTGAAAGATGGCGCGCATCGCGTCGCGCCGCCAACTTCGCGTGCTCAGCCCTTGATGAAGGCGAGCAAGTCGGCGTTGAACTCGTCCGGGTTGGTCTGCGCGAAGCCGTGGCAGCCCTTGGGGTAGACCTTCAGCGTCGCCTTCTTGAGCAGCTTGTGCGAGAGCATGGCGGCCGCGCCGATGGGCACGATCTGATCGTCGTCGCCGTGCGCGACCAGCGTGGGCACCTCGATCTTCTTGAGGTCCTCGGTGTAGTCGACCTCCGAGAACTCGTGGATGCAGTCGTACTGGCCCTTGACGCCGCCCAGCATGGCCTGCAGCCAGAACGCATCGCGCAGGCCCTCGTTGGTCTTGCCGGTGCGGTTGAAGCCGTAGAACGGCTGCGTCAGCTCCTTGTAGAAGTTGCTGCGGTTGTCGGCGACGCCCTTGCGGATGCCATCGAACGCCTCGACGGGCAAGCCACCCTCGTTGGCGGAGGTCTTCACCATCAGCGGCGGCACCGCGCCGAGCAGCACCAGCTTGGCCACGCGCTTGGTGCCGTGACGCCCGCAGTAGCGCGTGACCTCGCCGCCGCCGGTCGAGTGGCCGACCAGGATCAAGTTGCTCAGGTCGAGCTTCTCGATCAGCTCCGCGAGGTCGTCCGCGTACTGATCCATGTTGTTGCCGTCCCAGGTCTGCGTGGAGCGGCCGTGGCTGCGCCGGTCGTGCGCGATCACGCGGTAGCCGCGCTGCCCGAAGAAGAGCAGCTGGTTGTCCCAGGCGTCCCCCGCGAGCGGCCAGCCGTGCGAGAACAACACGGGCTGGCCCTTGCCGAAGTCGCGGTAGAAGATCTCGGTGCCGTCCCTGGTGACGATGGTGCTCATGGTCTCTCCTCGTTCCGTGCTGCGTTCGGAGTGCTGGATTGCACGGCACGTGCCGCCAGGAACGTGCCCTTTTTGTGCGCATTAATCGCGTAAAACCTGGGCCAGCGAGCTCAGTTTTGGTCAGCGTGTCCAACTGTTGGCAGGGGCGACGGCGCCTGCGCCGGAAAACGAGGTGAATCTCCGCGGGCACACGCCGTGCAATGCGCCGCGCATCCCCTTGCTGGAGCTACGCATGCAAACTGTTCTACGTCTGTGGTTGGCCTCGTTGTTGTTGGTGCTCGCTTGCGAAGGTTCGGCTCGCTCCGACGAGAGTGGCGAGCTCGCCGCCCATACGAGCGCGCTGAGCAACAAGCCGAGCCTGCTGCTGGTGCACGGCGCCTGGGCCGATGGCAGCGGCTTCCAGTTCGTGATCCCGCTGCTGGAGCGCGCGGGCTACACCGTCACCGCCGCGCAGCTGCCGCTCACCTCGGTGGCGGACGACGTGGCCGTGACCAAGCGCCTGATCGACAGCCAGCCCGGCGACGTGATCCTGGTGGCGCACTCGTACGGCGGCGTCGCGATCAGCGCGGCCTCCTACCAGAACCCGAAGGTGCGTGGCCTGGTCTACCTGGCCTCGTTCGCGCCCGACGACGAAGAGATCCTGGGCGAGCTGCTGGCGCGTGAGCCGGGCGAGATCACCAGCGCCCTGCTTCCGGACGTCGGCGGCTTCCTGTACATCGACCGCGCCAAGTTCGGCTCGCTGTTCGCCAACGGCGTGCTGCCTCCGCTCGCACGCGTGCTGGCCGCCGCGCAGAAGCCGATCTCGTCCGCCATCTTCGGTCAGTCGATCGAGCACGCAGGCTGGCGCGACGTGCCCTCGTACTACCTGGTGTCGAACGAGGACCGCACCATCCCGCCCGCCCTGCAGCACTTCATGGCCGAGCGCATCGGCGCGAACACCGAGGAGATCGACGCCGGACACCTGGCGTTCATCTCCAACCCGCTCGCCGTCTCGCGCTTCATCCTGCGCGCGGCGCGCAACCTTCAGTAACGCATCATCGGCAGCGGGCTGAGTGGGTGTTGGCTCGCGCGCTGTACGGAGAGCTGCACCAGGCGACGGTGAAAGCCGTGATCTGGATAGCGTCGGAACAGGTCGCGCACGAGTGAGCGCGGCAAGCCGAAGCTGCGCGCGCCGTAGGTCACGTCCACCCAGTCAGCGCGGCGGAAGGCCTCGACCAGCCAGCCCGGCTGGGCGCTGTACTTGCGCAGCTTGTGGTGCTCCAGGATCATCGCATCGATCTCCGGCACCCAGGCCACGCGCTTGTTGGCATAGAGATACTCCCGCGCGCGCTGCATCGACGGAGCGATGTAGTCGAACGTTCGGTCGGTCCAGATACCGAGGTCGTGGAACGCGACCGCGATCTGCATCTTCTCCAGCGTCTCGTCGCAAAGCTCACGCTCGGCCAGCGCCGCGCATACATGGACAACGCGACAAGCGTGGTTGCGGTACGGCGTGAAGTCCTCCGCCAGCGCGCTCGCGTGGCGCGCGAGGATGGCTTCGAGCGTGTCGAGAGAGTGCTCCATGGCTCACCTCTCTGACGCCATACCGCTTTCGCGCGCGCCTTGCACTCCTTCTCGCGCGAATGCTCAGAGATCGAACTGCGCGCCGATCTCGAACACCTGATCGGGAGGAATCTTGAAGTACGCATCGATCGGTCGGGCGTTGCGCGCGAGGAAGCCGAACAGCTGCTCGGGAAACATGCCCATCTTGCCGGCGTTGGTCGCCAGAAACGTCTCGCGACGCAGGTAGTACGTGGTGGTCTCGCGCTCGGTCGGCAGGCCCCACTCCTGGAGCATGCTCACGAGCTTCGGCACGTCGATCTGCTGCTTGAAGCCGGCGCGCGCGCTCACACGCCAGAACCCGTGCGTGAGGCGCTCCACCTTGAGGCACTCGGAGATCGGCACCTCCGGCACCTTCTCGATGGTGAGGCTCAGGATGACCACGTTCTCCTGAAGCACCGGTACCGCGCGCAGCTGCTTGAGCATGCAGCTCGGCACCGCGTCCGAGTCCTTGGTGAAGTACACGGCGGTACCCGGCACGCGTCCCATCAGGCTGTCGCAGTTCTTCCGCAGGAATTCGTCAAGCGGCACCATCTCCTCGTGCAGCTGCTCGTTGAACAGCATCTGCCCGCGGCGCCAGATCAACATCACCATCGTGATCAGCGCCGCGACCAGCACCGGCACGTAGCCGCCGTCCAGCAGCTTGACGCCGTTGGCGATCAGGAAGGGAAGATCGAGACTCAGGAAGAAGACCAGCAACGGTAAGGTCTGCCAGAGCGGCCAGCGCCAGCGTGCGCGCGCCACCTCGAAGAACACCAGCGACGTCAGCGCCATGGTGCCGCTTACCGCGATGCCGTACGCGGCGGCCAGCGCGCCCGAGCTCTTGAACGTGAGCACGAGCGTGATGCACGCGACCGCCAGGAACCAGTTCACGAACGGGACGTAGACCTGTCCCTCCTGCTCGCGCGCGGTGTGCAGGATGTTCAGCCGCGGCAGGAAGCCGAGCTGGATCGCCTGCCGCGTCAGGCTGAACACGCCGGAGATCAGCGCCTGCGACGCGACCACCGTCGCCAGCGACGCGAGCACGACCAGCGCATAGGTCCAGAAGCCGGGGCGCGCCATCGAGAAGAACGGCTGCACGGCCGCGTTCGGGTCGCGCAACACCAGCGCGCCCTGTCCCAGGTAGGCGAGCAAGAGCGCCGGCAGGGCGACCACGAACCAGGCGAGTCGGATTGGGCGCACGCCAAAATGCCCCATGTCCGCATAAAGTGCCTCGCCTCCCGTCACCGCCAGCACCACCGCGCCGAGGATCAAGCCCCCGCGCAGTCCGTGCTCCTGGAAGAAGTGCAGCGCCCAGTAAGGCGACAGCGCGGCGAGCACGTGCGGGTTCTGCACGATCTGCGAGATGCCGAGCGCGCCGATGGTGACGAACCAGACGATCATCACCGGGCCGAACAGCTTGCCGATGTGGCCGGTGCCGCGGCTCTGCAGCGCGAACACGCCGATCAACACCAGGCACGTGATCGGCAGCACCGCATGCTCCAGCGAGGGCGCCGCCAGCTCCAGCCCTTCCACGGCGGAGAGCACGGAGATCGCGGGCGTGACGATGCCATCTCCGTAGAGCAAGGCCGCGCTCAGCACGCCCAGGACCACGAACGCGCCCAGCTTACCGGGTCGGCGCTGGCGCTCCGGCAGCAGCGCCAGCAGCGCGAACGCGCCGCCCTCGCCCTGGTTGTGCGCGCGCATGATGAAGAGCAGGTACTTGACGGTGACGACGAGCGTCAGCGCCCAGAAGATCAGGGACAGCACGCCGAGCACGTTGTCGTGGCTGGCGATCACGCGGTGCGGGCCGTCGAGGGCCTCCTTGAATGCGTACAGAGGGCTGGTGCCGATGTCGCCGAACACCACGCCGATGGCGCCGAGCGCGAGGGCGGGCAGGCGGTTTGGCTCCGAGCCGGCGTGTTGAGGGTGACCGAGGACTTCCGTGGCCGTGCTCATGACGAAGCTCACAGCAAGGTCCAGGCCAGCTTACTCTCCGGTCGGGTCCGGGATGGCGGGGCTGCTCTGCCAGGCGAGCGGCATCGCCGATCCGCGCTCGCGGGGGTCGATCGCCACGGTCGCGATGGGCACCGTGCTGGCGCGCTCGGCCGCCGCGGCACTGCGCTCGCGCTTCACCGACGACACCGCGTCCGCATGTTCACGCCACCAGCCGTCCGCGTCGGCGCGCTTCCAGCTGGGCAGCCCCAAGTCCTGCAGCCGGGTCGCGAGCTCGGAGGCGCTGCTGGGGCGCTGGTCGCGCTTCTTCGCCAGGCACGTGAGCAGCAGCGCCTCCAGGGCCGCATCGATGCCCTCCACGCGCTGCGAGGGCGGCTCGACCGGCGCGTGCAGGTGCTGGCTGCAGATCTCGACCACGCTGTCGCCGCGGAACGGCGGCGTGCCGGTGAGCAGGAAGTAGCCGACGGCGCCGAGCGCGTAGAGGTCGCTGCGTGGGTCGACCGTGTTCGGCCGCGCGATCGCCTCGGGCGACATGTACAGCGGCGTGCCGATGATGGTGTTGATCGCGCTCATCGACGCGTCGCTCGCGCTCTGCAGGTCCTTGACCAGACCGAAGTCGACCACCTTGGCGAAGTCGTTCACGCCGCCGCGTCGACACAGGATCACGTTCTGCGGCTTGATGTCGCGATGCAGCAGCTCGGATTCGTGCGCCTCCGCGAGCGCGAGCGCGACCTGCGTCAGCACGTGCACCACACGCGCCGCCGGCAGCGGACCGCTGATCCTGACGATCGAGTCGAGGTCGAGGCCGTCCAGGAACTCCATCGCGTAGTAGAGGATGCCGTCGGCGCTGCGCCCGTAGTCGTAGATGGCGACCGTGTTGGGGTGCGTCAGCTGGCTGGTCAGCTGCACCTCGCGCTCGAAGCGCGTCAGGTTCTGCGCACCCGCGCGCTCCACCGGCAGGAGCTTGATGGCGGTGGGCCGGCGCAGCGTCGCGTGGCGCGCCTTGTAGACCACGCCCATGCCGCCCGCGCCGAGCTTCTCCAGCAGCGTGTACTGGCCGAGCTGCATCGCTTCGCGCGCGCGCTCGCGCAGGCCGAAGATGGTGCGCGAGGTGAGCGTGTTGACGACGATCGGACCCATGCCGAACACCGCCGCCAGCACGCAGTACTCGACTGCACCCGGTGCCTCCGGATGCGGCGGGCCGTCGCGGTACAAGAAGTAGGTGATGCCGACGATCACGGCGAG
>JBEVNG010000048.1:0-11403 GCA_040508235.1 Polyangiales bacterium | reverse complement strand
CGTTCCTCAACAGCTCGCTGGCGTACGAGCAGGCCCAGCAGGTGGAGCGGGAGCTCACGTCCGGCGAGCTGGTGTTGCTGTACGCGGCGCCCGAGCGGGTGGCGATGCCGCGCTTCCTCGCGCAGCTCGACGCGCTCTACCAGCGTGGGCGGCTCGGCCTGTTCGCGATCGACGAGGCGCACTGCGTGAGCCAGTGGGGCCACGACTTCCGCGCCGACTACCTGCAGCTCGACGTGCTGCACCAGCGCTTCCCCAAGGTGCCTCGCATCGCGCTCACCGCCACGGCGGACAAGCAGACGCAGGCGGACATCATCGCGCGGCTCAAGCTGGAAGAGGCGCGCGTCTTCCTGAGCAGCTTCGACCGGCCCAACATCCGCTACACGATCGTCGAGAAGGACAACGCGCGCTCGCAGCTGCTGCGCTTCATCAAGGAAGAGCACGCGGGCGAGGCCGGAATCGTGTACTGCCAGTCGCGCAAGAAGGTCGAGGAGACCGCCGCGTGGCTGCAGAAAGAGGGCATCGCGTCGCTGCCGTACCACGCTGGGCTGGAGGCCAACGCGCGGCGTGATCATCAGGACCGCTTCATCCGCGAGGAGGGGCTGGTGATGGCGGCGACGATCGCGTTCGGCATGGGCATCGACAAGCCGGACGTGCGCTTCGTGGCACACCTCGATCTGCCCAAGACCATCGAGAGCTACTACCAGGAGACCGGACGCGCGGGTCGCGACGGACAGCCAGCCGACGCCTGGATGGCGTACGGCCTGTCCGACGTGGTGAACCAGCGGCGGATGATCGACGAGGGGCAGGGCGGAGAGGAGTTCAAGCGCAGCCAGCGCCAGAAGCTCGACGCGCTGCTGGCGCTGGCCGAGGCGCACACGTGCCGCCGCGTGCGCTTGCTGGCGTACTTCGACGAGACCAGCGGTCCGTGCGGCAACTGCGACAACTGCCTGTCGCCGCCGCTGACCTGGGACGCGACGCAGGCGGCGCAGAAGGTGCTCAGCTGCGTGTATCGCTTCTATCAGCAGGCGCAGGGGCGCTTCGGTGTGGGCCACCTGGTCGACGTGCTGCGCGGCAAGGAGACCGAGAAGGTGGTCGACTACCGGCACCAGCTGCTGACCACGTTCGGGGTCGGCAAGGACATGAGCGAGGGCGAGTGGCGCTCGTTGATCCGGCAGCTGATCGCGGGCGGGCACATCAGCGCGGAGGGCGAGTTCAGCACGCTCTCGTTCACGGCCAGCTCCTGGGCGGTGCTGAAGGGCGAGCAGAAGCTGGAGCTACGCAAGCCCAGCGAGGGCCGGCGCGCGCGCGGCAAGAGCACACGCGGCAAGTCCACGCGCGAGCCGTCGCTGCCGCTCGATGCGCGCGGTCACGCCTGCTTCAGCGCCCTCAAGGACTGGCGCGCCGGCGTCGCCCGCGAGCACAACTTGCCCGCCTACGTGGTGTTCCACGACGCCACGCTGATCGAGATGGCGCGCATGCGCCCCGCCACGCTCGCCGAACTGGGCGGCGTCAGCGGCGTGGGCGCGAAGAAGCTGCATGCATACGGGCCGGAGATCCTGCGCGTCCTGAAAGAGGTCGCCTGACCCCGTACTCGTTAGCGTTGCTGCACGGTGTCGGGGCCGAACCAGAACGAGACCGGGAGCAGCGCGATCGCTAGCACCGCGATCAGGCCGAGCGCCGCGAGGGCGACGCCGATTCGGAGCAGACTCCGTGCGCCGCGTTGCGCGCCGAACATCGCCACCACCGGCAGGCTCTCGCTGACCTTGTCCGTCGGTGCCTCGTCGACCTCGGCGGGCACCGGGATGGTCTGCGCGCGCATCGCGATCAGCTCGTCGCTGGATACGTCGCGCACGTTGCTCGGCTCGTCTTGCACGGGTGGTGCGCGATCGATCGACAATACCGACAGCTTGGCGTTGGGCGGTACGGAGTCGCTGGCGCGTGCGATCGCGGCGGTGCGCGAGGCGAGCGTGTCGAGCGGGCGCTCACCGCTGTCCTCGCGGTGGATGAGCGCGCTCAGCTTGGCGGTGCGCGTCGCGTCCTGGCGAAACTCCTCGCGCAGCTCGGGCGACAGATCGCGCGAGCTGGCAGAGCTGCGCGGCGCAGCGCCACTCTCGCCGGCGCGCGCGAGCGTCAGCAGGCTGCGCAGGTAGGCCGGGTCGGGACCGTCGGCGCGCAGCGGCAGCGTGGTCACGCGCACCACGCGCAACAGATCGCCGTACAGCTCCACCAGCTCGCGCAGCACGCTCGGCTCGCCGAGCCAGCGCGCGAACGTGGGCAGACCCAGCTCGTAGGCCGCCTCGCGCCACGAGCTGGAGACCTCCGCGATGCGTGGCTCCGTGCGCTCCAGGGGCTCCGGCCCCAGCTCGATGTCGTGGTTGAGCATCAGCACGTGTTGCTCGCGTGCGTACGAGATCTCGCGCCGCAGCGCCGCGCGCGTCTCGCCGTGCAGCATCTCGCCGGCCGCGAAGCCGCGCGCGGTGCGCTCGCGGTCACCGAGCCGCAGCTCCACGCCGAACCACAGCGCACGGTGCGCGAGTGCGATCAGCTCCAGCTGACGCGCGTCGAGCTGCGGGCCATGCGGCGGCACGCGCCGCGGTGCCAGCGCGAGCTTCGAGAACTCCGTGAGCGCCACGGCGAAGCGCTCCTCGGCCGAATCCACGTCATGCGCGATCTTGAACATACCGGCCCCCAGGGCAGCACGGGCATGCAGCGCTGCATGCGTCCCCACGCATGCACCGCGACGAGCTGCCATCCCCTCGCACTCGTCGGACAACTGAGCTTCGCACGTGAGTTGGCTCCACGCACCGTCCGCTTTGCTTTCTACGGTCAGCCCGGTCTCGATTCTCCTCGCGTGCACGCGCTTTTCTCCGCGCATTCGCAGTGCGCAAGCGCTCATGCATCACCCGACCGTGCTGCTTGCGTGCGCAGCGAGATGCGAGCGGGACCACAGCGCGCCATGCTGGGCGCAGCGAGGTAAGAGATGACGTCCGTCCTGATCACGGGAGCGAATCGTGGGCTCGGCCTGGAGTTCGCCAGGCAGTACAGCGAGGCGGGATGGCGCGTGTTCGCGACCGCGCGCGCTTCGTCCGCGGAGCTCGATGAGCTGCTCGGAAAGCAGCCGCAGGTCAGCTTTCATGCGCTCGATATCGGGGACGAGAGCAGTGTGCACGCGCTCGCGCGCGCTCTGCGCGATCCGATCGATCTGCTGCTCAACAACGCCGGCATGATGGGCCCGCAGCGGCAGTCGATCGGCAAGCTGGATGCCGCGGGCATGCTGGAGACGCTGCGCATCAACACGGTCGCGCCGCTGCTGGTCGCGGATGCGTTCGTGGATCACGTCGCGCGCAGCGAGCGCAAGCTGATGATCGCGATCACCAGCGGCATGGGCAGCATCGACGACACCAGCGGCGGCTACTACGCCTACCGCGCCAGCAAGGCCGCGCTCAACATGACGTTCCGCAACCTGGCGCTCGATCTGCGCAACCGCGGCATCATCGCGGCCGTGATCAACCCAGGCTGGGTGCAGACCGACATGGGCGGCGGCGGCGCGCCCACGCCCGTGCACGAGAGCATCGCGAAGATGCGCAAGGTCTTCGACGGCCTGAAGCCCAAGGACAGCGGGAGCTTCCTCGACTACAAGGGCGGCACCTTGCCCTGGTGATCCCCTCTCACGGAGTCGTGCGAGAGGTCAGAACGGCGTCGGGGTGCAGACGCGGTCGACGCAGTTGCCGGTGCAGCAGTCGGCGTTGCTGTTGCAGACGAAGTAGGTCGGGCGGCACTGCTCGGGCGGAGGCGGTCCGCAGACGAGCGCTCCACTGGCGCCGGGTCGGCAGTCGCCGCCACAACACTCGCTGCCCACCGCGCACCACGCGCCATCTTCACGGCACGCGCGCGGGGCCCAGCTGGCGCTGATGTTCGCGGTCTTGGTGTTCTGGCCGGGCAGCCAGTACGCCACCGAGCTGGGGTCCGTGCCGGACGCGGCGTCCATGCGGATGGCGGTCACCCAGATCTGCTGGCGCTTGCCGAGCTCACGCGTGCCGTTGCCGATCGCGTCGTTGCCGTAGGTGCGCCGCGAGAGGAAGCTGAGCCAGTAGTAGCCGCCGCCCTGGAACGGCGCGAAGTTGGGCTGGTAGTCGAGCCGCGTGCCGCTGAGCGCGCGCGTCAGCTGGCGATGGGAGCCGTCGTCGGGATCGATGAGGTACAGCTCGGACTCGTTGGTCTCGCTGCGCGCCCCGGTGCCATGTGCGAACGCCAGCCAGCGCGAGTCCGGGGACCACGTGGGGTAGCTGCTGGTCACGCCGCCGCTGAGATCGCTGCCGCGCTGGAGTAGCCGCGTGGGCCCGAACGTGTCGGCACCGGTGACGTCGAGCATCGACAGATCTCCACGCGTCATCTTGTCGCCGAAGTTGTCGGCGTTGGAGACGTAGGCGATGCGCTTTCCGTCGGGCGACCAGTCGGGCATCGTGCCGCGCGGCAGCGCCGTGCCGAGCGTGTTCACGCGAACGCCGGCGAACGGATCGTAGACCCGAAGCTCCAGCGCATCGTTGGCGGACACGATCAGCCGCTTGTCGTCGGGGCTCCACGACGAGAACCACCAGAACAGACCGCGCTCGTTCGGCGGCCACAAGCTCGGCGCCGGATCCTTGCTCAGGTCCTGCGTCAGATCGAAGACCGTGCCCACGGAGTCGCCCCAGCCGAGTCGACCCGCGAGGTAACGCCCGCTGTTGGAGACCGAGTGACAGCCGATGCAGCGCGTCTCGGGGTCGTTGCTGATCGGCGGCTTGGGCATGAACGACACCGCGCTGCCGCTGCCGTCGTCGATGCGCTGGATGCGCGCGTTCTCGACATCCCAGTAGTAGATGCTGCCGGTCAGCGCGGTGCTGGCGAAGCTCAGCGTGCGCGCGGGATCGACGTAGCGCTTGCCCTCGTGCAGGCGCTCGACCGCCAGCCGCGCGGGCTCCCCGGGCTCGCTGCGCGCGAGCGCTTGCCAGGCCGCGGTGTCGACCAGCCAGTGGCGCAGCGGGTCGTAGGCGAGGTACGCGATCACCTGCGCGTGCGGCTTGCGCAACGTCACGCGAAACAGATCTCCGACGCTGCCGCGGCTCCACTGCACGTCGACCGGGTACACGTTCTGCGGGAACACGACGCCGTCGAGCGGGTAGACCAGCGCGGGCGTCTGCGTCGCGTCGTCGCTGGCGGCGGCCGCCTGGAAGGACGCCTCATGTTCACTCGGCAGCGTCCCCACGCGCAGCGTGCGCTCCAGCGAGACCGTGATCGGAGCCGTCGCCTGCAGCACACCGAGGGCGGTGCGCACCTCCGCGCGCGCCGTCACCACGCCGCCGATCTGCCCGTTGGCGACGAACGTGTCGCCCGTGAACTCGCCGACCACGGGCGAGTCGACGCTGAAGAAGGCGGTCGGGATCTCGACCTCGCTGCCGTCGTCGTAGCGCGCGAGCACGCGCAGGCGCTCTGAGGGCCTGCTGCCATCGACAGTCCTCAAGGTCGCCGAGGGTGGGTCGATGCGCACACCCGTGATCGCGCGCGCGGGCACGAACACGCGCGCATCCGCCGCCGCATCGACGACCGCCGGCGGCAGGCAGCCGCCATCGAGGCAGGTCTCGGCAGGACTGGTGGAGGCATCGAGGCCACTGCTCTGGACAGCGTCGTCGCTGCCGCACGCGATCAGCAGACACAGGGACGCGGCGCCGAGGCGCGCGCGAGGGGGGAACAGCATCGTCGCAACCTAACGCGTCACCCGGTGCGTTTGCCAGTGCGCGCGAGCACGCTCATCCCAGTGCGTAACGCTGTGCCGCGTCGAGCTGCTCGGGCGAGGGCGTCACGCCCGTGTACAGGACGAACTGGCCGACGGCCTGCAGCGCGATCACCTCGCCGCCCGTGATCACGCGCTTGTTCACGGCCCGCGCGCGCTTCACGAACGGCGTC
This sequence comes from Polyangiales bacterium, assembly GCA_040508235.1. Lineage (GTDB taxonomy): Bacteria > Myxococcota_A > Polyangia > Polyangiales > DASUME01 > DASUME01. The sequence goes on along the minus strand of JBEVNG010000048.1, from coordinate 5,460 downwards.
TCCACCGGCAGCGCCACCACGTCGAACACCACCTCGGCCGCGTCGATGGCAGCTTCGTCGAACGGCAGGCGCTCCGCGTCCGCTCCTGCCATGCCGAGGGGCGTCACGTTGATCAGCATGCGCGGGCGCAGCGCACCGAGCGTGTCGAGGTAGCCATACCCGCACCCCTCGGCGAGCGCGCGCCCGGTCTGCTGGTTGCGCGCGACGATGGTGCCCTGCGTGTGCCCGCGGTCGCGCAGCGCGCTCGCCACCGCCTTGGCCATGCCCCCCGAGCCGTGCAGCGCGAACGGCGTGTCCGGCGTGACGCCATGGCGCGCCAGCAGCGGCGCGATCGCCCCGTAGTCGGTGTTGTGGCCGGTCAGCCAGCCGCCGTCGTTCACGATCGTGTTAACCGACTGGATCGCGCGCGCCGAGGGAGCCAGCTCGTCGAGCAGCGGGATGCAGGCCTCCTTGAACGGCATGGAGATCGCGCAGCCGCGCACCCCGAGCGCGCGGATGCCCGCGATGGCGGCGGGCAGGTCCGAGGTGGTGAACGCCTTGTAGACGTAGTCGAGCCCGAGCGCTGCGTAGAGGTGGTTGTGGAAGCGAGAGCCGAAGGTGCCGGGCCGCCCGGACAGCGACATGCACAGGGTCGTCTCGCGGCCGATCGTGAGGCGGCTGGCGTTTTCCATGTAGGCAAGTCTGCGCGCCGGCGCGCTCGCTCGCAAAAAGCTCAAGTCGCGCTGAACTTCCGCCTGGGCGCGGCGTCGGTAGGCGACGAGGTACAGGATGCCAGTGCGGCAGGTTGCGCGCGAGTCGCGGAGAGAGCTGTGGTTCTGGCGTGTGGGCGCGGTCGCCGCGTGCGCGCTGTTGGTGGTCCAGGTGACGCGAGCGCGCTCCAACACGCGCGAGGTCACACCCGCTGACGAGGTCGCGGAGCAGGCCACGAGCGAGCGTACCTCTCGTCGCGACAGCACGCGTGCCACCGGCGCCGGCTCCGCGCGGCTGCGCCTGCTGTTGGCCAACCTGGAGCGTGCCCATTCGACCAGCGGGCGCTGCGCCGTGATCGATCGTGCCGCGCGCCTGCCCGAGGTCGACGAGGCCGCGGTGGCGCTGATCGCCCGCTACAGCGAGGCCGAGTTCCCGCTGGAGCTGCGCCGCTGCGCCACCTATTCGCTCGGCAACATCGCGCACGAGGCCGCCTTCGCGCCGCTGCACGCGCTCGCCCAGGGCGACGTGCCGGTGCTGGTGGAGACGGCGCTGATCGCGCTCGCGTCACGCCCGGATCGCGCCTCGCAAAAGGCCGCCATCGAGCTGAGCGAGCACGCTGCACGCTACGTGCGCGTCTCGGTCGCGGTGTCGCTGGCGGAGTCCGGGGCGCTGGAGGCGACGCCGCTGCTCGCCAAGCTGTTGGAGGACGGTGGCTCGCGCGATCGTGACCGCCTGCTGATGGCGCTCGGACGCAGCGGAGACCCGCGCGCCGTCGGCGTGCTGCAGGGCTACCTCTCGCGCGGCAACCGCATGTCGCAGTTCAACGCCATCTACGCGCTGGGCGAGATCGGCGGCAGCGCGGCCACCGAGACGTTGTTGCACGTGCTGCGCGAGCGTCCCGAGCTGGCGGCGCAGGCGGCGAGTGCGCTCGCCCGCACCGGCAGCGACGAAGCGCGCGAGGCGCTGCTGGAGCTGGCCGAGAAGAACAGCGGCTATGGTGCGGGCCTCAGCGCGTTGCAGGCGCTGGCCGAGCTGGATGGTCCGGGTGTGCGCGAGCTGATGGAGAGCTCGCTGGCCGGTGGCCCGAGCAACGCGCAGATCACCGCCATCGAGTACTTCGCCAGCCGCCAGGATGGCTCGGCGTTTCCGCAGCTGGAGCAGCTGGCGCGCGCGGGCAACATGCAGACGTCGTCGCAGGCGCTGTCCGCGCTCTCGCGCATGGGCAGCGAGCAGGCGCTCGACGTGCTGGAGGAGGTCGCCAAGGGCAACGGCCCCAACGCGCCGATGGCCCTGCAGATGCTCAACGGCGATCAGGCGGATCCGGAGCGCGCGCGTCGGCTCGCGCTGGCGCAGATCGAGCGCGGCAACTACGGCTCGCTCGAGGTGCTGATGAACGACGAGTCGCCCGAGGCGCGCGCCGCGCTGAGCAAGCTCGCGCTGAACGGCGAGCCCAGCGTGGGCAGCCGCGCGATGTGGGCGCTCGCGCAGCGCAACGATCCCGAGACGCGCAAGCTCACCGAGAGCCTGGCCGCCAGCAGTGATCCGCAGAAGCGCTCGTCCGCGATGTGGGCGCTCGCGCAGAGCGGTGACCCCACGGTGGTCAAGACGCTGCGTGGCGCGCTCGGCGACAGCGACGACAACGTGCGTCGCGAGGCCGTGCAGGCGCTGTCGCAGTTTGGTGGCGAGGAAGCGGAGGCGGCGCTGTTCACGGCCTCGCGCGACAAGAGCCCGGAGGTGGTGGGGGCCGCCGCGAACTCGCTCGCGCAGCTCGGCACGCCGGCGGCGCTGGATCGCATCGAGCAGATCGCGCGCGTGCCGGCCACGGCGCAGCAGGGCTTGATGGCGCTGCTCGGCAACGCGCCGGCGCGCGCACTGCCGGTGGCGCAGCAGCTGATCACGAGCGCGGATCCGGACGCCCGTCGCGCGGCGCTGATGGCCGTGCCCTCGCTGCCGGGAGACGACGGCGCCAAGATCATGGTCAGCGCCCTGCACCACAGCGATCCGGAGTTCGTGCGCGAGGCGCTGGAGACGGTCGCCAACAACTACCTGACCGAGGACATGCGCAGCGCGGTTCGCGAGCTGAGCAGCAGCCAGCTACCCGCCGACCTCAAGGAGCGCGCCGCGCAGATCGCGGATGGCAACGGTCAGGTCGTCGGCGTGATGATGCACCCCGGACGGCACCACGGCCCGATGATCTACTGAACGCGGTGCAGCAGGTCGAGGTTGTGGATCGTCGTCTCCAGCACGTAGTCGTCCGCGATCAGCCCGCCGATGTGCTCGCGCATCAGCAGGCTCTCCTTGAACGGATCGATCCGGCGCACGATCCACTCCGGCTTGTCGGCCAGGATGCGCGCGACCTCGGGCTTGGCCTCGGCGCCGGTGACGTTCTCGAAGTGCGGGTCGAGCAGGAACGGCGGGAACGCGAAGCGCGTGGGCGGGTCGACGCCGAGCAGGTGGTAGAGCAGCGGCTGCCCGTCCATCACGTAGAGCGTGACCTGGTCGCCCCGCGTGTGTTCGTTTATGTAGTTGGTGACCCAGCGTGAGGTGTCGATCGACTCCAGCGATCGGCGCTTGAGCAGCGACGCCAGCTCCCGGCCGACGTTGAGCGGCACGGCGAGCAAGCTGGTGCCCGTGCTGCCTGCGATCAGGAAGCTCAAGCCGGCGACCGCCGCGCGGCCCTGCAGGTGCGGCAGGAACACGTCCTCGAACGCGAGCCAGGCCGCGAGGCAGAGCGGCACCGCCATCTCCAGCGCGTAGTGGTCGTACGGCTGCCCGGGTGCGAGCGCGGAGGCCATGGCGCCGAGCAACCACGCGCACAGGAACATGTACTGCCGCGCCGGACCGGACTCGCGATCCTTGCGCGTGTGGTAGACGACGCCTGCGATCACCAGCGCCCACTGCGCCATCGACGCTTCCAGCACGGTCAGCAGGAACGCCAGCGTCTCCAGGGGCGTCATGCGATGGCCGACGTGACGCACGTTGGCTTCGACGGTGGCGTAGCGAAACGTCTCGAGCATGTCCGCGAGCGCGAACGGCGCGATCACCAGCGCCGCCACGGCCATGAAGCCGATCGCGGTCAGCGCCACCTCCTCGCCCATGCGGCGAATACGCTGTGGATGCGTGGTGTCCGCGAGCACCAGCACGGCCAGCGCACCCGCCACCTGGATCTCGACCACGACGTTGAACTTGATCCAGAACGCGACGCCCGCGAGCGCGCCCGCGCCGAGCAAGCGGCCCACACGCCCGCTCTGGCTCTGCACGGCGGTCAGCAGCAACAGGATGGCGCCGGTCGCGGCGGGCACGAAGAACAGCTCGTTGTTGGCGCCCTGGCCGCCGTACTTGCGGAACATCAGCACCACCAGCACACCCGGCACCCACGCGAAGCGCTGCGCGTCCGGTCGCAGGCGCTGGTACAGCTTGATCGCGAGCCAGCCCGAGGCCGCGATCGCCAGCGTGGCGAACACGCGCACCGCGAACGCCGACTGCCCGAGCAGCGTGATCGCGACGTAGTACACGCCGTAGATGCCCGGCGGTTTGTGATCGAAGATGGCGGTGTAGGGCGCGTGGCCCTGCGTCATCGAGCGCGCCATCAGGAAGTAGACGGCCTCGTCGAACTCGATGTCGCTGAGCGCGTAGGTGTCGAGCCGCGTCAGCACCGCCAGCGCGAGCAGCAGCCCGAACAGCTTCCAGTTACTGCGCGGCACGGGCCGTCTCCACTTCGACCTTCACACCCTCGAAGGAAGCGCCGGCGCGCACCGGCAAGGTCTCGCCGTGGAGCGTGACGTGCAGCACGCCGTCCTGGTAGCGCCAGTCGAGCGAGCCGCGTGAGGTGCCGATGCCCTGCACGCGCATCGGCTTCGCCAGCCAGCTCTTGGGCACACCCGCGCCGATCACGTACGTGGGTGCCTCCTCCGACTCTTCCACGTAGGCGAGCATGTCGAGCTGCAGCAGCAGCATCTCCGACGCCGACCAGTAGTGCGGCGTGACGTGCTTGGGCTTGAGCCAGCCGCGCACCTCGCGCCAGAGCCCGAACGTGTTCTCCTCGCCTGTGCCCTCGGACCACGTGTACAGACCCGGCGACGACTGCTGCTTGGCCCAGTAGTACTCCAGCGACGTCCAGACCTTGTCGACACGCCCGAGCATGGTCCAGTTGTGCATCTCGGCGGCGTCGAAGTAGGTCCACTCGCGCACGCTCTTGTACGCACCCGAAGCATCGCGCTGCTCGTTCCAGCGCTTGTCGAGCAGCTGCTCGAACTCCTTGCGCGTGTCGTGGCCCACGAACGAGGGCCAGAGCGTGCTGATGGAGGTGCGGTCGTTGTCGCGCTCGGGCGTGTCGAAGCCGCGTCGCCAGGCCTTGCGGAGCGTGGTGGCGCGCTCGCGCCAGCGCTTGGCGCTGATCGGATCGTTCGCGCGCTCGGCCATGCGCGCCGCGCGGCGCAGGCCCATGTAGCTGACCGCGTTGATGAACAGGATCGGCCGGTGGCCATCCATGCGGCCGACGATCAGGCCGTCCTTGGCCTTGTCGCACACCAGGTCGATGTCCTTGGACATCCAGGGGTCGTCGCGCAGCACCGGTACGATCGGCCCTTGCACCGGCGCCATGCGGATGGTGCGGTCGGTCTCCATCATGCGCTTGATGAACTCGGCCTTGCGGTACGCGTGCGGGTAGAGCCAGGCGTCGAGCTTGGCATCGCCGGCACGCAGCGCGATCTCGTCCATCACCCAGAGCGCAAAGCCCGCGGCGTCGCCCTCGGAGCCGAAGCCGCCGAA
>JBEVNG010000039.1:0-7008 GCA_040508235.1 Polyangiales bacterium | reverse complement strand
GCGCCCCGACACGGGCTCGATCGCGGATGCGACCAGCGGCACCACGCTGCCCCCGCTGCCGCCGCTGCGGAACGAGTCGTTCGAGTTCCAGAACGACACCAACGTGGCCGGAGACGTGACCGCGCTCAACACGCTGCTCACGGACATCAGCCCCTGGTACACCTGCCAGCCCATCGCCGCCGGCCAGACCGCCAACTCGCTCACCGCGGTGCGCGCGGAGAAGGGCCTGGAGGCGGGCACCACGGAGGGCGCTCCCAAGGTGGCCGTTAGCCCGGACGACGGCAACACGTTCATCACCATCGGCTACCTGGTCAACATCGTGCCGATGCCCCTGCTGCAGAGGCTGAGCACCCCGCTGCGCGCCGGCCAGGAGTACGCGTTCGCGATCGAGGCGCTCGCCACCAGCGCCGACGCCCTGCTCTCGCTGGAGGTGCGCGGCAACGAGCAGGGCTGCCTGGGCCCCTCTTCGCAGAGCATGCTGGTCCGCTCGGCTCCGATCACCGCGCAGAGCTGGACCACGGTCTGCGTGCGCTTCACGCCGACCACGGACCTGTCGTATTTGATCCTCGCCGCCGAGCCGAACTTCCCGGACTCGAACATCGACCCGGGGCAAATGCTGATCGAGGGCGACATCCTGGGCGGGCCGCGCCTGGTGTTCGACAACATCCGCGAGGCCACGCCGGAGCTCTGTCCGGACCTCTGACCCTCGACGAGGGTTGGTGACTGGCCCGAGCTTCAGTATGCTCGCGCGGCTTCGAGCTTCGGAATGTCGACGTCCTCCATACAAGCGCGCCTCGCGAGCGCACGCTCCGCCGTGGCCGACCGCTGGCGAACCCTGCGGGCCAGCCTCGCGCCGCATCGCGCCTGGATCTGGCTCGGCGTGTTCTCGCTCATCTGCTGCTGGCAGTACAGCGATCCCAACCAGCTGCGCTCGCACGCCGCGGTCGCCGAGGCCCACGGCGACGGCTTCTACTACTACGCGTACCTGCGCTCGTTGTGGTTCGATCACGACGTCGACTTCACCAACGACTACCGCCTGCCCGCGCTGGCCGACCAGTTCCACGCCGGCGTCAACCCGATCACCAAGCGCCCGCAGAACGTGTTCACGCCGGGGCCGGCGCTGTTCTGGATGCCGATGGTACCGGTGGCCAAGCTGGCGCAGCCACTGGCCGAGAAGCTGGGCGCGCCGCACGTGCCCAAGCTCGACGGCACCGAGTACGACTTCCAACGCATCGTGCTGTTCGCGAGCGTGCTCGCCGGCCTGGTCACGGTGGGGCTCGGCATCCTGCTCGCGCTGGAGCTCACGGAGGCCTCGCTGGCGGCGATCGCCGGCATCGGCCTGTGCCTCGGCTCGCCGCTGATCTGGTTCATGCTGCGGCAGCCCTCCTTCTCGCACGCCACGCAGGCCTGCGCGGTGGCGCTGTTCGCCAGCTTCTGGGTCTACCGATACGGCTCGCGCACGCCCTGGCACTGGGCGTTGATGGGCGCGCTGCTGGGGCTGGCCATGGACGTGCGCCCGCAAGACGTCGCGCACGGCCTCTTGCCGTTCGTGGAGTGGTGCATCGTGCTCGTGCAGCTGGTGCGCGAGCGCAAGCCCGTCGGCCAGTGGTTCCGCAACGCGTTCCTGCTGCTCGGCTGCACCATCATCACGTTCTCGCCGCTGATGCTGATCTGGCGCGCCATCTACGGCGCCTGGACGCTGGTGCCGCAGGGCTCGGGCTTCATGGACTGGGGCAACAGCCGCTGGGACGCCACGCTGTTCACCAGCCGCAGCGGCCTGTTCGCCTGGCACCCGCTGCTGTTGCTCTCGTTCTGCGGCTTGATCGCCCTGGCGCTCTGGCGCTCGCAGCCCGCCAAGTACCGGCTGCTGGCCGCGCTCGCGATCGTGGTGTTGTTCGCGCAGAGCTACATCAACGGCTCGGCCAAGGACTGGTGGGGCGGCTGGGCGTTTGGCGGTCGGCGCTTCTCGGGCTGCACGTTGTACTTCATGGTCGGCTTCGCCAGCGTGCTCGAAGGCGGCCGTCGGTTGATCGCGCGCAACCCACTGCGTGTGGCGCAGCTGGCCAGCCTCGGCCTGGTGCTGGTGTTCGCGCTCTACAACCGCTCGATGGCGGACGACTACACGTTCTTCCGGCTCTGGCTCGACAAGCCGCAGCCGATGAAGCGCGGCATCGCCGCCGCGCTCGCCAAGACGCTCGACGAGACCTACGGCTACACCGGCAACCCAGGCTCGTGGCCGATGAACCTGATCTACGCCTGGCGCATCGGTGGCTCACCGGAGAGCTACGACACCGTCGCTGCCGCCGACATGGACGCGGCGCCCTACCCGCAGACCATGAAGCTGGACGAGTTCCACGCCGCCGCGGGCTTCGAGCCGGAGAAGCAATACCAGAACCGCACCGTGCGCATCGCGCGCGGCACCAAGGCGGCCTGGGCGTTCGCGGTGCGCGTGTCGGTCGAAGCCAGCGGCATCGCGCGCCTGGCGGCCTCGCGACCGGGCCTGCGCGTGCGCATGAGCGCGGGTGGCACCACGTTCTTCGACCATCGCCTCGGCAGCACGTTCCGCGAGTACCCGTTCAAGCTGCCGCCCGCGGCGACCTCGGCGGGTGTCGTGGTGGTCAACGTCGAGCAGGGCGTGCAACGACCCGGCGACTTCATCGCCTGGGACGACATGACACTCACGCTGCTCGATCGTCGTCCGCCCGAAGAGCAGCCCCCGCCCGAGTGAGCTGCACGAAGTCGCGCGAACGCGCGCGGCTCGTGATAAGGGACGAAGGGATGGCAGGAGCTTCCGGGGAGATCGCGCGGCGCATGGGCTACCTGCGCATGCTGGGCGTGATTCTGTCGCTGGCCGCCGTCATGGTGGCGGGCGGACGGGCCGCGCTGGCGGGACGCACGCCGGTCACAGAGCTCAAGGGCGAAGCGCGTGAGCGCGTATTGCATGCGCTCGCGGACGACGAGCCGCGCCGCCGCACCGATGCCATCCGCGCGTTCCCTGGTGACCGCTGGTCCCAGGGAGATGCCTTCACGGGCCGCGAGAGCGAGATCGTGCGCAGCCAGACGGCCGTGAACAAGGTCGCGCTGGAGAGCGTGCTCGACGTGCTCGACGCGGACCTGCACGCGCGCCGCGTCCCGGGTCGCCAGGCCGGCGCGCCTCCGTGCAAGCCGAGGCCGCAGTACGACTGATGGCCGAGCGGTTGGCAGAGCGATCGGCGGAGCTGGTGAGGTGGCTGCGGCGCGCGGCGCACGCGATGCCCACACGGCTGGCGTTCTTCACGATCTCCGCGCTGGTGTTGTTCTGGACCATCTTCCCGCACGCGGCCGACCTCAACGAGTTCCGCGACGCGCAGGTACTGTTCAACTACGAAGACGTCGCCGTACGCACGGTGCGCAAGTGGTTCGAGCTCCCGCTCTGGAACCCTTACTACTGCGGTGGTCTGTACGCGCTGGGTACGCCGCAGAGCCGCTTCGCCGCGCCGCCGTTCTTGCTCTCCGTGTTGTTCGGGCCGCTGCGCGCGGCGCCGCTGATCGCGATGGCGATGAGCGTGCTGGGCATGGAAGGCTTCTATCGCTACGCGCGAACGCGCACCGCCAGCGCGCTCGGCCCCGCGCTGATGGCGCCCATCTTCGCGGGCAACGGCTTCTTCGCGTTCAGCTTCTTCCACGGCTGGCTGAACTTCTACGGCTTCGAGCTGCTGCCCTGGGTGCTGTTCGGCATCGACCTCGCGCTGCGCGGGCGTCGTCAGGGCGCGGTGTACTGCGCGGCCGCGTTCGCGTTCATCGTCGGCTTCGGCGGCACGTACGGCGGACCGTTGGCTGGCTTGCTCGCGATCGCGCACGTGCTGCGCGGCTTCGCGGAGTCGCCGCGGAAGGTGTTACGTGCCAGCGCCTACCGTGAGCTCGGCATCGCGCTCGCGCTCTCGCTGTGCATGTGCGCGTTTCGCCTGTGGCCCGTGATCGAGAGCTTGATCGCCGCGCCGCGCTTGATGGCGGGTGCGCCGGGTGAGCCCGTCGATCTGTTCCGCGAGCGCCTGTTCTGGCTCTCCGCGCCGGGCGACGGCAACTACACGCGCGCTGGCCAGCAGTACACGGGCATGGTGGTGTGCTGGTTGTTCGCGCTCGGGTTGCTGCGCAAGCGCAGCTGGGGCGCGCTGGTGCTGCTGGCGTTGTCGGTCTGGGTGTCCACCGGCTTTGCGTACGAGAAGTCCGCGTTTGGCGCGCTGCGCGAGCTGCCGGTCCTGCACATGCTGCGCTACCCGGAGCGCTTCCTGCTGATCACGTGCCTGCTCGCGTGCGAGGTGGCGGCGCAGGGCATCGACTGGCTGCTTACCCCGGCGCGGCTCGTGCCCAAGCTCGGCATCCCGGTGTTGGCGCTCGCGATCGGGCTCGCCATCTACGCGCAGGATGGCCTGGTGCGAAACCAGCGCGCGAGTGCGGCGGGCATGTGGCGATCGCCGGCGCCGCTGGAGATCGAGCGTCCGTTCGCGCAGGCACGCGGCAACCGCTGGCTGGCCGCGCACTACGCGTCGATCTCGCGCGGCTCGCTCAACTGCTGGGAGGCGTATCCGCTGCCGATGTCGAGCGCGCTGCGCGGAGATCTGCCGCAAGAGGAGTACTTGCTGGATCCCGCGAGCGGCACCACGCGCCGGCTCGACTGGTCGCCGAACGGCATCGACGTGCTCGTCGAGCTGCGTGCTCCGGGCAAGCTGCTGATCAACCAGAACTACCATCCCGGCTGGCACAGCTCGGTGGGGACGCTGGTCGATCACGAGGGCTTGATCGGCGTCGAGCTGCCCGCGGGCAAACACGAAGTGCACGTGCGCTTCCGGCCGCGCTCGGCGGTGTTCGGCGGCTTGATCACGCTGGCGTCGTTCGCGTTCGCGTTCGCATGGTGGACGCAGCGACGGCGCGTGAGTGCCTATGCGGCGGGCGCGGTGCCGGTGTTGTTGCTGAGCGCGTTCACGCTCTACACGGAGCCGCTGCCCAAGCAGCCTCCCCCCACCAACGCCGATGGCTCGCTGGTGGTCGTCGATGCGCTCCCACCTGACGCACGCCCGTTGCGCGTGGAGTTCGATCTGCCGATCGAGATCGCAGGTTCGCGCGTCGATCGTGACATCGGCGATGGCATCGGGCGCGTGGAGGTGTTCTGGCGCGTGAAGGGACTGGTGCCGCAGCACCTCGGCATCAGCGTGCACTTCGAGTCGAGCAAGGGCCGCTTCGTCACCGCCGACCACGACGCCATCGGCGCCAGCTTCCTGCCCCGCCGCGCACCCCGCGACGAGCTCCTCCGCGACGCGGCCTCCGCCGTGCTCGACTCCGCCCCCGACGAGCACTGGCGCGTCTACGTCTGCCTCTGGTACACGCGCGGCCCGCCCGACCGCGTGAAGATCCACGACTCCGGCGGCGCCGTGATCGACAAGGACCGCGTCCTGGTCGGCGAGTTCTGAGCTGGCACGAACCGGCACACCAATCGCGCGCGGCAGCGCACAAAACGCGCGGTACGCGAGTTGCTGTAGGTCCCCAGCATGCGATTCGTTGGTGTCCTGCTCGCGCTCGCCGCGCTGCCCACGTCGTCCGCGCTGGCGTGCGATATCAGCCCGTGTGAGCTGAACGTCGTGTCCCCGAGCGCGAGCAGCTTGCCCGCCAACATGGTGAGGCTGCTGTTCACGCCGGGCGTGACGGACGCCGTGGACGCAGGCGCACCGGAGCCTCGGCTCTACCGGCTGCAAGGCGACGCACGTGTAGACGTCCCCTTCACGCGCACGCCCGCCGGCCCGCGCGGCATGTGGCTGGAGCCCGCGGAGCCGATCGCGGCCGGAACCACGCTGGTGGTCGAGGCCGACGCGCCGACGTGCTCCGGCATCGCGACCGTCCCGCTTCAACGTGCTTACGCCGTCTCGGAGGCGCTGCCAGTACCGACGTCGCTCGGCAGCTTGGGCGTCACCTACAGCCGAGGCACCTTGCAGTTCAGCACCATCAGCTCGATCTGCCTGAGCACGTCATGGGTCGATGCCTCGATCGCGGACCTGCGCATCGAGCTCGCCGCGGATGCGCGCCCCTTCGCCGACCTGTTCGCATACCAGACGTTCGTCGATGGCCAGCCGCGTGCCCGCTACCACACCAACCCGTACGTGCTGGACTACCGCCCCCACGGGGAAGAGCGCGTGACCGCCACCTGCGCCAACGAGTCCGGTGACACGCCGAGCTTCACGGGCAAACACAGCGTGCGCTTCGAGGGCACGCTGCCCGACGGAACGAAACTCAGCACGCCCGAGCTCGAGATCGACCTGCGCTGTGAGGGCCCCGCACCGGCTCGCCCAGACGCAGGCGCAGTGCCGTCGATGGCGGACGCGTCCGTCTCTCCGGCGGAGACGCGCGATGACGACGGCTGCACCCTAGCTTCGGGCCGCTCGAGTGTCTCCGGTCTGCTGCTCGCACTCGCGCTGCTACTTCGTCGACGTTCGGGGTGATTCACGCGACAGAGCGCCCCGCTGGGGGTCTCGTAGCTCCATGCTGCGAGCCCTCGTCGTCCTAACCCTGTCGACACCCGCGTCCGCGCTCGCGTGCAGCGGGAGCCTCTGCATCGGCTACCCGACGTATCCGAAGTCCGGATCGCTGCCGGCGCACATGGTGGCGATCGACATCAACGCGAGCCCGGAGCAGCGCGCCGCGCTCAAGCTCGTTCGCCTCGACACGCGCTCCGAGGTGCCGTTCCGGAGCGAGGAGCTACCGCCCGACGCGGAGTACAGCACGTGGTACCGACTCTCGCCGAGCTAGCCGCTGCCCAACGGCACCGAGTTGGAGCTCACGCCCGAGCGTCGCGACTGCGACGGCAACGTGCTGCCCACGCGCTTCACCGTCAGCGAGGCACGGCCGCTGCCCACGCAGCTCGGCACGTTGCAGGTGCGCATGGAGCGGACCGAGCAACTCACGCGCGACTACGGCGGCGGTTGCGCCGCGCGGCTGGACGTGGCGGCAGCGCGTTTCGAAGTCTAGCTCGCGGAGGAC
>JBEVNG010000024.1:0-21186 GCA_040508235.1 Polyangiales bacterium | reverse complement strand
AGCGGCGGTGCACCCGCCGGACGAGGCGCCGGGATGGGCTGCGGCGCGGCGGCGGGCTTGGCCGCGGGCTGCAGCGGGACCGCCCCCACACCCATGCGCGTGCCCTGCGGGGGACGCGCGGCGGCGGGGCTGTTCGCGGCCGCTGCCACCGGCGCGACGGGCGCAGGCGGGGCGGGACGCGCGGGCGGCGCGGCGGGCTTGGCTTCCGCGGCCTGTGGGGCCGGGGCCGAGCGCGACTTCGCCAACACCTGTCCCACGCGGTCGATCACCGACTGCGTGTCGAAGGGCTTGGAGATGTGGTCGTCCACGCCCGCGGCGCGGCCCTTGGCATCGTCATAGGGCGACTGCTGGCTCGCCATCAACACGACCGCGATCTTCGCGAGCTTGGGGTCCGCCTTGATGCGCTTGGCCAGCTCGTAGCCGTCCACACCCTGCAGGGACGCATCCGCGAAGATCAGGTCGGGGGACAGCTCGCCGGCCTTGGCCAGCGCCGCCTCGGCGCCCTCGACGGCAGTCACCGTCGCATCCTCGCCCGCGAAGGTCATCTCCAGCACTCGGCGCATCGTCGCGCTGTCGTCAGCAACCAAGATCTTGGTCGGCACTCGATCTCCTCCGTCCGGCTCTCGCAGGATGGTAACGCGCGGCACGCGCCACATGCGAGCTTTCGCGCATCTGAGCAGCCGCTCGACGTGCGGGGAGTAGGCGCGTCTGTTACACGGTGCGCGCCTCATGGAAGCGCTCTCCGACGTGCCACCCACCGAACAGCCCGACCCCCATCGCTACCGCACGCTGGCGCCCGAGCCGCCCGAGGGCCCGCTCGAGCTTGCCACGCTGCTGCCGGGACAGGGCGAGATCGAGCTGGAAATAGGCTTCGGGCACGGCCTTTTCCTGTACGAGCGTGCGGTGGCGCGCCCCGACGCGCGGCTGCTCGGGCTGGAGATCAAGCGCAAGTGGGCCTACCTGGTGGCCGAGCGCTGCGCGCGGCGCGGGCTGCGCAACGTCACCGTCTGGGCAGGCGACGCGCGCGGCGTGCTGCCGCGGATCCCGGACGCCGCCATCACGCGCCTGTTCATGTCGTTCCCCGATCCGTGGTGGAAGAAGCGGCACCACAAGCGCAGCTTGGTGGGCGCGGCGCTGCTCGACGAGATCGCGCGCATCCTGCGCCCCGGGGGCGAGTTCTTCCTGCAGACGGACGTCGAGGATCGCGCGTCGAGCCACCTGGAGGCGCTCGCCGGCGATACGCGTTTTTCCGCGGGATATCTCGACGCGAACCCGTTCCAGGCGCGCAGCAACCGCGAGGCGCGGGCGGCCGAGGACGGGCTGCCGGTCTACCGCACGCTGGCGCGCAGGCTCTGACGCGTGAGGTCGTGGCGCGCGATATCGGTGTAGCGTGCGGTCGCCCAGCCGATGCCCAACGCGCTCAGACACAACAACAGACGAAACGCCCACGCCGTTCGATCCAAGGTGTGCATGCGCAGATGGTAAGAGAGCGCCGAGGTTCTCCGCACGAAACCGACCTTTCGCAAAGCATGCTTGCGGCAGGGGCCTCGGCTGGTAGGAAACCGGCCGCTGCCCGACCCGCGAAAGAGGGACCGTGATCGAGGTACGTCATTTGACCAAGCGCTACGGCGATCGCGTCGCCGTGCGCGACCTGAGCTTCGACGTCGCACGTGGAGAGGTGGTCGGGTTCCTGGGCCCGAACGGCGCCGGCAAGAGCACCACGCTGCGCATGCTGACGGGCTTCCTCGAGCCGAGCGAGGGCGAGATCAAGGTCGCTGGCTTCGACGCACGCAGGCAGCCGCTCGAGCTCAAGCGCAGCATCGGCTACATGCCGGAGGCAGTACCGCTCTACCTCGACATGCGCGTGGTCGAATACCTGCGGTTCCGCGCCGCGCTCAAGGGCGTGCCGCGGCGCGAGATCGACAAGAACGTCGACCGCGCGCTGGAGCTGGCGAGCGTCGCGGACGTGAAGACGCGCATCATCGGGCAGCTCTCCAAGGGCTACCGCCAGCGTGTCGGCCTCGCGGATGCGCTGGTCGCCGATCCGCCGCTGCTGATCCTCGACGAGCCCACCGCGGGCCTCGATCCGAACCAGATCCGGCAGGTGCGCGACCTGGTACGCACGCTGGCCAAGGAGAAGACGGTCCTGCTCTCGACGCACATCCTGCCCGAGGTCGAGGCCATCTGCGCGCGCGTGGTGATCATCGACCGCGGACAGCTCAAGTTCACCGGTCGTCCCGATGAGCTGCGCGGTGGCAGCGTGATCGCGCTCGAGGCGCGCGCGGACGCGGAGAAGCTGCGCGCGGCGCTGGCGGGCCTCGAGGGCGTCGGCGCCGTCTCGATCGAAGCGGGCGAGGTGCAGAAGGCGCGCATCGAGGTCACGGGCGAGGTCGATGCCTGCGCGGAGCGCGTGTTCCGCGCGGTGGCCAACGCCGGCATCGACCTGCGCGAGCTGCGCCGAGCCGACACCTCGCTGGAGGACGTGTTCACGAGGCTGACCACGCAGGAGGCGCAGTCATGAAGGCGCTCGTGATCGCCCGTCGCGAGATCGAGAGCTACTTCCTCTCGCCCATCGCCTACGTCGTGAGCGTGGTGTGGTTGGTCTGGTGCGGGCTGCAGTTCTATTTGCTGGCCGGCGTGTTCGCGAGCGCGCCGTCGCTCAGCGCCAGCGCCAACCCGCTGAGCGCGTTCTTCGGCGGCTCGGTGCTGTTCTTCATCCCGCTGCTCGTGTTCGCGCCGGTGCTCACCATGCGCTTGCTCGCGGAGGAGCGGCACACCGGCACGCTGGAGACGCTGCTGACCGCGCCCGTGACCAGCGCCGACGTCGTGCTGGGCAAGTACTTCGCGGCGCTGGTGTTCTGGGTCTGCCTCTGGCTGCCCACCGGCATGTACGTGTGGATCACCAGCCAGTTCGGCCGCATCGACGGCGGCGCCGTGCTGTCCAGCTACCTTGGCGTGTTCGGCATCGGGCTCTACTACATGGCGATCGGGCTCGCGATGAGCGCGCTGGCCAAGAACCAGATCATCTCCGCGCTGCTGACGTTCATGTTGTTGTCCGGGCTGTTCGCGGTCGGCTTGTTGTCGTTCGTGGACACCTTCGCGGAGCAGCGCGACGTGATCGACTACATCAGCCTGTGGGGACACATGCAGGCGTTCTCCAAGGGCATCGTCGACACGCGCTTCCTGGTGTACGACGTCTCGCTGGCGGGCCTGTTCGTGTACCTCGCCTGGCGTGCGCTCGACGGCCGGAGGCAGTCATGAGCCGCGCCCCGCAGCTACGCGCCATCCTCGGCACCGCCCTGGTCGCGGTGATCGTCGTGCTGGTCAACTACATCTCGGCGCGCCGCTTCGAGCGCTTCGACCTCACGCACGACCAGCTGTTCACGCTGTCGGAGCGCAGCAAGGTGCTGCTCAAGCAGCTCGACAAGCCGGTCGACCTGTACGTGTTCCTGTCCAGCGGCGAGCAGTCGTACGCCGAGCTGAAGGAGCTGATCGCTCGCTACCGCTCGCAGAGCGACAAGCTCACGCCGTACTTCGTCGATCCGGATCGCGAGCCGGCGCGCTTCAAGCTGCTGGCGGAGAAGTACGGGCTGCGCGCGGCCGCGCAGGAGAACGGCCAGACCGAGGCCGAGCTGGCGGCGCTGGTGGTCAGCGGCGACAAGCGCTGGAGCATCACGCGCGACGACCTGGTCGACGTCGACTTCGACTCGCTGGAGGGCGGCAAGCGTGGTGAAGGCGCCAAGGTCAACGTCAAGACCGAGCAGGCGCTGTCGGGCGCCATCGTGCAGGTCACCAGCGGACGCGCGACCACCGTCTGCGTCAGCGAGGGCCACGGCGAGTGGAGCCTGACCGACTCCGCGGATCGCTCGCTGGCCGCGACCAAGGAGGAGCTCAAGCGCGAGAACGTCGAGCTCACCGCCATCGAGACGCGCAACAAGGGCGAGCTCGGCAAGGGCTGCGACGCCATCTTCGTGCTCGGCCCGCAGAAGGCGTTCGCCGACGAGGAGACCGCCGCGCTCTCGCGCTACCTCGACGCGGGCGGCAACCTGCTGCTCGCGCTCGACCCGGTGATCGATGGCGAGCAGGTCGCGATCACGGGGCTGGAGGCGCTGGTGCAGAAGCACGGCATCACGCTGCATCGCGATGTCTTGGTGGAGCTCGACCGCGAGCACCTGCTGTCGCCGTCGCCGGTGGAGGCCGCGCTGGTGACCAGCTTCGGTGATCACGCGCTGGTGCGCTCGATGGCGGCGCTGCGTGCGCCGGTGGTCGTGCAGGTGGCGCGCACGCTCGGCGTCGGCGACGGCGCCACGGCGCTGCTCGACGCCACCAACAAGGCGTACGGCGAGCTCAACCTCGGCCGCATCAGCGCGGGCGACGAGCTCAAGCCGAGCGAGGGCTCGACGCAGCCGCCGATCCACCTGGCCGCGCTCGCCGACAGCAAGCCCAAGACCGACCAGGGTGATCCGCTCGGCGGACGCTTGATCGTGATCGGCGACTCCGAGTGGATCTCGCCGCAGGCGCTGCAGCAGCCGCAGCTGGCCAACGTCGATCTGCTGGCGAGCTTCACCGGCTACCTGACCGAGCGCGAGGCGATGATCGCGATTGCGCCGCGCAAGATCGACGCGCAGGCGATGATGATCACGGAGGACGGCCTGTTCGGGTTGTTCTTGCGCGTGGTGTTGTTGATGCCGCTGGCGGCGCTGGTGCTCGGCGTCGGCGTGTGGTGGCAGAGGCGCACGTGAGCACGCGCGCGATCGCGATCCTGAGCGTGATCACGGCGGCGCTGCTGGCCTACGTGCTGGTGTTCGAGCGCCAGTCGGTGACCAGCAAGGAGCTGGCCGATCGCGCCGGCCGGGTGCTGCCGAGCTTCGTGCGCGACAAGGTCGAGCAGATCACGGTGCAGCGCCACGGCGTCGACGTGGTGCTCGCCCGCAAGCGCGACGCGGACGGCCTCGGTGCGCTGGAGCTGGTCGCGCCCATCAAGGCACCGGCGGACTCCGAGGCGGGCGACCGCTTGCTCGGCGAGCTGGAGTGGCTGAGCGCGCGCCGCACGGTCGAGGACAACGGGCAGTTCGGGCTCGACAAGCCGCGCTTCCGCGTGCGCTACGTCGTCGGCGGCGCGACGCACGTGCTGGCGGTGGGCAACGAGGACGTGCATGGCGAGGGCCTGTACGTACGCGTCGACGACGACCCCAAGGTGTTCGTGGTGCCGCGCATGTTGCTGGAGGTGATCGATCACGACCCCGGCTACTACCGCGACAAGACGCTGTTCCCGGAGCTGACGGTGGCGTGGGCCAACGTGCTGTCGGTGCGCAACGGCTCGCTCGTGCGCGAGTTCCACAAGCAAGACAAGCGCTGGTGGCTGGAGCAGCCGAGCGACAAGCGCTACGCGGACGAGAAGAAGATCGACACCATCCTGCAGGCGCTGTCGAGCTTGCGCGCGAGCCGCGAGGTCGAGCCCAAGGACGAGGCGGCTGCCAAGCAGGCGCTCATGCAGCCGACGCTGGTGGTCGACGTCTCGGTGGTGCCCGACGAGGCGCGCGAGGACAAGAAGCCCGTGGCGCTGGCGCTGGCAGTCGCAGGCCCCTGCGGCAAGGACGAGCGCTATGCGCGCGTCGGCCAGCGGCTGGTCTGCATCAAGACGAGCGAGCTGAGCGTGCTCCAGCTGGACGGCGAGCTAATCGAGCCGCGCCTGTTCCGTGCGCCGGTCAACGAGATCGAGCGCTTCGTGATCGCGCGCGGCAAGGACCAGCTGGCCTGGAAGCGCGCCGGCACCAAGTGGAAGTCCGACGTCGACGCGCCGGCCGATGCCGACGCGATCGACAGCTGGCTCGAGGACCTGGCGGCGGCGCGCGCGTCGCGTACGCGCGGCCTCGCGGGCTTCGTCGAGCAGGGCAAGCTGCGGCTGGAGCTGATCGGTGGGCAGGTCGAGGAGGTCGCGTACGGCGGGCTGGTCGACGACGAGCTGCTCGTGCACCGCGGCGAGGAGTCGGTGCTGGTGGCGTTCCCCGCGACCGTGCACGACCGCCTGGCGCCGCTACGCGAGCGCTTCAGGCCGCTGGCGCTCTGGAGCCAACAGCCGAGCGACGTGGTCAGCTTCGACGCCCAGGTGCGCGACAAGCGCCGCGGCGGGGCGCTCGCCGAGGGCGAGTGGAGGTCCGACGCGGGCAGCGATCAGGTGCGCGAGCTGGTGCGCGCGCTGATCGCGACCGAGGCGCTGGCCTACCTGGGCGAGACCACGCGCCCCGAGCACGGGCTCGCGATCGGCAAGCTCGTGTTCGGCCTGCGCGATGGCAAGTCGCTCCAGCTGGAGCTGGGCGCCTCGACCAGCCGCGGCGTGTACGCACGGCGCGGCAAGGACATCCTGGAGCTGAGCAGCACGACGTTCGCGCTGATCCAGGAGCTCGCGGGCGGCCCCAGGGCGCCGCGTGTGCATGAAGACGACGACGATGACGAGCACGAGGGGCCGGAGCCCCACGTGCACTGATCAGCGCTTCTTCTTCTTGGTCTTCGCCGCGGCCGTCGGCTCCGGGATCTCGGTCGGCGGCTCGATCGTGGTGTGGGCGCGGTAGTCGAGCAGGCCGTCGCTCTGCGCGAAGCCGGAGCCCGAGACGCGCGTGAAGCGCGCATGCACCTTGATCTTGGCGCCCGGGAAGAGGTCGGTCGGGATCGGCAGCTGGCCCGACTCGGGGTCCGGCGCCTTGTACTTGCCCTTCTTCTTCTCGATGATCGTGTCGTCGATCGACTTCTGGTTCTCGGCGTAGCCGACCAGGAGGATGCGCTTGGAGCCGTCCTGCTCGCCCTTGCTGTCCGCGAGGTACACGTGCGGCGCGCGCGCCTGCGGGCAGTTCTTGCCAGCGGGGCACTCGGGCGGTGCGTAGGTCTCCACCACGTACCCGGTCAGGTCGACCTCGGTGTCCATGGTGTTCTTGATCTTCTTGCGCAGCCCAAACAGGCTGAACGACTGATCCGAGTGCTGGATCGGGAAGGGCGGCGGGGGCAGCGTCGGAACGGCCGGCAAGTTCGGCTTGATGTCAGGCAGCTTCGTCACTTCGGCGCTGGCGCCCGACGACGAATCGCAAGCCGCGCTCAGCAACAAGCCCGCGAGCAGCGGGACACTCAAAACTCTGGCTCGAATCATCATGTGTCCTCGGACCACGACGGGCCCACCTGCCCGGCCGCGAAACGGGCCCGACGTTACCATGCAGGTCTCTCCGCCCACAACGCCGCCGTGGGTGCCCGCATGGGACCGCAATCCCGTGATGTGTCCCGCACTTTTGCAGTCAGAGCGATCGAGCAGCGGTCACGTCGCCGGGATGGCGCAGCGCGGGGCGGGCAGCCGGCCCCACATCGCCGCCAGCTCCGGGGTGCCGAGCTTCTTCACCAGCGCCGCGCCGTCCTGCTCGGCCTGGCCGCCCAGCTCGTGCAGCGTGCGCAGCGCCTCCAGCCCGAGCTCGGTCTCCGGCTCGGTGGCGTCCGGAGCATCGAGACGCGCGACCAGGGCGCGCAGGGTGTCGCGCGACTGCGCGAGGCAGAGCGAGCCGGCGAAGGTGACCGCCGCCATGCGCACGTCGGGCGCCTCGCTGGCGGAGAGCGCGCGCTTCTCCACGCTCGGCCAGGACAGCACGCTGCGCGCGATCGTCAGCGCATCGACGGCCGTGCGACGCACGCGCGGGGAGGCATCGTTGAGCGCGGTCTCCAGCGCGGGGCGGTTGTTGGGCGCACGCGCGAGCGCCAGCGCGGCCTGCGCACGCACCAACGGCCAGCCGTCCTGCACCAACATCACGTCGACCATCGCGCGCCGACCCGAGAGCAGCAGCGGCGTCAGCGTGGCCGCACGCACGCGCGGGTAGATGTCGTGCGAGAGCTTGTCCGCGAGCACGGCGACGTTGGCGGCGCCGCGCCGGGCGAGCGCCTCGAAGGCAGCACGCCGCTGCATCCATTCTTGCGCCTCGACGGCCTCGTGCGTGAGCCAGGCGTCGTTGGCCGCGCTGGGCGTCGCGAGGGCGAGCGCGCTGGCGAGCCGGTAGCGATCGGCGAACTCGGTCGCCTCCTGGAGCGCACTGTCCGCGAGCTGCGCGGCCTCGGCGGGCAACCCCGCCTGGCCGAGTGCCAGCGCGAGCGCGATCCGGGCGCTCGCCCCGGGCTGGGTCGCACGCCAGGCGGGCAGCACCGACGCGGCGCGTGCGCTGTCCTTGCGCAAGGCGGCCTCGATCGCGTCACGCAGCGGCGCGCGTTCGCTGGCGCCCTCGCTCGACAGAGCCGTGAGCAGGACCGCGAGCTCCTCCGGGCGTGCGAGCAGCGTCGCCGCGCGATCGCCGGCCGGGGAAGTCAGCAGCTGGCGCAGCGCCACACGGCCCGGCTCGCCGCCGTGCTCGAGCGCGGCCAGCGTGGCGTCGCGCAGCTCGACGTCGTCCGAGGCCGCGCTCTGCAGCACCGCCGCGCGCACGGGCTCGCGATCGAGCGCGCGCACCAGCACCTTCAGGCTGCGGCGCTTTCCGCGCGCCGACAGCTCTGGCCAGCGTGCGGCCAGTCGCTCGGCGGCAGCCGGCCCCAGCTGCTCCAGCTGGTCGGCGAGCGGACCCGCCTTGGCGTCGTCCTGCACCATCATGCCGATCGCGCGGTCGAGGCCGCCGGGCTGGTCGAGCGCGCCGTACGCGGCCAGCTCACGCAGCTCCAGCGAGTCTCCGTCGGCGACGACCACGGCCAGGCAGCGACCCGGTAGCGGCGCGGGCGGCTGGATCGCGACGCGACGCACGCCCGTGCCCGGCAAGGTGACGCGCAGGCCGCGCTCTCCCTCGCCGAGGAACCAAAGCTCGGCCGGCTTGGCGCTGCGCAGCGTGAGCTCGAAGCGCTCGATCGGCAGGGCGGTGTTGCTCCAGCGGAAGGTCAGCAGCTCGCCGCTTCGCGTGGTCACGCCACGGGCCGGATCGCCATCGACGACGGTGCGCGGCACGAGCGGCAGCTGCGTCGGACCGTCGAGCGTCGACGACGCATGGGCCGTGAGGCCGGGCAGGGCCGGCGGCGCGGTGGGTGCGCTCAGTGGTTGGACCGCTGCGTCATCGAACGCGGCCGGAAGGTGGGGCTGCCGGGCGGGTACGAGCGTCAGCGTCGCGGGGTCGATCGCCCGGGCATCGAGCCACGCGGTGCGCTCGGCACAGGCCGTCACGCCTTCGTAACGAAGACCGGTCCGCACCTGCTGCTCCTGCACGACGATCTCTCTCGCGCGACGCTCGCCGGGATCGCCAAACGGCTCGGCGCGCTCGAACAGCAGCAGCTCCGTGCCGCTACGTCCACCGATCAGTCCGATCCACTTTCCGTCGGGCGTGTTGACACGCAGCACCGCCACCGCGGCGTCCGCGGCAACCTGCGCCACCTCCAGCGTGACCTCGCTTGCAGATCGCGCGGGCAAAGCCTGGCGCTTGCCGGCGCGGATCAAGGCCAGGTTTTCTCCGCCCTCGAACGAGAGTCGAACGGGATGAATGGGACGCCCAAGCGCAACGCTGGGCGCATAAGGCAGCGGCTCCGCGCGTATACGTGAAGGAGCCGTCGCGCCGACACCGACCAGCAGCGCCACACGAAGCACGAACGAAACCCCAGAGCCACGCAGCGAACGTCTACCAAGCATGGAGCGCACCATATCTCATGGGCCGACCGCTGTGATGCGGACGACGACGTGCAGGCCTTGCGCGAGGTCCAGGTCGGTGTGCGGAATAAGTCCGTTTCCGCTCCGGTTCGTAGAAGAGGGTCGCTTCGGCGCGTGCGTAACCAAGGCCGCGTCGCGAGCGACAGCACGATCGCGACACCTCGCGCTCGCGCATGCACGGTCGGTGGATACTCAAAAGGAGACGGCGGCGGCGGGAGGACCAAGGCGCAGACGGCCAACGAGAGCCTGACGAAGATTTCGGTCGAAGAGTTGAGCCGCCCCAAGCTGGGAGAGGCTCTTACGAAGCACGAAAGAGTGGGTGCCATGAAGAGCAGCTCGGAGGCAGTGCGTGAGCCCGCGGTGAAGCAGGAGACCGACGAACTCGCTGAGTCGGCCGAGATCGAGCTTCCCGACGATGTCTCGCTGGCCGCGCTGGAGGCCGGCAAGGGCGAGGCGGACGTGCCGCAGCGTGGTGCGTCCGAGGACAAGGCCAGCGGCGACACCATGCTGTCGCGCTACTTCCGCGACATGGCCACGCACCGCGTGCTGCGGCCCGAGGAAGAGGTCGAGGCGGCCAAGCGGGTCGAGGAGCTGGAGCGCCAATACTGGGTCGCGCTGCTCGCCTATCCGCCCGCGCTCGCCACGGTCGCGCTGGTCATCGAGGGCGCGCTGACCGCCAACGAGCAGCCGGTCCCCGCCGAGCTGGCCGAGCTGCGCAAGCTGGCCCTCGCCGCCCCGTCCAAGCTGACCAAGAAGGCGCAGGACCGCTGGGATACGCTGCGCTGGGACCTGGCGTGCAGGCTGCGTGAGCTCGACGGCGATCGCCTCTACGTCGAGGGCGCATACGTCGCGGTCGAGCGGCTGGTCGGTCGCTTCGCCAGCGATCGCGATCTGATCGGCGACGAGGTGCAGATGACGCCGGCCTTCCGCCGCTACGTCGACCGCGTCGAGTCGGCGCGCGTGCATCAGAAGCAGGCCAAGAACCGGTTCGTGGCGGCCAACCTCCGCCTCGTGGTCTCGATCGCGCGCCGCTACAACCGCGGCCGCATGCCGCTCATCGATCTCATCCAGGAGGGCAACCTCGGGCTGATGAAGGCGGTGGAGCGCTTCGACCACGCGCGCGGCTACCGCTTCAGCACCTACGCGTCGTGGTGGATCCGCCACGCGATCAGCCGCGCGCTCGCCGACAAGGGCCGCGCCGTGCGCATCCCCGTGCACATGCTCGACACGTTCAACCGCGTGCAGAAGGCCACCCAGGCCCTCAGCTCGCGCACCGGCCACGACCCGAGCACCGAGGAGCTCTCCAAGGAGACCGGCATCGCCGAGGACAAGCTCGAGAAGATGCAGGGCTACTGGGCCGAGACCCCGTTCTCCCTCGACCGCCCCGTCAACGACGAGGACGGCCGCAAGTTCGTCGACTTCCTGGAGAGCGAGAGCATCGCCTCCCCCCACGAGACCCTCGTCCAGCAAGCCTGGAGCGACGAGGTCCAGCGCCTCCTCTCCACGCTGTCCCCCATGGAAGCCCGCATCCTCCGCTGGCGCTTCGGCCTCGACGACGAGGAAGAGCTCACGCTCAAGGAAATCGGCGACAAGTACAACTTGTCCCGCGAGCGCATCCGCCAGCTGCAAGAGCAGGCCCTGGGCAAGATAAGGAAGGCGCTACGCGACTAGCAATCCGCCACCGTTGAGGTAGTCGGCGACGCAGTCGACGACAACGGTTCGGATGGGTTACGGGTACAGGTGTGCGACTAAGGCCCGCACCATCGCGTCCGCGGTGTCCCTTGCCAGCCACTGCTTCCCGCTCACGCCGTTGAACACGAAGCTGAACGTCAGGCTTTGCTCCGGCCCCAGCACGTACCCGCTCAGCGCGACCACGTCGTCGAGCGTGCCGGTCTTGGCGCGCACCACGCGCGGTTTCTTCAGATCGCTCAATCGCGTCGCCAGCGTGCCGTCTCGGCCGGCTACGGCTAGCTGCGCGATGTACTCGCTGCGGATCGAAGGGTCGCGATAGACGTGCGTCAGCAGCTTGCTCAGCACGGCGGGTGACACGGCGCCGCCCTTGAAGAGACCGGAGCCGTTGACGATCGTCGCCTGGTCGGCGGCGGCGCCCGCGTTGCTCAGGAGCGCCTTGGCGCGCGCCACGCCGAGGGCAGAAGTGCCCGCGCGGTGGGCGCTCTCGGCGCCGATCACCTTGAGCAACATCTCCGCGTAGAAGTTGTCGCTGTTCTTGCCCACGCGCTGCAGCAGCACCGACAGCGCGGCCGACTCGTGAGTTAGCAGCGTCGGCGGCATCTCGCTGGGCGCGCCCACGCGCACCACCTGCTCGCCCGCGATACTACGCGTGCGTAGTGCAGCCTTCAGGCAGTGGCCCGCGTAGGGCAGCGGCGACTCGATGCGGCGCTCGTACCCCACGCTGCGCACGGTCGCCGGCATGCTGCCGCTCAGCTTCAGGGCCATCTGCTCGCCGCGCGGCTTTTGCTCGGCCACCACCACGGGCGCGCCGCTGGCCGTGGTCTTGAGCGTCGACTCGATCGCGAAGTAGTCGGGGCAGCGCAGCCGCACGACCGCCGGTCCGTCCAGCGCGCCGGGCACCACGCGCAGCTCGAACGCGTTCCGGTCGACGCTCACCGCGGCCACCGCTGCGCGGAAGGCCGCGATCTCCCTCGGCTGCTGCTCGTAGGCGGGCGGCAAGATCTGGTCGTCGAAGTAGCTGCCGTCGACCACGATCTCCCCCACCGAGCGCACGCCCACGTCGGACAGCTTGCCCGCCAGCGCCAGCAGGTCCTCGAAGGCGAGCGAGGGATCCCCCTCGCCACGCAGCACCAGCTGCGCAACGTGGCCCTCGGCCCCGATGCTGCCGGCCAGCGTCGTGCGCAGGCGCCGGTCCGCGCCCAGCTCCACCAGCGCCGTCGCCGCCGTGATCAGCTTCATGTTGGACGCCGGATTCCGTGGAGTCTCCGGGTTGAGCGTGTAGAGTCTCTCTCCGCTCCACGCGTCCGCCACCACCGCGCCCATGCCGTTGCCGAGACCCGACTTCTGGACCAGCTCCGTCAGCTTCGCGGCCAGCTGCGCGCGAGCGTCATCCGCCCGCGCGACGTTCATGGGAATGAGCGCGACGAGCAGCAAGGTGAGGGACGCGTGCTGAAGCATGCGCGCGAGCGTAGCCAACTTTTGCTCGCGCTCCTACTGCTGGCGGCGCTGGGCTTGGCGTGCGGTCGCGAGGAGCGCACCGCGGCGCGAAAGAGCGCGCTGGTGGTGATCTTCCCGCGCGAGCCGGAGCAGCTCGATCCACGCTTCGTGGGCGACGCCTACGGCCTCAAGGTCACGCGCCTGCTGCACGCCTCGCTGGTGCGCGTCGAGCTGTCCACGCTGGAGCCGGTGCCCGATCTCGCCGAGCGCATCGAGGTCGAGAGCCCCACCCGCTACCGCGCCTTCCTCAGGCCGAACCTCAAATTCGCGGATGGCAGCGCGCTCGACTCCGCCGATGTCGTCGCCACCTTCGAGGGCCTGGTCGACCCGCGCGTGAAGAGCCGCTTCGTCAGCACCTACTCGCGCATCGCGTCGGTCAAGGCCGAGGGCCCGAGCCAGGTCGTGTTCGAGCTCAAGGCGCCCCACGCCACCTTCCTCACCGACCTCGAGATCCCGGTGCTGCGCGCCGAGGACGCACGCGAGCCCGCCGCGCCCGGCAAGCTGCCCGTCGGCGCGGGCCCCTACGTGCTCGCGCAGCGCGAGACCGGCTCGCTCTGGCTGCGCGCCAACGCCCGCTATCACAACGCACCCATCGAGCACCCGGAGCTCGAGCTGCTGGTGATCCACGACGACAACACGCGCGCCCTGCGCATGCTCGCGGGCGCCGGCGATCTCGCGCTCAACACCATCCCGCCGCTGCTCTTGCCGTTGTTCGAGCGCCCGGGCTTCCGGATCCAGACCGCGCACGGCGTCGGCACCACCTACCTCGGCGTGAACTTGGAGCAGCCCGCGCTCAAGGACCCGCGCGTGCGCCAGGCGATCGCCCACGCGATTGATCGCGAGCGCCTGATCACCCACAAGCTGTCCGGCCACGCGGTCGCCGCACGCAGCTGGATCGCACCCAGCCACTGGGCGTTCGATGCCACCACACCCAGCTTCGGCTTCGACCCCGCAAGGTCGCGCCAGCTGCTGCGCGAGGCGGGCTTCGTCCCCAAGGCCGATGGCTTCAGCCTGTCCCTCACCGTGCGTACCAGCAGCGATCGCGGCGTGGTGTCGGTCGCGCGCGCGCTCTCCAGCATGCTGCGCGACGTGGGCATCGACCTCGACGTGCGCCCGAGCGAGGTCGCAACCCTGCTTGCCGACCTCAATCGCGGCCGCTTTGAGCTCGCCTACCTGCAGAGCCCCGACGTGATCGAGCCGCACGTGCTGCACTGGTTCTTCGCCAGCGATCGCATCCCGCTGCCCGGCAAGCGCGAGGGCTCCAACCGCTGGCGGCTCTCGGATCCGGAGCTCGACGTCGCGCTCGAGGAGGGCCGCGCCCACAACGACCGTCCGACGCGCATCGCGGCCTACCATCGCGCGCAGCACCTGCTCGCCCGCGATCTGCCGGTGATCCCGCTCTGGCACGACGACGTCGTCGCCGTGACTTCCGCGCGCCTGTCCGACTTTCGCGTGCCGCGTTACCCGCTGTTCGGCACACTTGTAGGGACGAGATGATCCTGCGTGATCCGGTGCACGGCCTGGTTTCCTTCGAGGGCGAACGAGAGCGCGTGGTCAAGCGGCTGCTCGCGACGCGCGAGGTGCAGCGCCTGCGTCGCATCCGTCAGCTCGGCCTCGCGTCGCAGGTGTTTCCGGGCGCGGAGCACTCGCGCTTCGCCCATGCTCTCGGCACCGCGCACGTGATGGGCAAGCTGCTCGATCGCATCGGCGTGGTCGAGCATGCGATCCCCAAGGAAGAGCGCCTCGACCCGGTCGCCTGCCGCGATGCGCTCGCGGCCTCCCTCCTGCACGACCTGGGACACGGCCCGTTCTCGCACCTGTTCGAGGAGGTGTTCGCGGACGCGCCGCGCCACGAGGTGTGGACCTGTGAGCTGATCCTCGACCCGGACACGGAGGTGCACGCCGCGCTGGAGGAGCTGGGGCAGGGCACGGCCGAGCGCGTCGCGGCGCTGGTGCGCGGGCAACATCGCCTGGCGTATCTCGGTCACGCCGTCAGCGGCGTGCTCGACGTCGATCGCTGCGATTACCTGCTGCGCGACTCCCACATGACCGGTGTGCGCTACGGCATCTTCGACCTGGAGTGGTTGCTGCGTGCGCTCAGCTTCAGCGAGGTCACGGAGCCAGATGGCCGGCGCAGCACGGTGCTGTCCGTCGAGGGACGCAAGGGATTGCCGCCCATCGAGGGCTTCTTCCTCGCGCGCAACTTCATGTACCAGCAGGTTTACCACCACAAGGCCGTGCGCGCGTCGGAGGTGCTGGTGCGCGCGATCTTCGCGCGCTCGACCGAGCTGCTGCGCGATGGCCACGAGCTCGGTGCGCACTTGCCGGAGGCCTTCACCACGGTCGCGCGCGCACAGCGGCCCTCGCTGCGCGCGTACGTCGATCTCGACGACGCCTCGCTCACCGCCGCCATCGCGTCTCTGCGGGAGGCGCGTGATCCGATCCTGCGCGACCTGTGCGAGCGCCTGCTGACGCGCACGTTGCCCAAGACCATCCCGCTCTCCGACTCTCCCGAGGCGGAGCCCAGCTGGCATGCGGCACACCAGCGCGCCGCCGAGATCGCGACCCGCCATGGCTACCGGCCCGATCTCTACGTGTGGCTCGATGTGCCGTCCGACATCCCCTACGCCGAGCCCGACGAGCCACGCGCGAGCGCGCTCTGGGTCGCGCGCCGTCACCGTCCCCTGGCGCGTCTCGGTGAGGTGTCCTTCCTGCTGCGCGAGCTGCGAAACAAGCGCGCGCTCAGGCCGCGGCTGGTGTTCCCCGCGGAGCTGCGCGACGAGATTAGCGCGGCCATCGAATCGCTCGCCTGAAGGGGTGCCAGTGGTCTGACCGGCCGCACGGCAATCTCGTGTTACGATGGCTGGGCTCACGCGACGCCGGCAGGCACGGGGAACACGGGCGTGTTAGATGCGGGTGGGCTGCGCTTCTTGGGGGAATGCGGTTGCATGCAGGAGCACGCGGCAGGGTGAGATGGCGAAGCTTCTAGTCGTCGACGACCAGCGAAACATGCGCACGACGCTGGCAATGATGCTGCGCGGCGCGAGTCACGACGTCGACGAAGCCGAGAACGGCGAGGCGGCGGTCGATCGACTGTCGGCCGAGGTCTACGACCTGGTCCTCACCGATCTGAAGATGGGCAGCACCGATGGACTCGACGTGCTGCGCGCGGCCAAGGAGGTCTCGCAGCTGACCGAGGTCATCGTGATGACCGCCTATGGCACCATCGAGAGCGCGGTCGAGGCCATGCGTCTCGGGGCGCACGACTACATTCAGAAGCCCTTTACCGAGCAAGAGCTGCTGCTGAAGGTCCAGAAGGCCGTCGAGCAACGCCGCATGGCGGGCGAGATGAGCGTGATGGCCGCGGAGTTCCGCGAGCGGTACAAGTTCGACAACATCATCGGCCGCTCCGCCGCCGTGCGCGACGTGCTGGCCCGCATCGTGCGCATCGCCCCCACCGACGCCACCGTGTTGATCACCGGCGAGAGCGGCACCGGCAAGGAGCTGGTCGCACGCGCGGTGCACGCCAACTCGCGCCGCTCGACGCGCCCGTTCGTCAGCGTCAACTGCGCGGCCATCAGCGAGACGCTGCTGGAGAGCGAGCTGTTCGGCCACGTGCGTGGTGCCTTCACGGGTGCGGTCAGCGCGCGCAAGGGGCTGTTCGAGGAAGCCAACGGCGGCACGTTCTTCTTCGACGAGATCGCGGAGACGCCGCCCAGCTTCCAGGCCAAGCTGCTGCGCGCGATCCAAGAAGGCGAGATTCGCCGGCTCGGCGACAACAAGCCCATCCACGTCGACGTGCGCATCGTCGCCGCCACCAACCAGGACCTGAAGCTCGCGATCGAAGAGAAGCGCTTCCGTCAGGATCTGTACTACCGGCTCAACGTCGCGCGCTTCATCCTGCCCGCGCTGCGCGATCGCCGAGAGGACATCCCGCAGCTGGTCGATCACTTCCTCGACAAGTTCTCCAAGAAGATGTCGCGCCACACGGTCGCGGGGGAGGGCGTGCTCGACTACCTCGTGCGCTACGACTTCCCCGGCAACATCCGCGAGCTGGAGAACATGGTCGAGCAGGGCGTCGCGCTCGCGCTCAACGGCATGGTCCAGCGCGACGATGTGATCCCGCCGGAGGTCCAGCTCGCGCGCCACCGTCCGGACGTGGCGCGGCCGGCGTCCGTGCTGCCGGGCGACGATACTTCGGGGCGCTCGCTGCAGGACGTCGTCGACGAGGCCGAGCGCAAGGCCATCGAGGCGATGCTGCGCGACGTGGATGGCAACAAGGAGCGGGCGGCGGAGCTGCTCGGTCTCAGCTCGACGACGCTCTGGCGCAAGATGAAGCGTCTCAACGTGACGTGGCCTGGCTGAAGCGGCCAGACCCGTCGCCGAAACACCGAGATTGCTTCCGATTTTGGGATTGCAGTTGCAGAGTTGCAGCCTGCCGCTGTTGCAGAGCTGACCGCCAGGCGGCCCCGGGCTACGAAAAGCTGAGCCTTTCTGTGACGCACCCGCCAATCCACAGGGCGGCACGTCGGTTGCTTCGGCTGAAGTGCAAGTCGTCGGCGGGCTGACCCAAAACCTCGGCCGCCCGCCCCCTCCGCAGCACGCAAGGCAGCACCATGTCGCATCGCATCCTGATCGTGGACGACGAAGCCAACCACCGCCGGAGCCTGTCGATCAGCCTTCGCATGGAAGGCTTCGAGGTCCTCGAGGCCGCCGACGGCGAGCACGCCCTCAACATCATCGCCGAGCAGCCCGTCGACATCGTGGTCTGCGATCTGATGATGCCGCGCGTCGATGGCCTCGAGCTCGCCCGCCGCCTCCGCTTCGCGCACCCCAGCACCCGCGTCATCCTGATGAGCGCCTACCACCTCACGCGCGCCCAGATCGAGCGCGCCCAGGTCGGCGAGATCGGCTTCCTCCCCAAGCCGTACGCGTTCGAGCAGCTGCAGACCCAGCTAAGCCGCGCCCTCCCGCAAAAGCGCGAGGACAGCCAGAGCTTCGCGGTAGGGCTCTGAGCTCGCGCTCCGCGCCTCAGTCGTGCCCGCCGCCCTCGCGACGGATGTTCAAGGCGCGCATCTTCTTGTGCAGGTTGGTGCGCTCGACGCCGAGCACCACGGACGCGCGTGAGATGTTCCAGTCGTACGCCTTGAGCGTCGCGGTGATGTAGTCGGCCTCGGCCTTGTCGCGGAACTCGCGTAGCGTCAGCCGATCGCCGCCGCCCTCCGGAGTGACGTGGGCGTCGGGCGGGATCGAGCCGTGGCTTGGACGCGGTGGCGGCGGGATCGAGTCGACCTGCGTGTTCGACTCCCGGATGCGGCCCTCGGGTGGCAGGTCCTCCAGCGTGACCTGGTCGCCGCTCAGGATCACCATGCGCTCGACCACGTTGCGCAGCTCGCGCACGTTGCCGGGCCAGCTGCGCTCGGACAGTGCCTCCAGGACGTCGGGGTCGAACGGCTTGTCGCGCACGCCGTTCTCCTTGGCGAACGCGCGCGCGAACGACATCGCCAGCGCCGGCACGTCCTCGCGCCGCTCGCGCAGGGAAGGGCTGCGCACCGGCACCACGTTTAGCCGGAAGTACAGGTCCTCGCGAAACCGGCCCTCGCTCACGGCCAGCTCCAGATCGCGGTTGGTCGCGGCCAGCACGCGCACGTCCACCAGCACCGTCTGCTCGCTGCCCACCCGCGTGATCTCGCCGCTCTGCAGCGCGCGCAGCACCTTGGCTTGCGCGTCGAGGCTCATGTCGCCGATCTCGTCCAGGAACAGCGTGCCGCCGTTGGCTTGCTCGAACAGGCCCTTCTTGCGTGACTGCGCGCCCGTGAACGCGCCCTTCTCGTAGCCGAACAGCTCGCTCTCGATCAGCTCCGAGGGGATGGCCGCGCAGTTCACCTTCACGAACGGCGCGTCCTTGCGCGGGCTGAGCATGTGGATGGCGCGCGCGATCAGCTCCTTGCCGGTGCCGCTCTCGCCCGTGATCAGCACGCGGCCCTTGGTGGGCGCGACCTTCTCCAGCTCGCTGAACAGCCGGCGCATCACCGGCCCCGAGCCGATCATCTCGTAGCGCTCGTGCGAGTCGGCGCGCAGCCGCTCGACCTCACGCTGCAGCTTCGAGGTCTGCAGCGCGTTGTGCACGCTGATCAGCACGCGATCGCGATCGAGCGGCTTCTCGAAGAAGTCGGTGGCGCCCATCTGCACCGCCTCGACCGCCTCCGCCACCGAGGCATGCCCGCTGATCACGATCACCGGCAGCCGCGCCAGCTCCGGCTTGGCGCGGATGATCGACAGCGCCTCCAGGCCGTTCATCTGCGGCAGCTTGAGGTCGAGCAGCACGAGATCGACCTCGCGTGTCTCGAGCAG
The DNA here is from genome assembly GCA_040508235.1 of Polyangiales bacterium. Classification (GTDB taxonomy): domain Bacteria; phylum Myxococcota_A; class Polyangia; order Polyangiales; family DASUME01; genus DASUME01. The sequence goes on along the minus strand of JBEVNG010000024.1, from coordinate 1,997 downwards.
CTTCAGCCCCTCTTCGGCGCTGCCCGCCTCCAGCGTGTCGAAGCCGGCGCCCCCGAGGACCATCTGCAGCGTGCGGCGAATGTTTTTCTCATCGTCGACGACCAGGATGGTGGAGGCCATCCGGGCCCTTTACCACTTCCGCCGGAGGCGTGCTTGATTCGCGCCACCTTTGCCCCGCGGCTCATGGGGTGGCAATGTCGCTGCGCGCATGCCGGATTGCGGAGAGTCCTCGTTGTCCCTCACGGCGTTGTCCCGCGCGACGATGCGCGCCCGTTTCCTCGCGCTGTACGTGGCCCACGCCCGCTTCCGCGAGGACAGCGCACTCAGTGAGCCGCTGGCCCGCGAGGCCGAGCCGGTGCTGGAGGTGCTGGCGACGGCGCTCTCCAGCGGCGCGCTGCACGAGGGCTACGCGCTGCTGACGTTGCTGGCCCGGCATGCGGCGGCCCTCGGCGCGACCCCGGGCATCGCGCTGACGCTGGTCGAGGCGATCTGCGGTGCGCTCCAGGAACAGGGGCTCGCGATCGCGCCCAGCCAGCGCGAGGAGCTGACGCTGATCGCCTTCGAGGGCTACTGCGCCGCGCGCGACGATCGCGCGACCCGGGTCCTGCGCGAGCAAGCGGCCGAGGGGCAGGTCTCGTTTCCGATCGCGCCAGGCTGCGTCGCGATCTTCCTGGCGGGCAATCACGACGAGGCCGACCTCGGTCCGACCCTGGAGCGCTTCGCGCGCGATCTGCTCCACGCCGGCACACGCAGCTGCCTGCTCGACCTGACGCGCCTGACCCGACCCATCGAGGAGGAGCTGGCGCGCGCAGTGGGGCGCTTCTGCGGCCATGCCGCCACGCTGGGCGTTTGTTGCTTCGTGGTAGGCGCTTCCGAGGGGCTGAGCGACCAGTTCGAGCGCTGGGAAGTCAGTCGCGGGCCCGTGATGATGGTGGACGACCCTGCGCACGCGCGCAGTCTTGCCCTCGCCGCGGCGGGTCACGAGCTCCGTCCAGCCCGGCAGTGGCCCCGCTGGTTTCTTCCCGCACGCCGGAGTTTGGTGCGATGAACGCGTCGCGAACCCGGGGTCGGTCCAAAATTCCTTTTCGGCTCGGATCGTTGGCACCATGGTGTGCGTTGACCACCTCAGGGGTGCTTGGTATTAAGCGGTGCGGCGCAGTGACGATTTCGGGGGCTCGGTTTTTGGCTCGCGCGCGAAGACGCGCGCTTCGACCAGCGAGCCGCATCCGATTCCAAGGGGAGACAGCATGCTGAGAAGAGTGGCGTTGTGGTCTTCGGTCGGAGCGGTAACGCTGCTCACGCTGAGCACGTTGCAGCCCGGCCTTGCGATGGGTCAAGACGCGGGGACCCCCAACGCGTCCACCGGCGCAGGGACCACGAAGGTGTTCGGTGCTTCGACCCCCACCGTGGGTGTCAGTGCATCGACCGATGCTGGGATCTCCGCGACGGCGACTCCCGCGACGACTCCCGTAACGACGGCTGCGCCCGCGGGCGCGACGTCCGCGGCGACCACCAACACGGCGGAGAAGAACCAGGTCGACGCGGCGACCTACGCGGTGCGACTGCGCGATCTGGAGCAGCGCATCAACGAGCTCAAGGAGCAGATCTTCCGCTCCAAGGCGCGCCTCTCGCTGCTCGCGGAGACCGTGCTGCAGGGTGTCGTCGCTGGCTCGCAGACGGTGATCGTCCACGAGAACAAGATGAGCGGCTCCTACAAGCTGGTGAAGGTCGTGTACGCGCTCGACGGCGCGCCGATCCTCAACCGTGCGGACGAAGAGGGCGGGCTCAGCGACAAGACCGAGTTCGACGTCTACAACGGCAGCATCGTGCCGGGCGAGCACACGCTCACCGTCAACCTCGAGTACCGCGGCCACGGCTACGGCATCTTCTCGTACCTGAAGGGCTACCGCTTCAAGGTGCGCTCCAGCTACTCGTTCTCGGCGCCCGAGGGCAAGGCCGTGAATGTGCGCGTGGTCGGCTACGAGAAGGGCGGCCCC
>JBEVNG010000016.1:0-11331 GCA_040508235.1 Polyangiales bacterium | reverse complement strand
CGCAAGCTCACCGCCACCGTGCACAAGTCGAACACCATCCTGGTGTTCATCAACCAGATCCGCATGAAGATCGGCGTCATGTTCGGCTCGCCGGAGACCACCACCGGCGGCAACGCGCTCAAGTTCTACGCCTCGGTGCGCCTCGACATCCGTCGCGTCGGCTCCATCAAGGTCGGCGAGGACGCGATCGGCAATCGCACGCGCGTGAAGGTCGTGAAGAACAAGATGGCGCCGCCCTTCCTGGCGTGCGAGTTCGACATCCTGTTCGGCAAGGGCATCTCGCGCTCGGGTGACGTGATCGACCTGGCGACCGAGCTCAAGATCATCGACAAGTCCGGAGCCTGGTACAGCTACAGCGGCGAGCGCATCGGGCAGGGCCGCGACAACTCGCGCGTGTTCCTCGAGGAGCACCCGCAGATGCTCAACGAGATCGAGCAGCGCGTGTTCGAGGCCAAGGGCCTCAAGCGCGGCCCGGCGCCCGCGGCCAAGAGCGAGAAGCCCGCGGAAGAAAAGGCCAACGGCAAGGCCGCCGCCGCAGCCGAAGCCAAGTCCGCCAAGGCTCCGCGCCCGAGCTGACCTGCACGAGAGCGCTCGCGCGTCCCCCCGCGCACCGAGCGCCCTCGTCGACCCGCGTGCGAGCGCAGGTCCGCGCTTGTCTGACGGTGCACGTGCTTGCTCGGTCAAGCCAACGGTCGCAGCGGTCGGTGACAGATGCGTTGATATTCAACATAACTGCGCTGGTGAAGATTTCGGCTTCCATCGTGCCCGCGGAGCAGGCGCGCCAGGTTGGGGAGAGGTGTCTCTGCCTGCACGTGCAGCGCGCGGGACGTGCACTCGCGCGCCGCTTCGATGAGGCGCTACGCCCCTGCGGCCTGAGCAGCTGGCAGTTCTCCATCCTGATGGCGCTGTCGGCGTCCGAGCCGCCGTCGCTCGGCGTGCTCGCCGAGTGGCTGGTCATGGACCGCACCACGCTGACCGCGAACCTCAAGCCGCTGGAGCGGCGTGCCCTGGTGCGCGTGCGCCCGGATCCGCAGGACCGTCGGGTGCGCCGGCTCTCGCTGAGCAAGAGCGGCCGCGCGCTGCTCGCCCGGGCGCTGCCCCACTGGGAGGCGGCGCAGCGTGAAGCCGAAGCCTGTGTCGGCCCGGGCGCCCCCTCGCTCCGCCATGCGCTCTCGTCCCTCTCTCGCGAGCCCAAGGGGCTGCGCGCGCTTTGACTTGTCCGCGTCCGAATCCACGTTGGGAGACCTTGCCATGACTTATCGATCGCCCGTCGGGACGTTGCCCTGGCTGCTCGGGGCGCTGTGGCTCAGCGCCTGCAGCTCCAGCGGTACCACCACCAAGACAGACCCCTCCACGGGCAGCTGTGCGGACGGCAAGACCAAGAGCTGCGACTGCAGCGACGTCGGCTCGGGCAAGCAGACGTGTGAAGACGGCGAGTGGAGCGACTGCGTGTGCAGCGGCAAGGACGCCGGACGCACCGTCAGGGACGCCGGGCGTGACAGCACCACCGGCTCCAGCCAGGCCGCGCTGGTGCCGTGCGAGGTGCAGAGCATCCTCACCGAGAAGTGCGGCAGCTGCCACGGCGCCAGCACCGACTTCGCGGCGCCGATGTCGATGGTCACGTACGCGGACCTGATGGCTCCGTCGCCCAAGGCCAAGGACAAGAAGGTCTACGAGCAGATCGGTGTGCGCATCCACGACGAGCGCCTGCCGATGCCGCCCGCCAGCGACGACGTGAAGCTCAGTGAGGAAGAGCTCGCTACGCTCGATGCCTGGATCGAGGCCGGCGGTCAGCCGCGCGCGGCGGGCGACAAGTGCGCCACGCCAGAGCCGGATCCCACGCCCAAGGACGCCGGCCAGGAGCCGGTCGAGGACAAGTACGCCGATCTGAAGGGCCCGGAGGACTGCGAGCAGACCTTCGACTTCAAGGCGCACGACCCGGCCGACAAGACCAAGCCATACGTGGTGCCCGGAGGCGCCAGCAACCTCGAGGGCACGGTCGATCGCTACATCTGCTTCTACTTCAAGCCTCCGTACGTCGACGACTCGCAGGGCCTGTGGTTCGCGTCGATGCTCGACCAGACCAAGATCCTGCACCACTGGCTGCTCTACGGGACCGATGCCGCCCTGCACGGCGACGGCGAGGTCGCTCCGTGCAGCGCGGCCGAGCCGGGCGCGTACCTGCTCGCCGGCTGGGCCCCGGGCGCCAACGACGTGACCATGCCCAGCGGCATCGGCCTCGACATGCCCAGCGGCCCCACCGCCGGCCTGATCCTCGAGGTCCACTACTACAACACCGAGCAGGCCGAGGTGCGTGACCAGACCGGCATGCGCCTGTGCACCGCCAAGCCCAACACGCGCGAGCACACCGCGGCCGTGCACTTCACCGGCAGCGAGGGCATCTGCGTGCCGCCCGGCGCCAAGAGCTACGAGGTCAACGGCCGCTGCAACCCGCGCCGCGATCAGGGCGACATCCACATCATTCAGGTGTGGCCGCACATGCACAAGCAGGGCAGGCGCATGCGGGTCACCATCAACCGTCAGAACGGCACCAAGGAAGAGCTGAGCGATCAGCCGTTCGACTTCAACACCCAGCTCAAATACGAGAAGAACGACATCATCCTGAAGCCGGGCGACACCATCGACACCACCTGCTTCTATGACAACGACGGCACGTCCTCGATCCCGTTCGGCGAGAAGACGTCCAACGAGATGTGCTTCGGCTTCATCACCGCGTGGCCCGCGGGCGCGCTCGCGGTCGACCCGGCCTCGCTGAACCCGGTGCAGAACATCGGCCTCGGCATTCAGCCCTCGCGCCGCTGCCTCGATCCCGTGGGCATCTTTGGCAGCTGCAACGGCCTCGCCGACTACCCACTCTGATCAGGTCTTGCGCTGTGGCGGGATGCGCTCGTGCGCGTCGATGCTCGCGACCAGCGCGTCCGGTAGCGGCAGCGGCTTGCGCTCGCGCAGGCTCGCGTGGACGTACGCGTTGCGCACCTCCGTGAGCAGCTCGCCGTCGCGAAAGATCGCAAACAGCACGCGGTAGCTGGTGCGGCCCACGTACGTGCAGCGCGCGCCGATCACCAGCTGGTCGTCGTACTTGGCCGAGTCGTAGAAGTTGAGCTCGGCGTGCACCGCGAAGATGTCCGTGCCGGAGCTGGGCTCCAGCGTGAACGCGTGGCCGAGCGCGCGCATGTACTCGCCCATCGCGATGTCCGCGTAGACCAGGTAGTTCGGGTTGAACACCACGCCCTGCGGATCGACCTCGGACCAGCGCACACGCAGCTCGTGCACGAAGGCGAAGTCCGCGCGCTGCGAGCGCTCCACTACTTGACGCCAGGCGGAGGCGGCGGAGGCGTGGTGACCTCGAGCAGCCAGGTCTCCGTGGAGATGAACTCCACGCCGCGGCTGTCTTCCAGCTTGAGCAGGTCCGGATGATCGGTGACCACGCGACCCACGCCCGCGGCGCGTGCGCTCGCCACCAGCGCATCGGCCCACGCGTCCGCCTTGAACGACTCCGCACCCGGCACGACCTTCACGAACGAGCGGATCAGATCGACCTGCCCCTTCACGGCGTCGCCCTTGAACGCGGGCAGCTGCGAGAGCATCGCGCCCACGCGTGCCAGGATCCACTCGGTGACCTTGCTCTCGCCCTTGTGCTGCCCGAGTACACGCTGCACGACCCGGTCGGGTGTGGTGGCGGGCGCCACGGAGGCATTCACGTACACGTCCGGCGCCAAGATGATGTCCACGGCAGCTCTCCTCGCGATGTCCTTCGACATTTCAGCCAGCATCCACCCACCGGTCAAGTACGCTGTCGCGATGCGCTGGCAATGGTTTGGGGTCGCCTGCGCGCTGATCGTCGTCGCTTGTGGCGGGGCGCAGCGCCGAGGTCGTGCGGACGAAGACCAGCGGCTCGGTAGCTTGCTCCCCCTCGTGCCGGCGGGGCCGAGCTGGGTCATCCAGGCGCGACCACGCGCGCTCGCGGAGCAGCAGGCCTCGCTCGCGCTCTGGCGCACGCTGGTCACCGAGGAGCGTGAGCACTCGTTCCAGGAGCGCACCGGGGTCGCGCCACTGCAGGTCGACGAGGCCGTCGCATGTGAGCTGCCGCCGCACGGCTGGCTGATGCTCGCGCGGGGACCCTTCGATGCGGACGACGTGGTGGAGCGCGCGGGCAAGCGCCTGGGGGTGCCGGACGTGACCAGCGACGAGCCGCTCAAGCGTCGCGAGGGCCTCGCCGGCGAGGGCCGCTACGCCTACGCCGCGCTCTCGCCGCACGCGCTGCTGGTCGCCAAGGATGCGCCGCCCGACTGGCTCGCCAAGCTGCTCGCGCGTCGGGCCGCGGTGCTGGAGGGCCGCGCCAACCCCGCGGTGCCGGGCCTGGTCGACGACGTGGGCCCGCTGCTCGCGGAGCATGCCGCCGAGCCCCTGCTGCTGGTCGCGCCCAAGCCCCTGCAGTTCGAACCGGGCACCGGCGTGTCGCTGTTGTTCGCACGCGAACAGGCGATGGCGTTGACGGTGCGGCCCACGCATGAGGCCCTGGCGGTCACGATCGACATGCGCGGCGAATTCCCGCCCGGCGCCGAGAACAACCTGCGCGCGCTCGCACGCAGCCTCTCGGGTGCCCAGCTGGGGCGCGCCCTGGGCTTTTCCCGCGTGCCCGAGACGATGGCGATCCGCGTCGACGATCAAGGCGCCGAGGTCACCTTCGCGCTGGTCGCGCGCGAGCTGGTGGCCGGCGTACGCATGATGTTCTTCGACGATCTGCGGACGATCCTCGGTAACTAGCGCCACAAGCCGCCGCCCGCCTGCGCCGGAGGTGCCTCGATGCTACATGGTCGACCTGATGGCGAAGAGCGGCGGAGTGTTCCAGGTCGGCGACCGTGCGGTTTACCCCGCGCATGGCGTCGCCGAGGTTGTCGCGATCGAGACCAAGGAGATCGCTGGCACCCGCAAGGACTTCTACGTTCTCAAGGTCATCCACTCCGAGATGAAGCTGATGATCCCCTGCGACGGCGCGGATCGCGCCGGCTTGCGGCAGGTGGCCGACGCGGAGATCGCAGCCGAGGTGTTCGCGGTGCTGGGCAGCGGCGAGATCGCGGTCAAGCCCGGCCCGTGGAACCGTCGCTTCCGCGAGTACAGCGAGCTGGTCAACAGCGGCCGCCTGGTCGAGGTGGCCAAGGTGTACCGCGATCTCTGGCGCATCCGCCCCACGCGCGAGCTGTCGTACGGCGAGCGTCGCCTGCTCGACCACAGCCGCAACTTGCTGGTGGCCGAGCTCTCGCTCGCGCGCAGCGTCACGCCGGAGGAGATGGAGTCGCAGCTCGAGGGCGCGGTGCTCCCGGCCGCGGTGTCCGCCAGCGGTGCGCCCGATGCCGGCGTTTGACTGGCTGAAGCGCGACGCCGCCGGCCTGGTCACGGTGGTGGTGCAGGACCGGCACACCGGCCTGGTGCGCATGGTCGCGCACGCCAACGACGAGGCGCTCCAGAACACGCTCGACACCGGCTTCGCCCACTTCTTCAGTCGCTCGCGCAACAAGCAGTGGAAGAAGGGCGAAGAGAGCGGCCACGTGCTGCACGTGCATGAGGTCTGGACCGACTGCGACGCGGACTGCCTGGTCTACCTGGTCGATCCAGAGGGCCCCAGCTGTCACACCGGCGCCGAGACCTGCTTCTATCAGCGCGTCGACAAGCACGGCGCCCGGTCCGAAGGTGGCCTGGCCGCGCCCACGTTCCCGCGCCTGGAGCAGGAGCTGATCGCGCGCCGCGACGCCAGCGCCGAAAAGAGCTACACGCGCTCGCTGCTCGACAAGGGCGCGCCCAAGATCGCGGAGAAGATCCGCGAGGAGGGCGGCGAGCTCGCCGACGCCGTCGAGAACGAGAGCGACGAGCGCGTGATCGGCGAGAGCGGCGACGTCGTCTACCACATGCTGGTGGGCCTGCTGTTCCGCAAGCTCACGCTGCGCGACGTGCAGGCCGAGATCGCACGCCGCTTCGGCACCAGCGGCCACGACGAAAAAGCCGCGCGTAACAAGTAAGCTTACGCGAGCTGCTCCATCAGCGCGCGCGCCTCGATCACGTTGTCCTCGATCGAGCAGTAGGTCCAGCCACCGTAGCGACCGAGCGTGTGCACGCCGTGCGAGGCGAGCTGCTGCTTGAGCCGGGCGTGCTCCTTCACGGAGCGCTCGGTGATGTGCACGTACGCCGGGTCGAGCACCACCGAGTGATGCGACACCAGCTCGTGGTCCGTCACCACGCCCGCGCGGCCGAGGTCGGTCAGCGTGCGGCGCAGCATCAGCTCGGTCTCGTTGGCGTCGACATGGTGCGCTGCCGGGTAGCCGATCTCGACGTACAGGCTCATGCGCGAGGTGTCGAAGATGTTGTCGTAGAAGCCGACGCGATAGAAGCAGAGCGAGCGGTCGGGGTAATAGACCCAGTGCGCGTCATCCGGGCCCTTCTTGTCGAAGCCCAGGTTGAACACCAGCACCTTGTTCCAGCTCCAGGTGCTCTTGTCCTCCAGCAGGCCCGCCGCCGCGAGCAGCTTGTCGAACGGCGCCGACGAGATCACGCGCTCGTACTTGATCTCGCGCTTGTCGGTCCTGGCGATGCGCCGCTCCAGGTCGAGCGAGATCAGCTTCTCGCCGAGTGCGATCTGCTCCGGGCGCACCTCGCTCGCAATCGCCTTCACGTACTCGATCGCGCCGCCTTCCGGGTACGTGAAGTGCGCGTTGTAGCTGGAGTTGTCCGCGGTCCGCATGTTGCGGATGATGTCGGTCAGGTCCGCGTGCGGGAAGAACCGACCCATCGCGTTCTTGTCGAGCGAGCTGAGCCGGCACGCGTACAGCTTCTCGTTGTACGGGATCAAGAACTTCTCCGCGATGCCGCGGCCGAAGCGCGCGTACAGCATCTCCTCGAAGTTGGTCTCCGGCTGCGGCGGCTGCCCGGGCAAGCGCGCGAAGTACAGGTCGACCAGGCACTCGATCAGCTCCTCCTTGGGCAGCTGATGGATGTTCTTCTGGAACGGGAAGTCGATCTTCTGACCGCGGTAGTGGATGAAGGACTTCTTCTCGACGTCGAGGATCTTCTGGCGCGGCATGCGCGCGTGCAGGTAGTCCGCGATGTCCTTGTTCTTGAAGTGGAAGAAGTGACCCGAGTAGTCCCAGACGAAGCCGTCTTGCTTGACCGTCTTGCAGTAGCCACCGATCTCGTCGTCGCGCTCGAGCACCAGGTAGTCCGGATCGCGCGAGAAGGCGGCGCAGGCGAGCCCGCTCATGCCGGCCCCGATGATCAAGGTGCGTACCGATTCGCGTGCCGCTTCCATAGGCCGGCCATGGTGGCACGGACCGCGTTTGCACGCTGCCTTCGTGTCAGCGACCGCACATCGCCGGCACAGTTCTGTTGTAACAGTGGGGGGCCGACCTTAGCTTGGTCGGATGCGCTTTGGTGGGCTGGGGGTCGCGCTGCTGATGGTCGGGTGCGCCGGTGACGACACGGGCCTGCGCACGGGCGAGGACCCGGTCATGGTCGGCGACTGCCCGTGCCGGCTGGAGGCCAAGTTCGAGAACCTCGCCATCTGTGCGTCGCCCACCACGCCGAGCGCTCCCGCACACGTCTTCTCCAGCAGCTGGGATCTTACCGGCAAGCAGCCCGTGTGCGACGCCTGGGCCGAGCCGCAGCCGGTGCCCGCGCAGCCGTGGAGCCGCGGCATCGACGTGAAGTCCGCATGCACCGGCGGCGGCCAGCTCTGCGTGGTGCTCAAGGCCGGCGACTCCAAGGCGCTCAGCGCCGACGACTGCGAGCTCACGCGTCACTGCGCGAACGTGGTCTACCCGACCGCCCAGGCGCTGCTCGCGCTCGGCCCGATCCCGTCCTGGGTCGCCAGCACGGCGTGCTCCGCGCGCTACGAGCAACTGGGCGCGTACCTGGAGCTCAACGTCGTGAGCACGGAGCTGGGCTGCGGCACCGGCGCCGTCGAGCGCGTGCAGGTCTGTCCCTCGCGCTGCAACGACAACCCGCTCGGCGCCGGCTGCGACACCTGCGGCGACGGCTCCGTGATGACGACCTTCTGAGCTGCAGCTAGTTCGGCTTCTGGGAGGGCTCGCGCGGCTCGCGGACGGGGCGGGCAGGGCGTAGCGCATCACGGCGCGCCAGCGTCGAGCGCCGCGTGCGCACGCGCTTCTGCGTGCCCTGCTTGCCCTCCAGCGACAGCTCGAAGCGCTCCTGCGTCAGCTCCAGCGTCAGCTCCTGGCTGCTCTTCCTGGCCTCGGGCGTGCGAGGCTGACGCTGCTGGTAGCTGCCATCCGCGCGCATGTCCCAGGCCGAGCGCTGATCGTCGCGCTGCAGCGCCAGCAGCCGACGCAGCTCCTCGCGCAGCTCCGGCGGCTCGATCGGCGCCAGCACCTCGACGCGGCTCTCCAGGTTGCGCGTCATCAGGTCCGCCGAGCCCAGGAAGAATTCTTCCTGGCCGCCGTTGTGGAAGTAGAAGACGCGCGCGTGCTCCAGGAAGCGGCCGACGATGCTGATCACGCGCACGCTCTCGCTCAGCCCCGGCACGCCCGGACGCAGCCGGCAGGTGTCGCGCACGATCAGGTCGATGGGCACGCCGCACATCGACGCGCGATAGAGCGCGCGCACGATGTCGGGATCTTCCAGCGCGTTCATCTTCATCTGGATCGCGCTCGGCTTGCCGGCCTGCGCGAACGCGGCCTCACGCTCGATCTTCTCGAGCAGCGCCGGCTTCATGGAGTTGGGGCCGAGCAGCAGCCGCTCGAAGTGGCGCTCCGCGGCCAGGCCCGTGGTCAGGTAGTTGAACAGCTCGGTGGCGTCGCGGCCGATGTGCTCGTCGCACGTGAACAGCCCGAAGTCCGTGTACAGGCGCGCGGTGCCGGCGTGGTAGTTGCCGGTGCCGATGTGCACGTAGCGCTTGAGCCCGCCGGGATCCTGGCGCACCACCAGCGTGACCTTGGAGTGCGTCTTGAGGCCGACGATGCCGTAGGTGACGTGGATGCCCGCCGACTCCAGGCGCGAGGCCCAGCGGATGTTGGCCTCCTCGTCGAAGCGCGCCTTCAGCTCGACCACCACCGCGACCTGCTTGCCGTTGCGCGCGGCCTCGACCAGGTGCTCGACGATCGAGGTCTCCGCGCTGGTGCGGTACAGCGTCATCTTCACGGCGCGCACACGCGGATCGCTGGCGGCCTCGCGCAGGAAGCGCTCCACCGAGCTCGAGAACGAGTGATACGGGTGGTAGACCAGCAGCGAGCCGGCGTCGCGGATCGACTGGAAGATGTTGCTCGAGTCCGCCAGCAGCGGGTGGTCGACGGGGCGGTGCGCACGGTCGTGCAGCTCGGCGATCGGCAGCGCGGACAGCTCCATCAGATCGCGCAGCGCGAGCATGCCGTGCACCACGAACACGTCGTCTGGGTCGGCGAGCTCCAGCTCCTGCGCGAGCTTTTCGCGGTGTGCGCGTTCCATACCTGCGCTGATCTCCAGGCGCACGACCGGCGCGAACTTGCGCTCGCGTAGCTCCGCTTCGATCATCTCGAGCAAGTCGTCGGCCTGTTCCTCGTCCTTCTCCGCCACGGCGTTGCGCGTGACGCGAAACAGCTCGCAGCTCTCGATGGTGGAGTCCGGGAACAAGAGGTCGAGGTGACGCGCGACGATGTCCTCGAGCAGCACGAAGGTGAGCGAGTCGCGCACGCGCACGAAGCGCGTGATGCCGCCGCCGATGGGCAGCTTCACCCGCGACATCACCTGCGCGCCCTCCGGCGTGCGCACGCTGACCAGCAGGTTCAGCGACAGGTTCGACACGAACGGGAACGGGTGCGCCGGGTCGATGGACTGCGGCGTCACCAGCGGAAACACGTTGTCGACGTAGTACTGCCGCAGCCAGGCCTGGTCGGGCGCGCGCAGGTTGCCGTAAGGCACCACCTTGATGCCGCGCGGAGACAGCGAGCGCATCAGCTTTCCGCGCGTGATCTCGGCCTTCTGGCACATGTCGAGCACGGCCACGCGGGCCTCCTCGATCTGCTGGCGCGGGGTGCGCCCGTCGACCGTGAGCTCGAGCAGCTTGGCGCCGACCTGTTGTTTGAGGCCGCCGACGCGCTTCATGTGGAACTCGTCAAGGTTCGAGCCCACAATCGCGAGGAACTTGAGGCGCTCCAGCAGCGGGGTGCGCTTGTCCTGGGCCTCGTTGAGCACGCGGTGGTTGAAGTTGAGCCAGGTCAGCTCGCGATTGAGGAAGAACCCAGGATGGCGCAGGTCGATCAGGCTCTGCTCGCGCGCGGACGGACCGCGCGCTTCGACGGCCCGCGCGCTAGGCACCTCGGTGGCGTCGGCAAGGGGCTCGCTGCCCGCGCTGGGCAGCTTTGCGAGTCCCTCACCTGCTGGCGTCCTTGCTGGCAGCATGGATAAATCGTCGGACGGACCTGGTCCAGGCGCGCGGTCAGCCCGCGTGCGGGCAGAGCACGGCATGAGTCCACGCTTCGTTGCCGGTACCACCGGTGTCCGTAGCGCGAGTTTGTCCATAGCGCGAAGTTTGTGACGATTCGGGGGAGGTTTTGTGACAAGTGATATTCCGCCCGGCGCACCGGTCGCTGCGGTCGACCTCGGCTCGAACAGCTTTCACATGGTGATCGCGCGCGTGGTGGACGGGCACCTCAAGGTCGTCGACCGCATGCGCGAGCGCGTCCAGCTGGCGCGCGGCATGGACGGGGAGGGCGGCATCGCCGCGGAGGCCGAGGCGCGCGCGCTCGCGTGCCTGAAGCGGTTTGGGCAGCGCCTCGCGGAGACACCGCGCAGCCACGTGCGTGCCGTGGGCACCAACACCTTTCGGCGCGCCAAGAACCGGCGCGCGTTCCTGCGCCGCTGTGAGCAGCAGCTCGGCCACGACATCGACGTGCTGCCCGGCAGCGAAGAAGCGCGCATCCTGTTCCGCGGGGTCACCCACGACCTGCCCTCGCTGAGCGGACAGCGGCTGGTGGTGGACATCGGCGGCGGCAGCACCGAGCTGATCCTCGGCGCCGGCGAGGAAGCACAGCGCATGGACAGCCTGCAAATGGGCTGCGTCACCTTCTCCGAGCGCTTCTTCCCGGACGGCAAGATCACGCGCGAGCGCTTCCGTCAGGCCAGCATGGCCGCGCGGCTGGAGATCGAGCCGGTCGAGCGCATGTACCGCAAGGCGGACTTTGCCGAGGCGATCGGCTCGTCGGGCACCATCAACGCAATCGACGCCATGATCCGCGCGCGTGACCCCGGGGCCACGGGCATCACGCTGAGCGCGCTCAAGGGCCTGCGCGATGCCGCCATCGAGCGCGGCAACATCGACAAGCTCGA